>JAFWYP010000048.1 GCA_017517665.1 Clostridia bacterium | reverse complement strand
TCTTCAAACTGAACAAAAACATTGTTGGGAGGAGTGATGATGATTTTGTTTGCGAGATTCATTCTCAGGGCTTCGAGTGCGGAAACGAGAATGATGAAGGTTTTGCCTCTGCCTACGGGGAGTGCGAGCATGCAGTTCATTGTGAAAAGTATTCTTGCGATTGAATTAAGCTGATAGTCACGCAGAATGATTTCTCCCCATTTTTTCTCAAGAAAGCTTCCGTTGTAAACACGCTTTCTGATAAAGCCGTATTCGCGCAGGTAGCATTTTTCGGCGATTTTCCTGATTTCGGGAGTGTTTTTGACCCAGCGGTCAAATTCCTTTATAATAGCATTTTTCTTTTCAATAACCTGTGCCGTTGCGGATCTATCAACAACTTTCTTGCCGTTCGAGCTTTCTTTGTAAACAATTGTATCTTTGTTGTTGAGAATGTTTTCAAGGATAACCATGCCGCTTTTATGTATGGTTCCGTATGTTGAAAAGTTTGAAACACAATTGCTGTAACGGTTTTTATAGGGAATTTCCCATGAACCTGTTATAAGGTCACGCTTGACAAGGAACTGAGCCTTCAAGCCTTTGAAAAGGGGGTCTGAAATAAATTTGCCGAAAATGTGCTCAATAAATCTGTCAATGACTTCGGGAGGAATAAAAGGAATACCCGGATGAAGACAGATATCGTCGAAATATACCGCCATCGTCATATGAGATTCAAGCGCTTTGACGTTATCGCTGAAAAGATCGGGGTAAAGAACAGACGCCGCCTGAGCAGCTTTGTGTTTTTCGAAAAGGTTGCCTGAAATGTATTCGCTGGCAAGCTCCCAGCCTTCATAGATGTTGTTGTTCCAGGTTTCGGGGTTCTGATAAATCGCGCCCTTGAGAAATTTGATTACTTCGTCTTTTGTCATGCCTGTAACAGCGGATATGAAGCTGATATCAACGTTCATGTTTTTTCTCAGGCTCATGAAGAGCGCAGCAGTAGTTTTGATGCTGATGCTTTTGTTGTTTTTCAATTCCGCGTCGCAATCGGCTTCGGAAGTGTTATCGCTGATGTCCAATGTGTCCCATCCCACTTGCAAGTCGTATGTGTTCGTTATGCTCATTTTTTCATTTCCTTTCTTCTTTATCTTTTGTATTCTGATTATTTATGATATCCGTTTTTGTTTTGCGGTGATTTCCGAAAAAAATTTCACCATAGGGTTTTATACTATACATGAATAACAAAAGTGTATTATTTTTCTTCTTTTACAGATTTTTTTGAAAAAAACATAATAAAAACATAACTTTTACCCCGTAAACGCCAAAATCACCCCGTTTTTTGCAGAAATTTGCAAAAATCGGGATGATTTTTTCAGTTCTTTCAGTCGTTGAATATATCGCCTGCCTGCTTAATAATATAAGCAAATTCAGGGTTGTTTTTTATGAGCTTGGCAGAAATGCCTTTTCCGATTTCGGTTTCCAGCTCGTTGAGTCCCGAAAGCCAGTACACAATTGTTTCCGTATCGAATTTATCGGGGTACTGAACATGGTATGCGCAGAAGCGGTAAATGGTCTGGATATTGTCGATATCCTTTGCAACCGAATAGTTGATGCTGTTTTTTGCCGCCCAGTCATTCCAGCATTCGAGATATTTGTTGATGTCTGCGGAGTCTGGATATGTTCCCGAAAGAAGAAGTGATTGCATGACCGTGTTTTCCTGATAGTCATAGAACTTCTGTTTCTTTTCCTTGTCGGGTCTGCATATATCGCCTGTTTCTGTTTCTCCGAGGTCGTGGAGAAGGAGCATGTGCAGAATTCTGTTTTTGTTATAGCCTGCCGCGCCGTATGTTTCGGGGAGATAGAGGACGCCCATGAGCCAGCAGTTATACATGTGCTCAACAATGTTTTCGGGTTCAGGGATTTGAGCCCTTACCCAGCCTGTTCTTATGACTTCATTTGCCTTTGAAAACTTGTTGAAAGGTGTCGCGGCACTGTAAGTTATGCGGCCTGTCGGACACTCCGAAAGAAGTCTTTCGTATTCGGTTTTCATCCACATAAAGTATTCTGCCGCTTCTCTGAATTTACGCAGAGACTTGTTTTCAATAATCCAATCAAGATAACGCAGGCACTTGTTCATATAGGGTCTTACATCCAAGACGTCTTTCATGCCTGCGCGCTCAACTCTTGCCTGTATAAGATTGCATAACGTCATGACCTCAAGCACGGCAACAAGACTTGAAGTGTCTTCTTCCTGATATCGTTTGTCGAGAGAAAGGCAGAGAACGTTGAGAGTGTTTTCACCCTTTGTTACATCATCTTCAAAGTCAAGAAGAGTCTTGTTGGGAATATAGGGCTTATCGCCGTAGTATTCAAGGTGGAAACCTCTGTTTACTGTGTTGGCGATTTTGTCGTCAATGAGTGATTTGATATAGTATCTGAATGCCGTTTCATCTTTTTCGTAAATAAGACTGACACAGATTCCGCGAATCAGGAAAGCGGTATTTTTCTCTTCTGCCGAAGTTTTGAAACTGGTGTCGTTATATCGCTGAATTTCTTTTTTGATATAGTCTGTCAGAAGCTGGATGCTCTTTTTTCTTCTGGAAGGATTATGAAGTCTGACCATCCAGAAGGTAAGCTCGCTTTTTCCGAAAAGAGAAAGCGAATCGTAGTATTTCTCGGCGATTATCATGATTTTGTGTTCGTAGTCATCGTTTCCGCCGAGCATATCAACAACGAATCTTGTGATGTTTTTCTGAAGCACCATGTTGAAGAATGAGAGACTCTTTACGTTTTCTTCATAGCTTTTTGAGAAATCGAGTCCGGAGATTTTTCTTACATAATGCTTTGCGATAAGGAAATCAAGAACACTTCTGTGTTTCCTTATAAGCTGCCAGCGTTCATCAAAGAAGGGGTTGTTATAGAAATCAACCGAATCAAACTCGAATTTATATGCAAGCTCTGCTGCCGAAGCAATCTTTTGGCTGCTTCCGAGGTCGCTCATGCAGATTGCGGAATATAAATCCGAAATGTTGCCTCTGGGATTAAGAAGATTGTCGTGATAATACTTGATAAGATAGACAAGCCAGTAAGCATCAATGGAAATAAAGCTTAGTTTCACGAGACTTTCATATATTCTTTCGGGAGTTGCTTCTTCGGGAATCTCAACTTCCGATAATTCAATGCAGTTTTTGATGAATTCGATGCTTTCCGACCTCTTATAGAGGTTCATGGATGTTATGCGCATGTAGTATTTGTGTTTGTCCGAGGCGAGCGGATGGACGTTGAACATATGCTGTTTGTTGACGGTGAAATCGCCGTCCATACAAACAACAAGTTTACAGTTCAGCTCCTTGGTTTTTTTGCTGATAAAGTAATAAAGTGCCTCGTATCCGCGGGAAAAATCGCGCACTCCGTCAATCATGAGAAGGGGAGTTTTTGTTATGTATTCTTCCTTCAGAGCCTTTATTTCTTCAAAGTCTTTGAGAAAAGTCCTGATGATGTCATCATCGGAAATATTCGGGTCGCTTTCTGCCATCTTTTCATAGAATGCAAGGTCAATGTAAAAGGGGAGAATGTTGCTGTTGTTCTTTGCAATTGCAAGATAAAGATACTGCATAATACGGTTTTTATATGAACCGAGAGGACCTTTTATCTTGAGAATTTCTTTTATTGACTTGTTGCGGCAGCTTTCAGTAATCAGCTCATAAGCTTCGCCGATGACGTTTTCGCGGGAAGAAGCTCCGTTGAGAGTGGTAATGGAGTTGAAAACGCCCGAAAGCTTTTTGAGCTCATTGGTAAGGGATTTGCCGTCCTTTTTTGCAAGTTCAACTGCACCTGAATGGAAGAATTTCTTTGAAAAACCGAGAGTTATTTCCGTAAGATTAATCATTTCTTCAATTTTTTCGGAAGAAATTTCCTCCTTGGAAACAGGGAAAAGTTCGGAAATATCAGTGACTTCACACTTTCTGATATTGCCGAACCTTTTGATACGCTTTGGTAATTCAATTTTATAACCGGTCTTTGGCACATTGGTAATGGGAACAAATCCGTTGATAAATGATATTGAATTCCTCAACGCCTGTATATTTGGAACTTCAACATCGAAATATTTTGTGCCGTAATAAGTATGGAATAAAATTTCGTAGGTAACAACATTCGGCGATTCAAGTATAAGCTTTTCGAGGAGAGCCATTTTTGTCGCGGGGATTTTCTGGTCTACTGAGTTAACATAGATTGTTCTTCTGTTGAAATCTATGTAGGTGTTCTCGTTTATTTCGAGAATTCCCGATAAATCCCAATCTTTGTCAATAAAACAAGTTGTTTCATATTCGATATATTCTTTCAACATTTTCACACCTCTTTCGTTATAAATTTACAAAAAACACAAAAATTGTCGATACAAAAAATATTATTGTATATTGCTCTTAAAATGTCAATAGTTTCCTGCAAAAAAAGCCACGATTAATTCGTGGCAGAAATTGTTTGTTAAAGCTCTTTTTCAATAAGTTCGGTCACTCCGGGTGTTATGTAATCAGCAATGTCCTTTATGGACTGAACTGCGTTTTCCATTGCATATGAACGGAATTCTGCAATCATATGTGTGTCGTTTATATTGTCACCCACTGTTATCATATCACCGTATTCCGCACCAACGATTTCAAGCAGATTATAAAGTCCCTGCGCTTTGTTCATATCTGCAGAAACAATGTCGATGCATCTGCCGTTCTGCAAAGGATTGAGATGTTCTCCGAACTTTTTTCTGATTGCTTCCGTTACCATCGCCGCCTCGTTGTCATCGGGCAGAATGGTACTTATCTGGTTGAAATAGGGAATTTCAGGAAGAGTTTTCAACGTGAATTCATTCTCAAGGCGTTCATCGTCGCGCTCGTCTATGATGCATCTGAAGCTTGTGTGAACGCTCGCCCATTCACAGCCTATGCTCATGATGAATTCAAGAAGCGGTTTTGCGAGTCTGCCGTCACAGCGCGATTCTGCAAGGATTTCTCCATCGGGATTCAGAATAACCGCGCCGTTCGATGCAAGAAGAAAATCGCATTCAAAACCGTTTTTTCTGCGAAGCTCAACCAAATCGGGCGCGCCTCTTCCGCTTACAAGTCCAAAAAGATTGCCTGCTTTGCGCCATTCTTTGATGGCGTTTCTTTTTTTATCGTCGATGCCGCCGTGATTCAGCGTGCCGTCATAGTCGCTTGCAATTATTTTCATAGTTTACACCTTTTAAAGATGAATTTTGACATTCTTTTCGTAGTGCCCCGAATCCTGAAAACCGTTTTCGGTGCGGATGCATTCGCCCCATTTGCGTGCGATTTCTTCATAGGAATCAGTGCGTACATTTGCTCTGTGGAAGCCGTCCTTGCTGCCCTTTATGCACCAGTCGGATTCCCACATTCCGTGACCCGTTGCCTTATATGTCCAGAGAAACCAGCTGTAATTTGCCTTTTCAAGAGTATCAAAGCAGTTTTCCCAGGTTGTCTGCTGATGCGGATAGAATTCGCCCATCATCATGGGAACATCCATATAAACAAGCTTTGTAAACCATGCGAAAAGATTGAAGATAAAGTTTGAATTGTTATAAAAGTGAACCTGATAAACAACATTGTCCCAGCCTTTGAGCCATGCCTGAGGAAGCGCGATTGCGGTCCAGATGCATTCCATGGTGATGATGTGCTTACTGTCAACTTTTCTTACCGTATCGTAAAGACGGGTGTAAATCATTTCGTTGTTGATTCTGCGCTGAATTTCACCTGCTTCAACGTCACACATAGGCTCGTTGAGAAGGTCATACATTGCAACGGCGGGCTCATCCTTGTATCTTGAAGCAATTGCGGTCCAAAGCTCGTCGGTAAGCTCACGGTATTTTTCGCCCTGCTCGGTATCTTCATAAAGACCGCATTCGCCCTTTTTGCCGTTGTGGGGAGCGTCGCTCTGATAACCCACAGCGCCGTGCATATCAAGAACAACATAAAGCTCGCGTTCGTTGCATTCTTCGACAACCCAGTCAAGGCGGGAGAAATCCCATTCGCCGTTCTCGTCGAGAATCTTTCTGCCTTTATCGTCATAATAGAAATTTCTGAACCAGAAAGGAACACGCACACAGTTGAAGCCCATGGATTTTATTTCATCGAGGTCATATTCCGTAATCCAGTTATCCATGTATGTGTCCATGAGTTCATATGCTTTATCTTCACCGAAACGGCTTGTGAGAATTTCGAGAACGGTGTAGTGGTCAAGGCTTTCTTCGTAGGGACAGAGCCAGTCCTCCCATATCATCCAAGCACCGAGATTGACTCCCTTAAGCAGAACCTTTTCGCCTTTCTGATTGACAATATCCTGACCCTTTGTCATGAGAAAATCTTCGTCGCTGAAGCCTTTTGCATCTTCTGCAAACGCAAAAGAACAAACGGAAAACGCGGTGATTGCCGCAAGAACAAGAGATAATATTCTTTTGAATGCTTTCATAATCAGCTCTCCTTTGAGTTTATATAACGATTATACTCTATTATTCCGATAAAATCAACGCACTTTCAAATCCTATTGACGAAAAAAAGCAATTATTATATTATATAGGTATCAAATTAAGTGAGGAATAATTATGAAATATGTTATTTACGGATTCCTTAAAAAAATAATTGCGGTAATCACTTCGGCTTTTATGACCGTTACGGGCGGAATTTTTGCGGAAAAAGAGCCTGAACAGCCGCAGAGACCCGAGGCGAATTCCGTTACCGCTTACAGCGAAGAAAATGCAGATTATTCTCTGGCGGTTGATATTGAGGATGAAATTCACGATATCAGCGATTTGCTTTTTGGAATTTTCTTTGAAGACATCAATTTTGCGGCAGACGGCGGTCTTTATGCCGAAAAGGTTGTCAACCGTTCGTTTGAATTCACGGAGCTTGCGGTAAATGATGCGCTTTACGGCTGGAATACCGTTGGCGGTGCGGCTGCAGAGGTTAAAAAAGATTCGGACTGCCTTAACGCAAACAACCCGAGTTATCTTGTTCTTTCAAACGGCACGGATGCTCTTTCGGGAGTTGAAAATGTCGGCTTTCTTGACGGCATGGCGGTTGAAGAAGGCGCGGAATATAATTTTTCCGTTTATGCAAAGAGTATTGACGGCTATGACGGCAAAATAACCGTGCGTCTTTGTGTCGGAGGAGAAACCGTTGCGGAGAATAAAATAGGCTCGATAACTCCCGACTGGCAGAAATATGAGCTTTCGCTTGTTTCTTCAAAAACTGATTTTGAAAACACAACTCTTCAGGTGCTTATTGATAACGGAAGCGTCGCACTTGATATGATATCTCTTTTCCCCGAAGAAACCTTCAAAGGCAGAGAAAACGGCATGAGAAAAGACCTTGGTGAAATGCTTGAAGGTCTTTCACCTAAATTTCTCCGTTTCCCCGGCGGATGCATAATCGAAGGTTATGATTACGAAACATTGTATAACTGGAAATATTCAATCGGCACGGGTGATGACGGTCTGCCTCTTGAATTTGACGGAAAATACGGCGATGTTGCCGCAAGAAAGCAGGGCACCAATCTCTGGACAAATATTGCCGCAACCGATGACCCCTATCCCTGCTTTATGACCTACGGTCTCGGTTTCTATGAGTATTTTCAGCTTGCCGAGGATATCGGTGCAATCGGTGTTCCCGTTATCAACTGCGGAATATACTGCCAGATGCGCGGAAAAGGTCCCGTCGACATGAATACGGATGAATTCAGACAGTACATTCAGGATATGCACGACCTCATTGAATTCTGCCGAGGTGACGAATCAACAACATGGGGCAAAGTCAGAGTTTCTCTCGGTCATCCCGAACCCTTTGAGCTTAAATATATCTGCATCGGCAACGAGCAGGAGGGCGAAATTTATTTTGAAAGATATCAGGCATTCCTCGAATCCTTCAACGAAGCAAAAACGAACAATCCCGAGCTTTACGACGGACTTGAACTGATTTATTCTTCGGGTGCGTTTGACGCAACTCACGGTGAAAATTATCTCAAATCCTATGAATATGCAAAGCAGCAGCTCGGCGATTCGGATTATGCGGAGGATTTTGCGGGTGCAACCGACCACCATTACTATAATCAGCCCGAATGGTTTTTGAGAAATGCGGATTATTATGATGAGGATAATTACAAGCGTTCGGTTGATGAAATGACCGATACAATCTACGGCGGCGGAATTAAGGTTTTCCTCGGTGAATATGCTGCAAAATCGAACACTCTCAAAGCTGCACTTGCGGAAGCGGCATATATGACGGGTCTTGAAAGAAACGGCGATATCGTCAGAATGGCGGCTTATGCACCCCTTTTCGGAAATCTCACCGCAACCCATTGGTCGCCCGACCTTATATGGTTCAACAATCATCAGGTGACGGGTTCAATCAGCTATTATGTGCAAAAGCTTTTCTCGAAGAATCAAGGCTCAAAGCTTCTTTCATCAAATCTTGAAGGAGCAAAAATTGAACAGCAGCCCTTAAGCGGCAGAGTAGGTGTCGGCACATGGTATACATCGGCTGAATTCGACAACGTCAAAGTTGTTTCAAATAAAACGGGAAGAACTCTTGACGAAGCAAAATTTTCTCTCCCTCTTGACTTCTGGTGGAACTGGCAGGATGTTCTCAACAGCGGCGATTTTAAGATAAAGAACGGAAAGCTTGTGCAGACTGAAACATGGATGCCCTATACCGAAACAGGCAAGGTTGCGTATTTCGGCAACGACGAATGGACGGACTACACATACACCGTTGAAGCAACAAAGCTTGAGGGCGACGAAGGCTTCATTATACCGTTTGCCGTTAAGGATGCGCAGAATTGCTGGTTCTGGAATATCGGCGGCTGGGGCAACACGGTTTCCTGCCTACAACAGATTGAAAACGGTGCAAAATCAAAGATGTTTGAAACACAGAAACCCTGCACAATCGAAACGGGCAAAACCTATGAACTGAAAATTGTTGTTTCGGGTACGAATGTCAAATGCTATATGGACGATGTTCTTTATGTTGATTTTGATACCGCACATGAAGCCGAAGCAGAGGCTTATCAGGTTGTAAGCACTGATGAAAACGGCGATATTATCATAAAGCTTGTCAACGTTACCGAAACAAGCAAAGTTTTCGCAATCGACCTCGGAGATACTGCTGTTGAGGGAACAGCAGTTATCAATCAGGTTGCGGGCGACAGCCTCGGAAACGACAATATTCTCGGTGCGAAAGAGGACTGCGTTATGGAAGAGTTTACCGTCAGCGGAGTTTCGGATAAGTTCAATTTCACCGCACCCATGTATTCGGTGACAAGCATAAGGATAAAAAGAGGTTAATATGAGTAAAATTCTCGGTTCATGGAGTGCTATGCGAAAATATCTTGAACAGGAAATGCTTGCCGATTCTTTGAAGGGCAGAATTGCATATTCATGCACATCATACCCCAATATGGATGACTGCAAAGTTTTTGAAATCCGTGTTGATGGAAAAACATATAAAAGGTTTTCCATGGAAACCGTTGCTTTCAAAGATAAAAACATTGAAAAAGAGACGGCGTGGAAAATTTATTGGCAGGAAAAAGGGAATGTTTCTGTTGAAAGCAAAACCGAATTTGATGATGAGGAATTTTGCGAAGCTTTGAAAATTTACAGAGAACTGCCAATAGAAAAATCAATCGTGCATGAAAATCCTCTCGTCAGAATGTTTGCGGTGTTTGACCGAAGAATAGGGAAAAGAACAATAAAAAAACTGTCGGAAACCACAGAAAAACAACCCATATGGCTCAGAGAATTATATATGCTCAGAGTCAATGCGGAAAAGATATCCGACAGAAAATAACATACGGGACAACAAAAAACAATGACGTTTTGCGTTTGTGATTCAGCAGCAAAAAGAAAGAAGCCCTTGGAACCGTTGAGATTCCAAGGGTTTTCGATAATCCCCATTCGGGATAAATTATCTCTTTGAGAACTTGAGTGTGATTAAAGCATCTTGTTTTTGCTTGTCATAACCTGCCGTAGCCTGTAAAATCGCTCGGATTGGCATTGACAAACGGGCAAAAAGTAAATAAAAAGGTGTTTGCCGTAACTTGTCGCAGTTTGTAACCGACCCCGAAAAAGTTCAAATATCCTGACTTGTTGACAAAATATTGACATTTTTTTCGAAGAAAATGCTTGCATATACAATCGCAATTACAAAAAAATGAGCGAATATTGTGCGGTTGGTTACAAAAAAATGAGCGAATAATTCACGAAATTCACAAAAAGATGAGCGAATAATTCCAGAAACATGCAAAAACATGAGGCAACGCGAATGTTGACATCGGGTTCTGACAGAATTATAATTATCCTATACAGAAACAAAGGAGAAAAGCTATGAATACATTTGATAATCTTTTCAGCAGAAGATCAATTCGTACATATAACGGCGAAAACATAACGGAATCCGAACTCAATCTGATTCTCAAAGCAGCTTACGCATCACCTGTCGGCAGAGCACTTTTTGACACGCTGAACATTACGGTTATCAGCAACCGTGAGTTTCTGAACAAGTGGGAAGACTACTGCGAAAATCAGACCGAACACAGACCCTTCTACGGCGCACCGACTGTTGTTCTTGTTTCGTCGCTTATTCCCTCAACCGACCTCAAAAGCGTTAACGTGAACTTCTCAAACGCTGCAATTCTTGTTCAGAATATGGCAATCGCCGCCACCGAGCTCGGTATAGGCTCCTGCCATATCTGGGGTGCGGTCAGATTCCTCAATGATAACGAGGAGCTTCTGAAAGAACTCAACCTCCCCGAAGGAATGATTCCCTGCTGTGCAATTATTCTTGGTCAGACAGACGAGAAATACGAACTCCGTGATATCCCCGAAAACAAAATCAAAACCAATTTCATTAAATAAACACAAATGCTCCACAGAAAATCTCTGCGGAGCATTTTATGTCATGACCCTCGAAACGAAAGGAGGAGGTTATCGGACAAACATATCATAAGTGAATTTTGAAGAAATTCGAAAAGCATTTATAAAACTGTCTGCAACAGAGAGTGAGTTAAACTCATTGTATTTTTCTACATAGATCAGAAACAATTCTTTTTCTTCGCCCGTCAGTCTGTCGGAAAGCTGTTTTTCAAGCGCGGTCAAAGCACCAAGTTTTTTCTTAAGCTCATTTCCGAATTCGGGTGTGTAATTCTGTGTTTCCACATTGCCGTAATAAAAATCTTCAATGAACCCAGCCATAAAAACCTCTTTCCGCCACTTCGTTTTCTGTATACCTATTTTAACAGATATCAGCCCTCCACGTCTACGTTCTATAGCGCATAAAAAATAACGCGAATCAGGAAATATGGCCGACTATAGCGCACAAATACATTATATATTAAGGCGATTCTATGTGATTATCGGAATAATCCGAAAAGGAAGTCAAAGATTCTTGTAAAGAAATCAACTATCACATCAAAAACATTCATTTTCGAAACGAGCTTCTGCGATGCGACAATGTAGTTGCCGTTGTTATCTCTGACAGGATTACCGTTTTCATCAATAACACCCGCTTTGATAACAACCTCACCGTCACCAACGGAAGTTACTTCACAGGTTAATCCTTCAAAGGTCGGATTGATTTTCACTGCATTACCTTCAAGTCCCCACACCACTCTGTAGCCTTCGGGAAGATTTTTTATACCGCAATTAAGAGTGATTGTTTCGCCGTAATTAATTGTCGTCGATAATGGTTTTTCAATGATTTTGGTGTTTTCGTTGAAGAAATAATCAACAACAACCGTATTATAATGAATAGTTGCATTGTCAAGACTAACATTATACTTATCAACAAAAATTGCATTCCATTCGTCCTCTGTTCCTGAATAATAAACATCGCCGAATGTTTCCTCAAAAACCATAGCCTGAACACCGATACTTGTTATTGTGTCGGGTATTGTTATACTTTTCATGCCGTAACAAAACGCAAATGTATATTTTCCGATTTCGGTTATACCGTAAGGTACAACAAAATTTTCAAGTGCAACGCATCCCATAAACGCACCCTCACCGATATAAGTTACCCCTGCAGGAATGTTAATGCTACGGAGATAATGGCAATAAATGAAGCTCCAATTTCCGATATGAGTCAATTCTGACGGCAATGAAATCTCAATAAGATTTTCAGCTAAAGCAAAAGCACCGTTTCCGATTTTTTTGACCGATTCGGGAATGTCATAGCTTGTCTGTGGATTTTTTGCCGGATATAAAACAAGCTCTGTTTTTTCTTTGTTAAAAATGATGCTGTTTTCATCGCTCAGATAATACGCATTGTTTTTGTCGACGGTAATCTTATCAAGATAAACGCACTGAAAAAATGCGTTGTCACAGATGTGTTCTACACTTTCAGGAATAATAAGCTCGTTTATTTCTACAGTAAACAAAAAAGCAAAGCTTGCGATGAGTTTTGTTCCGGGTTTTATCTCGTAGGTTCCTTTTTTATCTTCAACGGCATAAAGCAAACAATTTTCAATATAAAGCTCTCCGTCAACCCAGTTTGACTCGTTGTTATAATATCCTGAATAATAAAAAGATCCGTCACCTATATGCATAATATTTTCGGGAATGTCAAAAGACTGAAGTTTCTCACAATTGTAGAAAGCGTAATCACCGATTTTTGTTACGCTTTCGGGGATTGACACTGTTTCTGCGTTTTCAAACATAGCGAATGCATAATTACCTATGCTTGTTATTCCGTTGCTGATTGTTATTGACTTAACCGAAGAAGCAACCGAATACCACGGAGTTTCTGTATAATCAATATAGTTTTCTATATCGCCCGTGCCGCTGACTGTAAAAGCACCTGTATTTTCATCGAATGACCAGGTAACATTTTCTCCGCAGGTGCCGTTTGTTTCTGCACTTGCAAAAACACAGATGCCAAAAAGCATCATTGCCGTCAGGATGAATGAGAGTGTGCGTTTGAACATTGTTTTCATTTTATTAATCTCCTTTGTTTTATGATAAAAAGATTGACTTAATTAAGTCCCTGGAGAATAATTCGCTCTATTTTAAACAGATCCCTGAAAAAAGCTATTATTCTTTGAAAAAAGCCTGATTTTACATTGATTTTTTCTGAATCAGAAAGTTCTTTTCCACTTACAGTTCTGTATGGGGTTCCGTTTGAATCAACAAGTTTTACGGTTACGGTAACATCACTTGATGCCGATAGTTCAAAGGTTGTTCCTTCGCCTTTTTTAACACCGTTAACATACCAGTATATTTTTGAACCTGCAGGTTTATTGGTTGTAACAGCTGCAAGTTTAAGCTTTTCTCCGCAGTCAACAGTTTGGTTTCTCTTGTTGTTATAAATCTTGATTTTGACTTTAAGGCTTGATTCATAAGCGATATGTTCATTTGTTGCATCTTCACCGAAAAACTCTTTACCGCATTCGGGGCATACATAAGGCTTTTCAAGCTTTTCGGGATTGATTTTTATAACGGGTCTGATGCCGAGCGTGCAGGCACTTACGGAAAAATTGGTGTTCAGATTTCCCGAATGATTAACACCTGTTACAGCACCGTGACCGAAGGCTGAATTGCCTGTTGAGCGTGTGAACCAGTTTGTGCCGTTTGCCTGAATAATAAGGCCCTGCGAAATTGCGTAGTCGGTGCTGTCTGCTCTTCTTGCAACGTCTCTTTCCGTTGTGTCCGCACTGAATCCGTAATCGGGATTTACCGTTTCCTCAGCAGAAAGAAGATAAACATAATCGTTGGTTGTTTCAGAATCCGTAACAACATCCGTCTTCAGCATTGAGTCTGTATCTTCAGAGCTGAAAGCGATTGAAAAGAAATCGTTATTGAGCCAATCTCTGATTGAGCTTGTGTTGTAATCGTCTGCAAAATCAGTATATTGGTCGGAGTAGATGAGATTGTTTTTTGAATACTGATTATTATTGAAGGGTTGGGCATCAATACTGTCAGTTGTCATCATAATTCCGTTTTCAGCATCAAGAACCGTCCATATAATAGGTTCATATCTGAACCAATAAACAGTTTTCAGACTGTAACCGTAAGCATCAATAAGGGAGTTATCTGCTATAGGGGTAAGAGTTGTGTTGTTGGGTCGGTATTTTTCCATATATACAGCTCTGTACTTCTCTCCGTTAAGCTCCACATCGCAGTATTTCATAAAGTCAAGCTGTTTCATTGAGCCTATAACTGACTGTGTAGGATATTGCGTTGATGTTCCTGCATAATAGTCGTAATAAGTCCATGTCAGTTCCAGTGAATTAAGATCCGATAATACAGTTTCATCCGTAACCTTTGACTGAGGATATGAACCGAATTCAACCGTTGCGCCGTCAAAAAACTCATCAGCTTCAATTGCAGAAGCATTTGTGACGATTGCACTGACCGTAATCATCAGTGCAAGAAAAAAAGAAAATGATTTTTTGAATAAACCTTTCATGTGAAAACCTCCTTTGATTTTCAATATTTTGCCTTTGCACCCATTAGACGAGAGAGTTTTCGTTTCGGTTCATTATTTTTTTAAATTATTTCAGATTTCTTCAAAAAAATCATGCCACAACTATAGTATCTGTGGCATGATTAGTTCAAAAATTATTATTGTTACCAATCATCAGAACAGCTTTTCATAAGTATATTTGTCTGAAAGTTTTCCTTCTGTTTGTTCTGCTGATTTATCGTAAAGATAACCGGGCTTGAATTCTATATTCAATTCGCCAGAATCATATTTTGCAATAACCTCTGAGTCACAGTGACCGTATTTTGTTCCCCCGTAAACTGAACCGGAGAATATAACGGCAATGCAGTACTTATCTGCTTCGCTGTAAATTTCATCAGGTTTGATTGTTCCGAAATATGCAGAAATAATTTCAACATTTTTATTGTTTTCAGACACCTTGTCATATACTGCTTTTTTTATTTGTTCAATATCGTTTGTGCTGAGCTGGTTTGCAGCCGTTATTGCAGTACCGAGATCAGGAACAACAATTCCTTTATACTCATAGGATTTTGCAACATATCCGAGTTCTGCAAGAGTATAATCGAAACGGTATCCGCTGCCTGTGCTTGCACGGAGTGTTACGGTTTCACCTTTTGACCAGTCTTTTCTTGTCATTGTTCTGTTGTTCTCCGTATATGTATCGGAATAAAACCCGTATGAACAAATATATTTTCCGTTGCGTATAATGGTGATTTCATCTTTTTTGTGTTCGTTTTTCTTGAGATAAAAATCGTCAATCTTAACGCTGTAATCTTCGGGAACTTCAAAATAGATTTCTCCGGTCCCGTTTCTTCCCTTGAAATGAACAATATTTTCAATTCCGACAAACAAATCGAGTTCCTTTGCAAGAGCAAGACCGCTTACTTCAATTTGCGACTCTCTTTCAAAAGAGATACCAAGACCGTTTGCGATATCCGCAATATCTGTTTCATAATATGCAAACTGGCTCGAAGGAAGCGCCTCAATCACCATCAAATCTCCGTTAGCAAGAAAACGGTACTCTTCCTTAAAACGGATTGTAAAAAATTCTTCAACCGAAAATGTGCTGATATACGATTCGGCAGATACATCATCCATCAAAAGTGTTTCCTTGCAAAATTTGATTGCCTTTTTGGTATCGATGTTCTCTTTGAGAGCATCATAATCAACAGTGAGAACAGGCTCTGCGAGAGTGCTGTAAACCGTTTCAACCGTAGTTACTTCGGAAATATAATCAACTGTTACGTAATCCTTGAGGTCTATGCGTTTGCCTTTGCCGACTTTTTCAGCCTGAACGGTATTTTCAAGGTTAACATCCAATCCGTTATTTGACACAGAGCAAGA
This sequence comes from Clostridia bacterium, assembly GCA_017517665.1. Classification (GTDB taxonomy): domain Bacteria; phylum Bacillota; class Clostridia; order Oscillospirales; family Acutalibacteraceae; genus CAG-177. The sequence goes on along the minus strand of JAFWYP010000048.1, from coordinate 11,384 downwards.
ACACAAGCTCAGAATTACTGTCAGCGCACAAAGGCAAACAGCGACTATCGATTTGATTGTTTTTTTATTATTGGTTTTCATGTTTTTCTTTCTCCTTGTTTTGTTCTTTTATCCAAGTGCTTTTATACTATGACTGTAAAATAATATTTTTCCCCTTCCTGCACAGTTTCGCCTAACGAATCACCGGATATTTCAATGATATTTTTTATTTCGCTTTCTTCACAGAGTGAGGATATATACTCTTCTGTCATTACAGTACCTTCGGGCACCCTGTAATACGAAATATATGTGTGTAAACCGTCACCGTATATTGATATATTAACAGTTCCGTCTTCTTCACCTTTGCTGAATTGCACGGTAGTTCCTGAATCGTGCGGTCTTGCGACTGTGAATCCGATTTTGGCAGTAGTTGGGTTCGGTGCGGTTTCCTTCTCAGTTGTCTTGACGGCAGTGCTTTGAAGCTTTGTTGTTGAATTTTTTAATGTTGAACTGTCGATACTTGTTGTTTCAGAGAACTCAACCGTACCCAACGCCTCGACAGCAAGTGTTGTTTCAAAGCTCGGTGCGGTGGTGTATTCTTCTGTGTAAGCAGTTGTTGAAATGTCATCTTTTTTCTCATCATTATTCGCAACCGTAACAACTCCGACTGTTCCGCCTGCCACTACTGCTGCAACGGAAACTCCAGCTACTACCTTTTGCGCAACGGTCAATGCCGCTATTTTTGCCGCAATACCTGTGGTTACAGTAGCAGTTGCTGTTGTTGCAGCTGCTGTGCCTGCACCCGCAACAGTAATTCCTGCGAGAACATTTGCAGATGCACCTGAACCGACAAATGTTTTCGATACCGCATCCGACATTCTGCGAAGTGCCCAGATAACAACGCCGATAGGGGCAAAGCTGAAGGCGGATGTAATTCCTCTCTTTGAGAACTTTTCTTTCAAATCCTTACGGGCGGAAAACAGTCTTGTTTTAACCGTTCCTTCGGGTATTTCAAGAGTTTCAGCGATTTCGCCTACGCTGAGCTCTTCGAAATACATCATCAGAACGCAGGCACGCTTTTCTTCGCTGAGTTCATCGAGAACTTCCATAACCGTTTTTTGAAGCTCGGTCTGATCGAGATTTTCTTCGGGGCTGAAGCTTGTATCCTCGTCGGGAAGAACCTCAAAAACTTCATTTTCTTCCGCTTCAAAAAGCATCGGTTTTTTCTTTTTGAGGAAATCCTTACTCTTGTTTGCAACAATCTGATTCAGCCAGCTCGAAAAACTTTCAGGTTTATCAAGCTCATTGATTTTTGAAAGTGCCTTTACGTAGCTTTCCTGAAGGATATCTTCCGCATCCTGATTATTCTTTGTGAATTCAAAAGCAACGAAATATGCTCTTTCGCTCGTCAGCTTGTAGAGTTCGTCAAAAACGGATTTGTCACCGTTTTGGATTTTCACTACAAGCTCGGCTACCCTTTGTTTATTGACTTCCATAAACTCTCCCTTGACCTGTTATGCAGGTGAAAACTAAAGAAATTTTATTTATACTGTTTAAGAATCTTTTTGGTTTTGAAATATCCTGCATGATCTCTGTCATCTGCCAGCCATGAGCAAAGATGTTTCTTCTTTACCTCCGGAATATTATACGAAAAGTCCCATCTGACTTTTTTGAGCACCTTTGACGGAGTGTTTATTTCGTATTTCAAGCCTGAACAGCAGCCGTTGATAACATCAATAACGTTTGCTTTGATGGCTTTTTGCTTTTTATTGGAAAAGCTGATTTTTGTTTTGAATGCATAGAATGTTGAATAATAGGGGATGAACGGATTTTTAGTGAAGAAAGAAAGCTTTATAACATCCGCGTTTATAAAGTTGAAATCATTTGATGTTTCCATTGTAACTGCTATTACATCGCTCGGCTTTATAACGAGATTCGGATAATCGAGAGGTGCGATATAATCGGGGGTTATACAAACATCACCTATGGTTATCTGAGTCGTTTTATACATACCCGGTGTATAGTCTTTATCAAAATTCTCATCAAGAACCATCATTGAATAATCACGAGAAAGCGAAATAATATCAGCTCTCATATTTTCGTATTTCAAAAGATCTTCATAAGTGACCTTTTCCAAAATGTTATTTCTGTATTTGACGAATCCGTTAACGCCCATTTCCGCAAGGCACTCTTGACAAAGAACCTTATAATCCTTATTTTTTGTTGAGAACATCTCGGTTTTTCTTGCTTCTGCTCCACATCTGCCGCATGTGTCTTTTAAAATGAATCCCATAATTTTTACCTCACTTTATAATTGATTAAAAAATAAACGTTACAAAAAATCCCAAAGCTGAAAAAGCAAACATTGCCCATGTAATATATTTGAACTTGTCGAGTGGGTTTTCTCCAAGCATTTCTTTGGCGGTAACCAAAATTTTATTGCTTATTACAGAGATAACGCTTGCTATGGTCCAGAAGAACATCGTTGCCTTTTCAAGGCCAAAGAGTCTTTCGAGCTGTTCGGAAGTTTCATAATTTTCAAGTGCATTGCTGATAAAAATAAGAACAACTAACAGCAAAACACTTATCGGAAAAGAACCGTACAGCGCCATTCTGGAATACTTCTTTTTCGCTGTGTTTGTTGATATAAATTTTTCGTGAGCTTCTTTTGACTGCTCACCGATGCTTATGTAAAACTTTTTGGTTTCACCTTCTGCAAAGTCAACGGCAAGCTGATAATTGCTGTTGTTTGTAATATCCTGTGCGGTTTCAATAAACACCGACGGATTGCTGACCATATATTCGCAAAGGAATTTACCCCAATAGCCTTCTGCACATCTCGGCGAGACCTCAAGAATTTTGTCGTAAGTGTCGTTAGCCTGAGCGAAGCGATCATTCTTCAAGAGAATAGAAGCTCTTTCGAGCATTTCGTCAACGCCTGCTATACCGTCGATTTTTACCGTGCCCGAAATTTCGTGATAAATTTTTTCATGAGTAAGCTTTGCATCGCAAAACTCACAGTAGAAAACATCACTGTTTTCGTCAACCTTAAGATTTGCTCCGCAGGATTTACATTTTAATTCAACAAGTCCCATAAAATTCACACCTCTGTTTTATTGCTTTCACCCGTTAGACGAGCTGATTTCCGATTTGGTTCATTATTTTTCAAAAAATTTTTTCGACTGTTTATTCGGTTCGGTTTTTATGCTTGCATTAAGGTATTCAATGCCTCTGCGAATTCCTTTTTTCAGATAATCACAGGGCTCATCAAATTTTTCCGCATAAATCATAATAGGTTCCTCATCGAGTGTTATGAGCTCCGTGATTACTGTTTTCTTTTCTTCATAAACCGATATATCCAGGGAGTGAAATCCGTCAAGATTCACTCTTTTTTTAATCGAACCATTATTCATAACACACTCCTTTCCGGGCTTTTCACCCATTAGACGAGTGGAAATAAAAAACGGTTCATAAAACCTGAAAATTTTTTGCCTCTATTTAATAAGTCGATTAAAAATTCAAAAAGTTGCAGGTTTTTTAAAAAAATTCGACGATTTTAAAGAAAAAAAGTTGCAGACATCAAATATTGTTTACAGAAATTTAATAACAACAAATATCGCCGAAATTCGTCATAATAAATTGAAATGTATTAAATATTTTGCTATACTGAAAATACATTGTAATAAAAAGGAAGTAGAGAATGGATAATTTTCAGCTTTCCGAGCTTGCTCAAAAAGCAAAAAACGGAGATATGGCGGCTTTTGAAAAGTTATATATTGAGCTTTCGCCCGAAATATATGCAATCGCCTGTGAGATAACACAAAACAAAGAAGAATCTCACGATCTGGTTCAGGATTGTTTTGTTGCGGCATTGGAGAATATTTCAACTCTCAATGAGCCTGACAAAATCAAAAACTGGCTCATAAGAATTGCCGCAAATAAAAGCCGCGACTACCTGAAAAAGAAAAAGCCTTCGGTTTTAACCGAAGACCAATACGAAATAATTGATAATCTTGAAGAAGATGATATTGCGGTTATTCCCGAAGCATCGCTTGAAACGGAAGAACGGATTGAAGACGTCAACGAAATTCTCGCCTGTTTAACGGAAGAAAAACGTCTGTGTCTGCTTCTTCGCTACAAATATGATATGAGTTATGCGGAAATCGCAAATGAGCTCGGTATAACGGAAAGTGCTGTTAAAAGCAGAATTTCAAGAGCAAAGGACGATATCGAAAAAGAAGCGGAGAAAAGGGAGAAAAAAGGGCTTCCGCTTTTCGGCATTGCACCGTTCGGTCTTGTTATATTTGCACTCAACAGATCGGCAGATATAACCGCATCGGCATTTGCGGGAAGTGCCGCACAAACTGCTGCTTTTGCGAGCGTAACCGCTACTGCCTCACAAGCAGGATTTGCCGCTGCTTCAACTGCTGCTACTGCAACAACCGCATCTGCCGCAGGTACAACAGCCACCGCCGCAACGGGGATAGGAGCAAAGGTTGCTGCGATGAGCGTTGCTCAGAAAGTTGTTGCAGGCATTACCGCCGCAACAATCGCAACCGGCTCGGCTACGGTAACAACGGTTGTTGTGAAAAATAAAATTGAAGGAAAAGAATCCACAACAACCGCTTATGTTGAAGAGGTTACAACTGCACCCGATTACGGATTTGAAAGCGAAACTGTGTTTATTCCTGCTGTTGCCGAAACGGAAACAGCAACAGAATTATCAACAAGCAATAAATCAACATCAACGGTCAAGCAATCAACAACGGTCACTCAAGTAAAAGAAACCGAGAAATCAACTGTTGCAAATAAAACAACAACCAAATCAACCACCAAAGCCAATACTACAACGCAAAAGCAAACAACAACTACAACAAAGTCTGAAACCACCAAGAAAGAAACAACAACGGAAGAAGTAACAACAACACCAACTACCACAAAGACTGTTACGACTACCAAGGCGGTTACCACTACAAAAGAGGTTACCACCACAAAAGCGGAAACTACAACGACTACCAAGGCAACAACGACCACTACCACAACCGAATCTGCTTCGCCTGCAACGGTGACGGTTAAAGTTTACAGCGCGGGTTCCGGAAGTGAATATAAGACTTATAATTTAACTTTTGATTCGGGAGTTACTCTTTCCGATTCCGACATAGAATCAGGTCTGATGAGTCAGCACGGTATAGATGCAATGGCAGACAGCTTCAGTGTAACAACTGAGCCCGGAGGCAGCTATACTGCAACGGCTTATGAAATTTAAAAAACGGAGATGTTGATATGAATCATTTTATGAAATTCAGTAAAATCGGCTGTCTTGCAGTCGCATTAATAATGCTTTTGTGCGGAATCACCGCTTTTGCAGAAGAACGTGAAATAACAGCAAGCGGAACATATGATGGGATAAGCTGGACCGTTTATGCAGACGGAGAACTCTACATTAGCGGCGAAGGTGAAATGGGAAGAGCAACATCATCGAATTACGTGAACATTCCCTGGCATTCGTATAAAGACGATGTCACCAAGATAACAGTTGCCGAAGGCATCACAAATACGTGTTTCAAAGCATTTGAAGGTTTTGAAAAAGTCAAAGAAGCTCATATTGCAGATTCTGTTTTGTTGATTGCTCCGCGAACTTTCTATAACTGCAAAGGACTTGAAAAAGTGTTTATCGGCAGCGGTGTAAAAAAGATTGAATCGTATGCCTTTTCCAACTGCAACGGCTTGATTGATATATATTACTCAGGTGATGTTGCGGGTTGGTGTGATATTGATACTTACACGGTAGCAACCTCTGTGCCTACATATTATGCCGATAATCTTTATATTGACGGAAAGCAGGTTTACGGTAAGCTTGTTATTCCCGAAGGGGTTACAAAAATCGGCAACAACGCTTTCTATAACTGCACGGGTGTTATAAGCATCACCATTCCAAAATCAGTAAATTTTATAGGCGATAATGCCTTCTTTAACACCGGATACTATAACGATTATGCGAACTGGGACAACGGATTGCTGTATATCGGAACAAACCTTATAGCGGTTGACAACGAAAAACTTGCTGACGAATGCAGATTGTTTACCAAAACAACTCTTATTGCATCAAGAGTTTTTAGCGGCAGTACAATCACTTCTGTAGATATGGCAGATAATGTTGAATATATAAACGACTATGCATTTATAAAATGCTCTGAGCTTGAAACGGTTAATCTTTCAAATAATCTTAAAATTCTCGGAAAAAGCGCTTTCCACAGCTGCTCAAAACTCAAGAAAATTGAAATTCCCAAAAGCCTGACAACACTGCCGGCTACTGTTTTTTACGGAGCGGAAGCTCTTGATGAAGTTGTTATGGCTGACGGTCTTGAGTCAATCGGCGAAAGAGCTTTCTATAATACACGCAGTCTGAAATCTGTTGACATTCCTACCACAGTCAAGCAAATAGACGCATCGGCATTTGAAAAAAGCGGAATCACAGATATATATTACAACAACACAAAAGCTGAATGGAAGCGTGCAACAGCAGGCGAAAGCTTTGCGGGAATTATTGTTCATTATACTCTCAGAAACGAGGACAGCTCCGTTATTATCCAGCATACAGATGAAAATTTCAGCTGGGAAGCAGGCAATATTCACCTTGATGTTTGTGAAGTGACACCCGTAAGCCCCAAATATGACCGGAACGGATATTATATTAAAAATGAGATTACTCCTATAAAGGTGCTTGAGATAAAAATTGTTGACGGTGACGGCAACGCCGTTCAGCCGTTAGACAATGAGAAGATAACCGTAAAAATCAAAACACCTGACAGATTTATGGAATTTGTGTCATCATCGATACTGAACCTTGATGATATAACTGATTACAATACTCTTGAATTCATTGACGGTGTGTTCAGTTATGAGCAGAACGGGGAAAGAATATCGGTTACCCCAACCGAAGAGTCACTTAACAAATTCAAGATTGTTCATTGGTTTTCAGACGGAACCGAACCCGGAGATTATGAGGTGTTTACTCACGGCGAAATAAAAATTATCGATGGATATATCATTCTCGAAACAAATCATTTCAGCGAATATGCTGTTTGCACGGAATACACACCCAATCAAGATTATACAATCAAATGGCTTGTTGACGGTGTTGTAACAGAGCAAACCGTGACCGAAGAATCAGCAATAACAAAACCTGCAAATCCCGAAAAAGAGGGTTACACCTTCATTGGCTGGACTCCTGAAGTTCCGGATACAATGCCTGCTGAAAACCTCGAATTCACTGCTGTATGGCAGGTAAATGAATACACCATAACCTTTGATACCGCAGGCGGAACTGTGATTGTGCCGATTACACTTGAATACGGTGCGGCAATCACACCTCCTGCAAAGCCAGGAAAAGACGGCTATACTTTCATCGGCTGGACTCCTGAACTACCTGAAACAATGCCTGCAAATGATTTAACGGTTGTTGCTGTGTATGAAGAATCTGAAACACCTAAAGATCCTGAACCGCCTAAAGTAACCGTTACGGGAATTAAAATCATTTCTCTTCCAAACAAAACACAATATACGTACAAAGTTGACAGCCTTGATTTAAGCGGACTTGCTATCAAAATGATGTATTCCGACGGCACATCAAAAATCATAAGCGACACAAAAGCCATTACCACATACGGCTTTGATGTTGACTCTGTCGGAACAAAAACAATTACAGTTTCATACGGTGGATACACGGATGAATTTGAAATCACGGTTTCCTATGCCTGGTGGCAATGGATAATCCGAATTCTTCTGCTCGGATTTATCTGGTATTAATCTCATATATAACGAAAACCACGCTCCAAATGGGCGGGGTTCGTAAAACAGTTTTTGTTTGATTTCTGAAAATTAATATTTTCAAGGTTCGGCGTGACTTCGGTCACGCCGTTTTCTTTTGCATAAGTTCATTCAACGGTATGAATCCGATAAAATCATATTCGATTGAAATACTTTGTTTTCGTTTGCCGCTTGACTTGTCAGCTGCTGAAACATAAATCTTTTTTACAAGTTCCCTTAAAGCATACGGTGTAAGCGGAACTCCGTCAGCATACTTTGATGCAAGCTGAATGAACTTTTCTAAATTTTCTGTCTGTTGTTCCTGTACTTCGATATTTTTCTGTAATGTTACCAACTCTGACTTAAGCTGCGATTGTTCTTCTTCGTATCGTTGACTCATCATCTCAAACTTTTCATCTGAAAGTGTGCCTTTTGCGTTATCCTCATAAATCTTGATGAACAATCGGTCAAGCTCTGCGATTCGCTTTTCATTCTGTGACAACTGTTTCTTCCATATTCGGAGCTTTTCTTCGCTCTCAACCAAAAGTTTCTCGGTCATAACTTCCCTGAAATGCTGCTCGTATCTTGCAACATATGATACAACGGCATTCATGTGTGATTGCACCAAATCTTCAAGAACGACGGAACGAATAAAGTGGATTTTACACTTATCTCTGTGCTTGTGGTGTACGGAACACTCAAAGAAAGATTGCTCAAACTTTGAATTGTTGCTTGCACAGAAATACATCTTCTCACCGCAATCGCTACAATACAACATTCCTGAAAACATACTGCTTTTTCCGGTTTTTGTCCTTCTGTGACGGTTCTGACGGATTATCTGTACCTTTTCAAACACAGAATCATCAATTATTGCTTCGTGAGCGTTTTCAAAAATCGCTTGGTTTTCTTCGGAATTTTGTCTTTGTTTTTTATCCCATATTGAGTTGGTATAGGTTTTGAAATTTACAATACAGCCTGTATATTCTCTGCGTTCGAGAATGTTAACAACGGTATTTACGCTCCAATGACATGGATTTTCAGACAAAGGATTTGGTGAATTGATTCCTTGCTTTCTTTTGTAAGCAGTAGGATTCAATATGTTATCTGCCATTAACTGATTTGCAATCTGACTCGGACCTCTGCCTTCCATACACATATCAAATATTCGTCTGACTACCATAGCGGCTTCTTCATCAATAATCCAGTGTTTCGAATTGTCAGGGTCTTTCTTATAGCCGTATGGAACATTTACTGTCAGCGGAACACCTTTTTCACCTTTGGCTTTTGTAACCGCACGGATTTTTCTGCTTGTATCTCTCGCATAGAATTCATTGAACCAATTTTTGATTCCAGCAAAATCGTTGTTCACACTGTTCGGGTCGCTTGTATCAAAATCATCGTTTATTGCGATGTATCTGACACCGTGTTCGGGGAATGTGAAATTGGTGTAAAGTCCCGTGAGAGATGAATTTCTTCCGAGTCGGCTCAAATCCTTTGTGATACAAACCGCAACATTTCCTGCTACGATTTCATCAAGCATTGCCTGAAATCCCGGTCTGTCAAAGTTTGTACCTGAATATCCATCATCAACAAAGAATGTGGGATTCGGAAAACGGTGTTCTTTTGCGTATGTAAGTAACATACTTTTTTGATTCGAAATGCTGTTTGACTCGCCGGCTAACGCATCCTCTTGTGAAAGTCTGCAATACAAGGCTGTAATTTTATTTGTTGCCCTTGACATTTCTGTATCCTCCTTCGGTTGGGCAACTGTCTGTACAGGATTGGTCGGGTTCATTATATCATCATTAAATTGATTTGTCATTCTGATTCCTCCATTTTTTCAGAAATATTTTTTGACATTATGCGTTCAAGTTTTCCGACAATAGGTTCATCACCTTCGTATGTACCGAAAACCGTGTAGAGTGTTCCACCGATTTTCTTGTGGATTGTCAGTTCGGGAATCCAATATGCGGATATGTTTTTTACGATGATATTATCGTTATCATCAAAACGAATGGTGTTATTCATAAATTAATTCCTTTCTATTCAATAATTTCTTGTTTTGTTTTTTGTGTGGACTGCCGTGATTGTTCTTGTTCCTGATACTTAACATTTGCAAGAACTTTTGAAATGATAAATTTTGCTCGTTTGAGTTCTTCAAGGCTGCCGTAGTTACTTTCAATCAAAGTGACATCGGCGGCTTTTTGTTTTTGCAGTTTTTCAAGTTCGGCTTTCAATGATTTTGTTGTAACATTCGGATTGTCATCAATCCAACGTTTCGCTCGGTAGAATGAATTTAATTCCTTGCTGTGTTCGGTTTTGAATTTATCCCTGCCAAATTTCTTTTTGCTGTATTCATCTGCAACAGATTTATATTTCGTATAATCACCGATAAATTTAATTCCCTTTTTGAGTTCTTTGATTTTTTCTTCGGCGGTGTCGATACGGCTTTGAACCGCAGAAACTTCTTCAATCATTTTCCATAAAGGATCTGCGGTAGTGATGTTACGTTGCTGAAGAAATATTACTATCTGTGAAACTTGCTTCAAATCAACTGCCAAATCTTTGTTGTAAAAATATCGGTTCTTACCATTGTGAGCTTCTTGTCGGGAGTTCAGGTAGTCGATAAGAATATCTGCGATTGTCGGTTCTTTTTCTTCTTTGAGTTCGGAAAGAATTTTCTTGATTTCTTCAATCCATTCTTTCAACTCTGCAAGTACCTTTCGTAAATGTTTTCTCACAGAGTTGAATTTCACAATGTCCCGATTCAGAGTGCCGAGAATTGTTTCTTCACCTCTGCGTTCCATTTCCGATACGGCGGGACCGAGATGAACCGTTGGAACTAAATCTATTCCCTGCCGTTCATAAGAACGCATATCAATTCTTTCGGGTCGATTATTTCTGATGAGATAGTCATTTACTTTTTCTTCCCAAGCATGACGCCAGATTTCTGCGTTTTCTTTTTTGTTCCAATCAACAATATCTTCACGGTGATTACCGATTCTGTTTCCGTGTTCATCAAGATCGTAAACCTTTCTGCACTTCGGAAGCCACTTTCCGTTTTCATCAATTGCTCGCATTGTCAGCATAATATGTGTGTGCGGATTGCCGTCACCTTTATCGTGAACGGCAAAGTCGCAACACATTCCTTTTGAAACAAATTGCTCACGGCAATAACTTCTGACAAGCTCTGCATACTGCTCGGTTGGAATTTCTCTCGGAAGTGCGATGATAATTTTTCGGGCGAGTTGAGAGTTCCATTGAGTTTCAACTTTCTCGGCAGAGTTCCATAAAGTTTCTCTGTCGAGATATTCTTCGGTGCGTTGGTTGGGAGAAGAATTTCGGAATGGATGACTTCGCTTTGTTTTCTTGTATAGTTTTTTGTTCGGTTATCATATTCCGAGAAAAGTTTGGAGCCGCTTTGGTAAGCGGCCCCTGCAACAGCGGATTTATTTTCACTCCGCTTTTGTATTGATATTTGAAAATGGGTACAAGCTATTTTTATCACGCTCCTATAATTTTTATTGGGGATAGTTGCAAAGCAACGCAAGGGTAAAACCCTTGTCTGATGAAATCAGCGGAACTGTGTTCCGAGT
>JAFWYP010000047.1 GCA_017517665.1 Clostridia bacterium | reverse complement strand
TAATGGATGCATTGGTGAGAACCTTGCTTCCGGACATAATCAGCTTCTGCGAAAGTGAAGAAGGCAAAGCAATCTTCGAAAAGTGGAAGACTGAACAATCAGAATAAACCAACGTAAAATGAGGGTAGCCGATAAAACTACCCTCATTTTTCATTTTATAAACCGTTCAGAAAAAGAACAAATCCGAACCCTTCGCCGATTGGCATAAGGTTCGGATTTATACTGTATGGTACGGATGTTCATAAGGGATTAACTAAAAAATAACTTCCGGCAGTAACAAACATATTCTCATCCTCACAAAATGCTTTAAAGAGTTTGAAAACTATTTATTCAAACGGAGGATTATACAATGTCCAAATTTATAGAAGATTTTTACTATGGAAACATTGAGCCGCAAGAGAGTTGCTCAGAACTCAAAACCGAGCTAAAAAGAAAACTGAGCATACTTACGCAAACCGAAGAACAGCTAACGGCAAAATTAGCTGAAGAAGAGAAAGAACTGTTCGCAAAGTATGCAAGTCAATCCAGCGAGTTTCTTTGTATAAGTAATGCGGACAGCTTTATAGCAGGTTTCAGACTTGGTGCAAAATTTACATATGAAACATTTGTCACTAATTGAAAGGAGTTATAGTTATGAATAAATCATCGTTTGAACAGAATGGCGGAAGTTATAGAATGGTTAGCGATTACAAGATCCCGAATATCACATTACCTGTTGAAGCAATAAAACCACTCGGTGTATGGGGATTGAAACGCAAAGATTATCTTATGAAGCATAAACGAGTGCAGTTTAATATTATGCTTATGAACGGCACATTGTGGAACCATCTTGCAGAGGTTGATGAACAGGCATTAGATATGTTCTCTCGGTTGATAGAACAGATGAAGGTTAATGAGGGTGTAACAGAACAACTAAAAGAAGAAAATCAAATGGAATGGGTTGCCCGTATGAATAACATTGAAGCTCGAGCAAGAGAGGCTGTTAATCACGAGTTAATTTATTGTTGAGGTATGACCTATGAAAGAAGATTTTGGAAACGGAAAGCCAGTTAACAAGAGCTATCTTGAATGTAATTTTTCTGCATTTCTTCAAAAATCAATATTTGAGAGAAAATATTTATGACTTGAAAGGAACGATAAACATTGGTGTAGTATATAGAATTGAAGCTGAGAACAAAATGTCTGCAGATATTCAGAATACAATAACTGCCATATTCAACTGCAATGTTTTAAAAAAGGCAACACACATCAGACTGCGAAACATTTGCTATCAGTTCCTACTGCCAAGTCTGTAGCAAACTTTCACCGCAAGTAATTTATGCGTGTCGAGCACACTATAAAAGGCGCACTCCGCAAGAAAGTGCGCCTTAATAAATTTTACTGTGAAATTCTTAACCCATGCCCGAAATCAAGCATAAGGCTGTGTGATGGAGTGGTGACACGAATTGTTTTGTCCGCCCTTTTTGCTTTGCAGAAAACACTGTCATAACGGTCAAACACCACTTGTGCGGCATTGCCGCCAACCGTGAAGTTACCGTCATAAGAAACGTATATTTCACCGCACTTTGTATCGTAGCTGACGCATCCGTTGGTAAAAACAATTTGGTTTTGCTTTATTCTTTGTTTGAATTCTTCAAAAGTTTCGGCATCTGAATCCGAAAGTTCTGTAATGTAACAATGATACTCTCCGCCTTTACGGCACAAGTCGAAACCGTTTTCAAGGCTTGAATTCTTTGGCAAGACTCTGCCTTTGAGCAGGCCCTTTGCAGAGTCGGGGTTATAGGGCTTGTACTCTAAAATTCCGTCCGAAAACAGGGCAACAAAAACACCGTTTTTTCGTGCGAAAACTCTGTTGCCGTCAAGCTCAAATTCATCGTATAAATCACGGGGCATATAGGCGTGTGTTATATCGCACACGGCACGTTCGCCAAGGCGTTTTTTCTGCGGCAGCTTATAAACCGTTATGTTGACGTTTTCGTGCTGTACGCTCATCGGCCGTCTGCCGTTGCCCACCCAGTAACCCGGCGAAGCACCGTATTTTCCGTTGCCTCCGCCCGCAGGGTGAGTTGTGAAAAGCGTGAGCGCTTCGGCGATATTTGCAGACCACACATGGTCCTGTGCACCGCAGACACCGACAGTCTTACACACATCGGTTGACAGCGAATAATGAGCATTGCGGTATGTGTAAACATTACCTCTGCCAAGCGCTATTCCGTGCGGCATAATGCTGTACCTTGCGGCAAATTTTTCCCAGTTGATACACTTAAATATTGTAAGGTTTAAAAACCTGAAATAGTTTAAAAACTTGTTTGTATAAAGCTTGTTTTTCTTAAGATATTCCAGTGTATTTCTTATAACCTGCGGATTTGTAAAGGTTTCGGCACCTGTCTGTGCCATAATTTGAGAATCACTCTGTCCGACAAGGTTTTCGCTGACCATATCGTCAGGCGAAAGACCGCAGCTCATTTTTGAAACAAACGTTTCATCCGACAAGGCAATATCCTTTACAGCCTTTGGCAGAGTGTAAAGTCCTTTTTCAACAATGTCCGTAAAGCAAAGGACTATGTGGTTAGGCTTTTTGGCAAGAGAAGCACGTATAAGTGTCTTTTCAGCTTCGGGGATATCGGGGTCGGAGAGCAGTTTTTCCGCCGCTTCTTTGCCCCAAAGAACATTCATTGCGCTCTGAATGCTGTTACCGATACAGTTTGCCGCCTTGTTGTTACCGTACATTCTCGAGCTTACCGAAACAAAGCGGTTGTTGACAGAATTCAGCGCAACATCCAGCCACAGAATATCCATCACTATTTTCATTTGCTCAATCGCCTTTTCGTCCTTTGAATAAGCGATGAAATTTGCCATAGGCGCAATATCCTCGGCAAGATAGTTATTGCTCAGGTATTCGGAAAAGCCGTAGTCAAAGCGCTGCTGCATCCATATACGAATTTTGCTCAATGCTTTTTTGCGGTGCTCTTCGCCTGATTTACCGTCGTTTGTGAAAACCTCATTCTGCCACTCCTGCCCTGCAAGGTACTCGCTGACCGCAAACAGCAGCTGATGGTTTTCCGACCAGTAGCACATACTGTCGTCGCCCGGCTCATCCATGGAATACTTGAAGTTCAGAAAAGTATTTTTTATAAGAGCTTTACATTCGGGGGTGAGTTTTTCTCCGCAGTCCTTGTAAATCTTAAAAAGCATCTGCGCCCTGAAATCTGCACAGTCAAAGCGACAGTTCATATATTCCGCCTGCTTTAAAAGCAGCGAATATACTTCCTCCTCGCTTAATGAAGGCTCGGTCTGCTTACCGCAGAGGAAAAGGTATAAATCCGCAAAGCTCTTGCCGTTTATATTCAGCGAATACTTTTCACGCTCCGTATCATCAGGCAAATCGGGCAATGGCTTTTGACGAAGCAGATGCACGAGTTCAGCCGCAGTCAACAGCACAAAAAACACTGCAATGGCAATTAACACATACAAAACCGTCATAGGCTTATGCCATCCTCTCAAGAGCTTCGAGCGTTACCTCGTAGCGTGTGGGTTCACCCGAAAGAAAGCTCTCCATTTCTTCCATCATATAATAAGCCATACGCTGCGGCTCTTTGCCCGTACTGCCTGCAATATGGGGCGTGAGTATTGCATTGGGCACCCAGAAAAGCGGATTTATGTAGGGAAACATCTCTTTTTTCAGCACGTCGGCAACAAAGGTTCTCGACGGATGAAGAAGGAGTGAGAGTGCCAACGAATATTCCGCAACCTGTGCACCTCTGCCGGTATTAATAAATGTCGAACGCTTTTTCATCCTTTTGAAAAGCTTGTAGTTGAAAACGTTTTCAAGCTCGGGCTTGTTGGCAAGGTGGTTGCTGATAATATCACACTCGCTGAAAAGAGTTTCCATATCAACAAGGGTAACACCGAGTTTTTTTGCTGTTTCTTCGGAAACAAACGGGTCGCAGGCATAGACCTCAACATCAAGAGCTTTCAGTCTTTCCGCAACCATTCTGCCGATTGCGCCAAGTCCCACAAGGCCGACCTTGCAGCCGAAGCAGCCCGTGGAAGACTGGGCAAAGGCAAGCGAGCGAACAGGCAGGATGCGGTAATATTTAGCCGCCTGGAAATAGCCCTTCGCCGCAAGGGTAATCTGTGCAAAGGTGTATTCCGC
>JAFWYP010000046.1 GCA_017517665.1 Clostridia bacterium | reverse complement strand
TGGTTTTTCTTTAGTTATAAAATTTGGAGTCCGATTCAAACTTTAACCATATCGAAATATTTTTATTTAAATATAATTTCGTTATTAATAATTTTTCTAACCCTTGCATTAATGTTCTGCATACGGCACACCCATTCCAACTGATTTTCTTCTTTCAG
The DNA here is from genome assembly GCA_017517665.1 of Clostridia bacterium. Classification (GTDB taxonomy): domain Bacteria; phylum Bacillota; class Clostridia; order Oscillospirales; family Acutalibacteraceae; genus CAG-177. Next base: position 14,351 of record JAFWYP010000046.1, on the reverse strand, counting down.
TTGCTCGGTTACACCTTCTGCGTTTTTCATCTGGTCAACAAGAGTGTCAAACATATCTCTTGCCTGAGTTTCGACTTCAGCACAGTGCTGATAAAGGTTGCCTTCGATAAGTAGTGTTGTAAACATGGCTTTCTTGTGTTTCAGCATATAATCCTTATGTAGCATACCCCATTTACCGAGTGTAACACTTGCTTCTTCGGGCGGTAAGATAAGGTTAGGTATGTTGAAATCTCCAACCTGTCTGTACTGAATATTTGTATTGTTTTTCATAGTAGTATTCATCCTTTCATATTCTTAACAAATGTGTCGTATGTTAATTTCGCACCAAGTCTGAAGCCTGATATAAAGCTGTCAGCGTTACTTGTTATTGAAAACTCAATATATGCACTTATATAGTTTTGAAACAGCTCTTTATCCTCACCAGCGAGTCTTGCTGTGAGTTGTTCTTCTTTCTCGGCAAGATTGCTCAATTTCTTCTTGAGCTTGGGTGTTAATTCTGAATTGACATCTTGCGGCTCAATGTTGCCGTAATAAAAATCTTCAATGATATTTGACATTATGTATTCCTCCATATGTTTCTCTATTAAGCAACAGCAGGAGTGCAGAATACTATGTTTGAAGCCGGTTTTACTTATATTTTGAGTAAATCCCTTATGAACACTCGCACCAAAATTCTCAAATGTCTTTTGGTGTTTGAGAAATTTTTTTGAAAGACGGGTACTGTTGCTAAGCAACGGTATCCGAGGATGCTGGGTTTGCGAAGCAAAGCCGTGTCCCGTCTCTCGTACCATTAAGAATCGTTGAAATCTCAAAGGTTTTGACGATTCTTATTTTTTTGCTTTGCTTCAATCTTGAAAAAAGCACACAGAATCGTTAAAAAGTCCAATTTTATTACATAAAAAATATAAAAAATGACCTCACACGAGGTGAGGTCGAGCGTACTAAACATTATTTTAAACTTTCTTTGAAAGTGTCAGCCACCATATTCTGTGTTGATGTCAGTTTAATATCGTAAGCTACGGTTGAAGAGCTTAATCTAATTTCAGACTTAGTCGAATATAGCAACTTAACGGAAATTCATATAACCGAAAATTAACAGAACTACCATCAAAATATAGAAGAAAGGAAGAACCGTTGCATCTCCGCCGAACGAAATAATGAATTCCTTTAAAGATTTTGATTTTTCTCTGTTTTCCTTGAGTCTCTTTGGGCGTGCAAAGTAAGCAAGGTCGAAGAGAATATAGCCTACACAGTAGAAAATCCAGGTTTCCCAAAGAGTATAGCCTCTGAGAATCTGACCGACAAGTATAACTGCTCCCAACAAAATCAGGAAAATGCGTATAATCTTTATATTCTTGTAATCCCAATAGCGTTCAAGGCCGTCGTGCTGTGCAATAACATAGTACATTGTAAAGCAACAGATAATTGAAGCCATCGTTGTTGAACCGAGCATAACGAGAGCAAGAGGACCTACCATGTAGCAGGGGCGCTCAAGCACCTCAACTATGTTCATATCAACCTCACCGAAGGCACGGGTGATTTTGTTGCCGTTTCTGCGGTAAGGAATGATAAAGAGGAAAATTGTGAGAATTATCAAAGCACAGAATACCCACGAAAGAATAGTATCAACCTTTTCGGGAAGCATATACCAAAGCTTTCCTGCCGCTTCAGCCTGCTCAAGATTCTTGGCAGCAAGAGGCCAACCGAGAACAAAAGCTCCTGCGATACCAAGACCGTTAAAGCAGCCCTGAGTGAATTCCATGATTTTCCAGCCGTCAACAATCTTGAGCTTTTCCCATTTGCCAAAAAGCATTTTGCCGTTTTTGAGAGGATGAAGCTCTTTGTCATAGAAGGTAATGGCGATAACCCAACCGATTGAGCCGGCAAGAGCGCCGCCAACCCACATAATAATCGTGAAAATATCCCTTCTTATCGCTGCCATAACAAGCACGCCCGCAACTATCACAAGATTGCGTCCCCATTCCTCACGGCTGTCCTTCGAAAAACAGACCTTGGGCATTTTTCCGTGTTCGGGGTCATAGGGAGTGTTGAAAATGCGGTATCCGATTTCCTGAACCAACGGAACAAGCGCAAAGAAGATAACGAAATCATACCATTTATAAACAACACCGCTCATAGCTGAGAAGCTCATACCGAGAAAAGCCGAGCCCAGACCGCTCCAGATGGAGCCTTTGAAAGCGAGGGCAAGATAACCGAGAGGCGGATTGTAGCGAGGACTATTGTGGGTGAGAACAAGACTCATTGTTGAGCCATAAGGCTCCATACCTCCGTAAAAATAGCCGAGTGCACAGGCAGCTGCGAACAGATATACGTTGTCCATCAACAGCTCCGAACCCGTGTACCAGACACAAAGTATGCCCATAAATGCACCGGGTAACATAGCACCTTTTTCGCCACCGATTGCCGAGCCGCGCATGCCCCATCCGAAGCACATAGTAATCATACTGATTGCCAGAAAAGCAAATATATTTTGAGTTTCCATATGCAATACCCTTTCTTTGTTTTAGTTCTTTTCTACACGAACAACCGCATAGCCGATTTTCTTGCGTCCGCAGGTATAAACCATATGGAGAAGATTACCCTCCGCAACAATTGAGGGATATGAAAATTCAACACCGGGTTGAGTCTCAAGGTCAATGCGGACGGGGTATGTAGCACCGTTATCCTCGGAAAGGAAAAGGCACAGAGGTGTGCGGTCGCCCCAGTTTTCACTTACGGGATTGCAAATCAATCCCAAAACACCGCAATCGGTCATTGCCGCACCGATACCGCTGTTATTATTGGGCATATCGGTGGGGCGCGCTACAGACCAGGTGCGTCCGAAGTCTGTTGACTCGCTGCGATAAATCCAATTAAGGTTTGTACGCGCAAACATATAAACTCTGCCGTCGTGTGACTGGTCTTCCCATATCGCAGGCTGAATCAGGCCCTCACCGTCCTTGGGAAGCTCTTCCTTACGGTTGCATATCGTGCCGTCGGGAAGTTCAAATGCAACTGGAGCAGACAGTTTCCAGGTTTCTCCGTTATCTTCGCTGCAGTCTGTCCAGGATTCCCAACGGTCGCACAAATCCTCAGTTGAGCCGGGAGCAAGAAGTGTACCGTTTGAAAGCCTTATCATCTGATTTTTAACGGGTCCTCTTCCGCCGATGTCACCCGGGACAAGTTCCTTCGGTTCTGTCCATGTTTTGCCACCGTCAAAAGATACCGTTTTCATTGAGTACCAATGACCTTCATCAATACCGCTTTTGTAAATCAGCGTAAGAACACCGTTCTCAGCAAAAAGAGTCGGGTTCCAGTCCGCCTCGCCATCATCCGGAGTTACGGGTACCGGCGTGCTCCATTCTCCGTTACGCTCAGCAAACCATATACGCACATTCGGATTCTTTTCTTTGATACCGCCGAACCAGGCGGCTGTGGGTTTACCGTCGCAGATAGCAACTGTGGCTGCATGACATTCTCCAGTTTCTTCGTTGATACCTTCGGTTGCAAGGTATTCCTGATATAAAAGTTCTGCCTTAATCATTTGAATCATCTCCTCGTCAGAAAGTAATAAATAGTATAAAGCCCAAAAACGAAGTATCCTCATTTTGGGCTTTAACTTGTTATCAACAGCCGTGAAGCTCTTTATAAATACGGATAACCTCCTGTAGGTCCTCCTCTGTGTCTACGCTGACAGCTTTGTAATGAGCCGGTGCGGGAACGATTTTGATTTTATATCCGTGTTCAAGAACCTTAAGCTGTTCGAGGGACTCTGCCTCTGAAAGAGGAGTGGGAGCAAGCTTGGTATATGCATTAAGAAAATCGTGTGTATATGCATAAATGCCGATATGCTCAAAATATCTTGCTTCTTCCTCGTGACGGGGATACGGAATAGGTGAACGTGAGAAATAAATTGCATTTCCGTTTACATCGCTGACAACCTTAACAACAGTGTTGTTGAGAACATAGTCGCCTTCAATGGGAACGCTGCCTGTTGCCATAACGCATTCGGGGCTGTTAATCAGAGCAGACCCGATATCATCAATTATTTCGGGGGGAACAAGAGGCTCGTCGCCTTGAATATTGATGACATAATCACAGTCATAATTGCTTGCAGCCTCTGCAACTCTGTCGGAACCCGTGGGATGATTAACGCTTGTCATAACAGCTTCGCCGCCAAATGCGATAACAGCATCATACACACGCTGATCGTCTGTTGCAACAACAACCTTGCTGAGAATCTTCGATTTGCTTGCGTTTTCATAAACATGCTGGATCATGGGTTTTCCGCATATATCTTTAAGAGGCTTGCCGGGCAAACGGGAAGAACCGTAGCGTGCGGGAATAACGCCTAAAACTTTAGCACTCATATCTATAATCTCCTTTTTATGGATTAAAAACTATATTTGTCACGAAGGGCATTGCGCATTTTGTTGAGTGAGAACGGCTTGATTTCATCGCAGATACGCTCACGCATTGCTTTGCCTTCGTCTGTGTTCTGGGGAGCTGAAGTGAAATCAAGCGTCACGCCCAGTTCGCTGCAGACACGGTCAACAAAAATCGGCCAGAGCTCACCGATATCGCCGATAACGGGGATGCTGTTTTCAAGACGGGTGAAGGCTGACATTTCCATACGGAAGGGGATTTTTGTAAGCTTGGTCTTGGGAAGGCCCTCGTTGATTGCCTTCTGAATAAGCTCACTCTGTTTATTGAGATCCCACGAACGCTTGAGATTTTCGTCAAGGTCAAAGCGGATGAGAGTTTTATCCTTGAGGCTGTATGTGGGCAGACCGTTCATTGCAGCCCAGATTCCGTGGCCTGTGTATGTTTCAAAAGGACCGTCGTGGATTTCCTGAGTAAGAGCAACTGCGGATTCAATAATAACATCGGCTTCCGAAAGCATTTTTGCAATACGCTTGCAACGCTGGCTTACGGGGATGCTGTCAGAAATGCAAAGACCAACCTGTCCGCCGCCGATAAGCTGAGGAACGCTTACAAGAACAGGTACGCCCTTGATTGCGCCTGCGCCGATCATAGTGTTCGGGTCAGCGCCGAGACCCGCAACATACTCAAAGCTTTCGCCGAGTGTCTGCGCCGCAACCATAACCTCTGCGGAAACCGTTTCATTGAAGTAACCTACAGGATAAGCCATATTACCTGCAGCCTTGATGATAACCTTGCCTTCTGCCTTTTCGCAGATTGAAACGAGTTCTTCATCAAGAGGCAGCTCAGAACGGATGCGTGCCCATTCCTCTTTGCTGAGCTGGGTAAGTTCATAGATGTTGCCGCGGCAACGGATGTTTTCGGGACATTTGTCGCCGAGAATATCTGCATTGAAACGCTTGACTCTGTCAAGTGTACCGCCCATTTCATGAGAGATAACTGCAGAGCTTGTCGTTACGCCGTCGATAAGACCTGCGTGGATAAGTGCGGCAATCAGAGTTGTGACACCCTCGTGAAGGTTGGGACCGCTGCCTATAACAGCCGCAACCTTACCGCCGCGCTTTTTGACTTCAATAACTTTTTCAATTGCTGTATTTAAAAATTCTTTTGTTTCATCGGGAAGTGCCTGATAAAGCTGTTCAACCAGAGCCGGTGATGCCATAATTATTTCTCCTGTCCAAATTTAATTATATAGAACATTTTTATAAGAGTTTCTTGCCGAAGCAAGCGTCATCGTGGTCGAGAAACAGAAGCTCAAAGCCGTATTTCTTATAGAAATTGACAGCCTTTTCATTTCTCGGTCCGCAGGTAAGACAGACGCCGTGAATTCCTTTTTTTGCCAGATGATCACATAAAGCTTCAACCATTTTGCCGCCCATACCCATTCTCTGATATTCGGGAAGAATATCGATATGAAGGTGAGCAGGATACTCGTTCTTGAACTTTTCCTGACAATTGTACGCCGTGGAAGCCCACTCATATCTGCCCTCACCAAAAGTGTTTGAACGGGGAAGATAGTCCCTGTCGTAAATCTCTTTGAATCTGTCGAAATTTTCAGCGCAGATTATGTATCCGACTGCCCTGCCGTTATCATCAAGAACAAAGCAATTTTCAGGCTCGTGTTCAATATAATAATTGCAGAAAGTGTTATGATAAAACTGCCCCGTCAAAAAATCCGGCACTTCTTCGGGACCCTCGCTGTTGTGATTTACAAACTGCACATCAGCGCGGTCTTTTTCTTCATATTTCCTGATGAATACCATTACAACTCACCACCCTCAATCCGGTATAAATTTACATTATCATAAAAAATTAAAAAAGGCAAGAAAATAATGCTTGAAATTTTAAAAATTTTGTGTATAGTAAAGATGTATAGTTTTTTGGGGAGATTGATATGAAATTTAAGGAAAGTTTCACAAAAACAGCAGTAAAAACCCTGACGGATGTCATTCTTTCAACCATTCCGAAAAAATGCTTTACAACTCAGGAAAATTCAAATAAATTCATGCTCACAGGTGACGAGAAATTCTCGTACGTTCCCGGCAAAAAATGGACCTGCGGTTTCGGTAAAGCATCATTTACCCCTGACGATTATGACAGCAAAACATATTATATCGCAGGCTATGATACAAACAACCCCGTAAAGGGGGTGCTGGATAATCTGTATGCAAGAGCTGTTTATCTTGATGATAACAGGGGTGACGGCGGTGTTGTTTTCTGCGCACTTGATTGCGTCGGCATGAGCAGAAAGGATATAAACGATATCAGAAAGCTTGCACTTGAAAGCGGAAGACTCGGCAAAGTTAAATCAATCAACATTTCTTCAACCCACACACACGCAGGAATTGATACCCAGGGTCTTTGGGGCGAAAAGATTTATAAAAGCGGCAAAGACGATTCTTTTATGAACAGTCTTAAAAAAGCGGCGGCGCAGGCAGTTGTTTCGGCTTTTGAGAACAGAAAAGACGGCAGGTTTTTTATGGGGCATACTGTTGTTGAAGATATGCAGGCAGATGTCAGAACACCCGAAACCTACGACAAAAATCTCACCAGATTCCGTTTTTCGCCCAATGATAAAACGGGTGACATTTACATAGTGAATTTTGCTTCGCATGCAGAACTTCTGGGAACAACATCGCTTGTCAGTGCTGATTTTCCTGCTTACCTCATCAAAGAAATTGAGGAAAAAGCGTCCGGCGCAGATGCCGTTTTCTTCAACGGTGCCATAGGCGGCATGATTTCCGCAAAAGAAATAAAGAAGGTATACAGAGATTCGATTGACTGCGAAGCATATATGAAGGACTTTGGCAAGCAATTGGGTGAAATCGCTCTTTCCGTAAGCAATGAAACGGAGCTGATGCCCATTCTCAATATAAAATCCAAAGGTATCGCCGTTCCCGGTGACAATACGGTGCTTATTCTTGCAAGATATCTTAAGGTTCTCAATAATGATATCGGAAGAACAAAAAAGAGAAGCAAGGTCTGCATTTATTCGGAAGTAGGATATCTGGAATTGGGTGATAAGGATGTTGCCGCATTCCTTATTCCCGGCGAACTCTTCCCCGAGCTTTACAACGGAGAATTTCTTTCGGAAAAAGACAGCGCAAACCACAGACCGTCAGATTACCCAAAAGTGCTTTCCGATATGACGGACTGCAAACACAAGTTTGTTATCGGTCTTTGCAACGATGAACTCGGCTATATTCTTGCGGAAAACGATTTTCTGCTGAATGAAGCCCTGCCTTATATCAACAAGGCAACCGACGATATGGACAGAGACCACTATGAGGAAACAAACTCAACAGGTCCGGCAACAGGAAAAATCGTTCTCGATGAAACTGAAGACCTGATTGAATCTGCAAAATAACCGAAAAATTTATATGTAAGGAGATGCAAAAATGAAAAAGCTTTCACGTTCAGTCATCGCATTGTTTCTTGTATTCACAATGGTTTTTACGGTAAATGCATCAGCATCTTTCGGATTTGGTGAAAACAAAAATCCCATCCATGCCGTAACAAACATTCTCGGCGGTATTATTGACGGGGTTATCGGTTTTCTCGGAATTCTGACTCCTACGCCCGATTATCCGACGGTAGAGGAGTATTTTGCAGGCGAAAGCAAAAATTTCTATGAGGGAACCGAAAATTTCATCGACACTCCCGCTGACGGAGCAAAATGGTCGCTCGGCTTTGGCAAGGAAAGCCTTGTTCCCGATAATCTTCTTGACGGAAGCAGGGAATACTACACCGGCGGATACTTTACTCAGAAGGTAAACGGAGTTTTTGATGACCAGAAGGCGGTTGCGATTGCACTTAACGACGGCTCGGGCAGAGGCACAACCGTTTTTGCTTCAATCGACGGCATCGGTGTTGCAAACAGCGATATTCGTGCAATCAGAGCTGCAGTTGAAGAAAAGCTTGAGAAAAGCAATATAAAAAACGATATCAATGCTATCAATATAAATGCAACGCATTGCCACACGGTTATTGATACACAGGGCATAGGGCTTGATTTGTTGCTTGAAATTTTCAAGAGCTTCTTCGGCGGGGCAGACAGGTCGATTGATCACGAATTTCTTGAAATAATGATTGACCGCACAGCAGATGCAATTGTTGAGGCGTATAAGAATATGGAAACGGGATCGCTCTATTATTTTGAAACAGCAGGCATGGGCAAAGACGAGCAAAACGGTCTTTATTCCGAAGACGATTATCCGTATCTTGTCAACAAAAGATATTATACGGAAGGCTATCAGCATTTCTTTGCCTGCTTCAAGTTTGTTCCCGACAACAAAGAGTCTGCAGGAACGATTTTTACAAACATAGGTGCACACCCGACTATTGTTGATGAAACCACAAAGCTTCTTTCCGCAGATTTTCCCGCTTTTATGGAAGAAAAAATCAATGAAGCAGGTATGAATTTTATGTTTATCCAGGGTGCACAGGCACCTGTTTCCGTTAATAAATGGGCAGATGTTCCTGCATCAACCGTTGGTGAGGTTGATGCAAAAATCGTCGTTAACCCAACTGCGGAAGAATACAAGACGGCTATTCTTTACGGATATGAATATGCAAGACTTATATTGGAAGCCCAGAATAATGTAAAAGAAATTGAGCCTGTTCTTAATGTAAAAATGACAGAATATGCAATAAAGCTTGAAAAAGGTCTTTTCGGATACGGCGCCACCGAAGGGTTTATCGGCACAACAACGGTTGAAGATTCTTCAAGCAAAACGGGCTATTCGATTATTACGGAAGCAGGTTATATAGAAATAGGCAAGGATATTGTTCTGCTTACGGCACCGGGCGAGATTGTTCCTCAGCTTATTTACGGCAATGTTGTTTCCGCAGAAGAATCCTACAAAGGGACAGAGTGGACTCTTGAACCGACTGCAAATCTTGTTCCTGAGGGCAAAACTGTTCTCGTTATGGGACTTTGTAACGATGCAATCGGATATATTCTGCCGGATAACGACTTCGCACACTTTATTACTGATGTTATTTGGGATATAGATGGCGCAGATAAGGTCTTTGGCTCCTATCACAGACATTATGAAGAACTGCTTTCAGCCGGAGCTTCAGCGGGGTCAACAACCGTTTCAATTTTAAATGAACTCGTAAAAAGCCTGAACCCTTAAAGGTTTTGAAGTTAAAAAATAAAACAAATTTAAACTGTAACACACGAAGTGTTTACTGAACTTTGTGGCAGAGTGAATGACCCGGACAGAATACAGTTCGGGTCATTTAAATCCAAAAAAGGAGAAAAGCAATGGCAAAAATGTTTTTTGATTATATAATCCACGGTGGAGATTATAACCCGGACCAATGGATAAGAACGCCCGAAATATGGGATGAGGATATGCGTCTGATGAAGCTTGCCCATATCAACAGTGCAACGGTCGGCGTATTTTCATGGGCAACACTTGAACCTGAAGAAGGCGTTTATAATTTTGAATGGCTTGATACTATACTTGATAAAATGCATCTGAATGGTATTGCCGCAATCCTTGCCACTCCGTCGGGCGCGCGGCCTGCATGGCTTGCCGAAAAATATCCCGAAGTTTTAAGAAAAGACGAAAACGGGATACGCCGCAAATTCAGTGACAGACACAATCATTGTCTCACTTCCCCGGTTTACAGAGAAAAAGTCCGCAGCATCAACAGAATACTTGCGGAAAGATACAAAAACCATCCTGCCCTGAAAATGTGGCATATTTCAAATGAATACAGCGGAGAATGCCGCTGTGAGCTTTGCTGCGAGGCTTTCAGAAAATGGCTCAGAGAATATTATCACAACGATATCGATGAGCTGAATTTCAAATGGTGGAATGCATTCTGGTCGCATTCCTTCAACGATTTTGACCAGATTAATCCGCCCGAAAAAAACGGAGAAGACAGTGCATCGGCTCTTAATCTTGCATGGCAGCGTTTTATAACCGACAGCCACATTTCTTTTTTTGAAAACGAAATTGCACCTCTGCGGGAAATTACACCGGATATTCCCGTAACCACCAACTTTATGAAAAGATATAACGGAATTGATTATCAAAAGTTCGCAAATTATGTTGATCTTGTATCTTGGGACAGTTATCCTGCCTGGGACAAGGGTAAAAATCTCGATGAGGCACTTGAAACAGCGTTTTTACACGATTTTTTCCGTTCATTAAAAAACGGTCAGCCGTTTTTCCTTATGGAAAGCACACCGTCATTAGTAAACTGGCAGGATGTCAACAAGCTCCCAAAATCGGGCATACATGAGCTTGCATCAATCCAGGCTGTTGCACACGGTGCGGACAGCATACAGTATTTCCAATGGAGAAAAAGCAGAGGCGGAGACGAAAAATTTCAGGGTGCGGTTATTGACCATTGCGGACACGAAAACACAAGAGTTTTCAGAAACGTAACAAGGCTTGGAGAAACACTTGAAAAATTGAATTCCGCTGTCGGAAGCGAAACCGAAAGCAGAGTTGCGGTTATATATGACTGGGAAAACGGCTGGGCAGTCAATGTTTTCCGGGGTTATAACAACATCTGCAGAGATTATGTGAAAGAATGTATAAAATGGTATGCTCCGTTTTATAAGAGAGGCATCAGCGTTGACGTTATTTCCATGCAGGATGATTATTCAAAATATGATATTGTTATCGCACCGTTTCTCTATATGCTTAAGAACGGCACGGAAAAACGGATTGAGGAATATGTTGAAAACGGCGGTAATTTTGTTGCAACGTATCTCTTAGGCATAGTCGATACTGATGACCTTTGCAGACTCGGCGGTTTTCCCGCAGCAAATCTGAAAGAGGTTTTCGGTATATGGTGCGAGGAAACTGACTCTCTCCCTGAAGATATGCCGGGCAAAGCCGAATTCAACGGCAAAACTTACGAAGTGAATCACATATGCGATATTATTCACGCAAACGGCTCAAAGATACTGGGCAGATACAAAAGCAATTTCTACAGCGGAATGCCCTGCGTTACTGAAAATGAATTCGGAAAAGGTAAAGCGTACTATACCGCCTTCAGAAACGACGGGACTTTTGCCGATGATTTCTGCGAAATGCTTATTGCCGAAAATGCTGTTGCTGCCGATGCGGACATAAAACTCAGTGACGGAGTTTTCTCAAGAAAGCGTGGCGACATAATTTTTATTATGAACTTTGCAGAAGAAGAACGAATAATCGTTCTTGATAAAGAGTATACAGATACACTTAAAAACGAAAGCGTTTCCGGCAAAATAACACTGCCTGTCTGCGGATATCTTATCATAAAAGCACATTAATAGGAGTTGACCTTATGAATAAATCACCTGAAAAAAGAGCAGAAGAACTTTTGAAAAAGCTGTCCCTTGAAGAAAAGATCTGTCAGCTTTCTTGTCAGATGCTCTATCCTATACGCGAGGATTACGAAGAAAGGCGAGAATATCGTTTCGGTAATTTCCGTAATCCCGGACATTTTATGCACGAGCAGCAAGGAGAACCTGTTTCTCCTGCGGAAGTTGCTGATGAAATTAACCGAGATATACGTCGTAGTATGGAGTGCAATTCGCTGTCTGTTCCGCCCATTGAACACGCAGAGGCTCTTCACGGAGCACAGTGGGGTATGGCAACCTGCTTTCCACAACCGATAGGTATGGCATCGATGTTTGATAAGGATTTAGTTGAACGGATAGGCGACGTTATAGGAAAGGAGTGTGCCGTTGTAGGTGTAAGGCAGGCTCTTACTCCGGTAGTAAATGTTGTCAGGGATTGTCGTTGGGGGAGAACAATTGAAAGCTTCGGTGAAGATGTGCTCCTGAACGGAGATATGGGTGCTGCAATTTGCAGAGGATTACAGAAAAACGGTGTTATCGCCACACCAAAGCATTATGCAGATAACTATTCTTATGGAGGAAGAGACTCCAATGTTTCCGATACAAGTGAAAGGACTATGCGAGAAGTTTATCTTAAGCCTTTTGAAAAGTGTATCAAGCAAGGCGGAGCAATGTCTGTTATGGCTGCATATAACAGCTGGGACGGTGTTCCCTGCACCTGTAACGAAAAGCTCCTAACCGATATTTTGCGTAACGAGTGGGGCTTTAAAGGCTTTGTTGTTTCTGATTACAATTCGGTTGAGGGCGTTTGGGAAGCACACAGACTTTTTGATACAGAATGGAAGGCTCAGGCAGCGAGCCTCAAAGCAGGTCTGGATGTTGATTTGCCACAAAACTCTTATGATGATTTGATGATTGCTTACAAAGAAGGTTGGATTGATGAATCTGATATTGACCGTGCACTTCTGCGTGTGTTGACCGCAAAGTTCAGCATCGGTCTTATGGACAAGCCTTTTGCAGACAGAAAAGAGGCTCAGAGCCTTGTGCGCTGTGACGAGCATAAGCAACTGGCGCTTGAAGCAGCCCGCAGATCAATGGTGCTCTTGAAGAACGAAGGCATTTTGCCTTTTAATAAGAAAAAAATGAAGAAGCTGGCTGTGTTCGGTATGGGTGCGGATGTTTTCCCGGTCGGAGAAAACTATTCCGGTCCTTTCGAAGTCAAATGGACGGCTGAGGATGCAAAAACACCGTTACAGTATCTCAGAGAATATCTTGACGGAGCCGTTGAGGTTGTTTTCGCGGAGGAGGCTTACATCGAAGAGGTTGCCGCCGAGTGTGATGCAGCAATATATATGACTGCACTTGTTGAAGGTGAAGGACTTGACCGTTCGGATATCCGTCTTCCCGGTATTACGCGTACGGAACAAAAAGATAACAGTGCGGTTATTGTAGGCAAAATTGAGTTCACTGTCAAAACGGATCAGGAGGAAAGTATACTCAGAATGACTGCGGCAAATTCAAATTCAGCAGTTGTGCTTCTTAATGGTTCACCTGTAGATATGACTGCGTGGCTGGACGGCTGTGGTGCTGTTTTAGAAGCATGGTTCCCGGGTGAACAGGGTGCACAAGCTATATGTGAAATTCTTTTCGGAGAGATTTCTCCGAGTGGAAAGCTTCCCATAACATTCCCGAAAACTGTCGGACAGCTTCCTCTTTTCTATTCGATGAAGCCGTCAGGAAGAGGATACGGCTATATTGAAAATGACGGAGCTCCGCTTTATCCGTTCGGCTTCGGACTGAGCTATACAGACTTTAAACTTGATAATTTTGAATGTATCAATCTGGCGGACAGTCTTAAGATAAATCTTACGGTTGAGAATACTGGTGACTTTGATGGTGCGGAGGTTATTCAGACTTACCTGACGGGGATTAACTGTGATGTTGTAATGCCCCTGAAGGAGCTGAAAGCATATGCGCGTGTTGAGATTAAAAAGGGAGAAAAAACTCAAATCAGTATACCTGTTCCCAACGAAGCCTTCTGCTACTATGACCGCCGTATGGTTTTAGGTATGCATAACGGTGATTACACGGTTTCTGTCGGAACTTCTTGTGTCGATATTCATAAAACCTTCAAAATCAAAGTACGTGACGGAAAAATAAGTCAGCTCTCCGATAACAGATAGAACTACGATTTTGATTATTTCCCTATAAAAGCACCGCATGTAAATTTAGCATCAAGCCTGAAGCTTGATACAAAACCTAACATATTACTTTTTTCCGTAATATAAATCTTCAATGATATTTGACATTATGTATTCCTCCGTATCTGAGAAAATATATTAGAGTACGAAAGTTAGAATATGTATTGCCGGGGAACTACTTGTGTTATGAACATCCGTACCATACAGTATAAATCCGAACCTTATGCCAATCGGCGAAGGGTTCGGATTTGTTCTTATGTTTAATGCTTAAGCAAAAGACAACCCCCGGTACAGCCGGGGGCAAAAAAGACTTCAGTAAAGCCAAAATGGGCGAGCTCGAAGCAAGCCCAAAAGATTTGAAAGAAAATCAAACCTCCAAGTATAATAGTAGTGGTTTG
>JAFWYP010000045.1 GCA_017517665.1 Clostridia bacterium | reverse complement strand
GGTGCTCAGGTTGCAACGGATAAGTCAGATGTTAATTCACAGACTCTCATTTCTGCTCCCGTTGAAGGTTGCTATATGACCGGTGTCGGCGACACAGCAAACAACAGCGTTGCAGTTAATTATGATGCAATCGTTACTCCTCTTTCAGTTGCTGCTACTGAAGCAACAATCGCAAGCGTTGTATTCGTTGTTGAATGGGATACAGCTGCTTAATTAAAGCAAAACCAATTAACAAAGCGGCGACCAATAAACGGTTGCCGCTTTACTATTAAGAAAGGCAGGATAATCAATGAAACATAAGAAAATAACGGCAATTATTCTTGCCATCGCTCTCGTTTTCTCACTCACATCTGTAAATGCTTTTGCGGCATCTTATGCCAAAGCATCAGTACCCGTCAAGCTGACGGTATCAAATGAATACAGAGCCGTGAGTGTTACTGTTCCCGCTTCATTTCCGATTGAGATTGTAAACGGAACGGTTATCACAGCCGATAATGCAAAAATCACGAACAATGCAAAATACGGAAGTATCAAAGTTACCGATGTAACAGTTACGGATGGTTCATACAAAATCGGCAATTACGAAAACTTTTCGGGCAAGAAAACAGTTGCCCTCAAAATCAACGGCATTCCCACAAAAGATGATGGCTCAATGCTTATCAGCTCAACGGCATTTCCCGTTATTGCTCCGCAGGAAAGCCTGAATCTCAAATATTTCGCCAAAGTATCGAAAGACGCATCAACGGAAAAAGATGCTGAAATCGCAAAGGTGGTATTTACTATTGCAATCGCAGATTAAGGGCGGAGGTGCAAAATGAAAAAGCACTCTAAAGTTTTTAAGGTTTTGACCTTGCTGTTATGTTTGATTATTTGCGGTGTTGGTGTAAGAATGGATGTTGTTGCAGCAAACACAATTTTAACCACCGAATATGGATGCGGAAAGACCCTTTGCTTTAAAGATGTTATGATTTCAGGTCCATATGGAAACCCAGATGAGTTAATAAACAGTAGTGTTCCTTATGTCGGGGGTATGAAATATAAAGATGCATATCAATTGCCCTATGTAAACACATCCAACGGTTATCAGAATGAGCATATGTATGTTATCTATTGCCCGAAGTATGATAATTCAGACGGCAGTTTATTAAGACACACAATGGTTTTGATGTGTGCTGACCACGGATTCACAACCAAAAGTTATACACAATACAGCTCGGTTTATCACTATGCAAATAAGATTTGCGATTATGCACCCGATCTCAGAGATGATTCTCCAATCAGAAGTTTTTATCAAGGACTTTCAGGTGAAAATGCATATCTATCCGATGAAGATTTGTATGCTATTGCCGAAAAATACCAGTCAACAACAGGTTGCGGAGTAGAAACATCCGTTCTGGAGGGTCATACATGGAGTTATGGTGCTTGGGAAAGTAACGCAAGCAGTTATCATACTCGTACCAAAACCTGTATCTATTGCGGATATTCAGCAAGAGAATCAGATAATCACAGTACCAAAACCGGGTCGTGGACAAACAGTTCAGATACACAGCATAAAAGAACAATATCTTGTTCAACTTGCGGATATTCTACTAATGAATATGCCAACCATCAGTTCAGCTATGGCAAATGGACAGACAACGGTAACGGCACTTGCAGCCGAACAAAAAGTTGCTCAACGTGTGGATACAATGGAAGCGAAACAAAAAAACATTCAAACACCAATGGACAATGGGAATATTATTTTACCGAAGTGGATACTGACTACAGCTATCAGGAATATCACAAAAGGGACACCACTTGTACAAACTGCGGCTCTTCCGGAATGGATTTTGAGCTTCACACTTTCACCGAGTTCAGCGATTGGTCAAGTTATAGCGACACAAGACACAAAAGGTCAAAACATTGTACGGTATGTAATTACACGGTAAATCATACAGATTATCACCATTTTCTTGAATCAGACTACATTTATGAAGATAACGGTGACGGAACACATACGGTAATAAAACCTTGTGCAGAGTGTGGATATACTACAACCGAAACTGCTGAACATAATCACATTTCTGGCGAATGGTACAAGTATGATTCTGATAATCTTTATGATGATGAATATAACCATACTAAATATCACCAAAGAGAAAGTGTCTGTTCAGATTGTGGTAACATAAAAATCGAACACGGCGAACACGAGTGGTATTGGGTAACAGAATCTTGGAATTACAGTAATGAAGAACGACATACTCGCACTAAAAGATGCAAACAATGTGATATGGGTTGGGGATATACAGATTATCACCATTACAAAACAGCACCATATTATAATCTTCTTAATGAATCTGAACACATAAAGATTAATCCTTGTGATGAATGTGTTTATGAAAAAGAAACATTAGAAGCACATAGCTTCACGGCTTCAACTGTATATACGCAGTTTTCAGAATCACAACATAAGGTAACACAAAGCTGTATATGCGGAGAAAAATATATCTCTTATGCAGACCACGTTGACCAAAACTCGGACTGTTATTGTGATAAGTGCGGTTATCTTATGACAAAGTTCTCTGTAACCGTACCGACAACAATGGTTCTCACGATGGGAACTGACGGTGAAGTTTATGCCCCTTCAGATGTTGTAATTATCAATAATTCAACAGCGGCTGTATCAGTAAAGAAAGCTGATATAAATTCCCAAAACGGTTGGAATATCGTGCCGTATTCAACGAACATGGCAAATGAAAAAGTCGATTCTAAAAAGATCGGCTTTAAAATGAACGGTATTCAGACAGATAGCTCCGGAACAACGGACAGTCTTTCATACAATAACAGTTGGATAATCGAAAAAGATACATCTTCTTCGGTTGTTTACGATGCGGTTGTTTCCGCTACTTCATCTCCCATTGACGAGCAAGTAATTGAAATCGTCTATATTGTTGACTGGAAGGAGTGATAGCATTTGCAGGAAGAAGTTGAAAGCAAAATGGTCACACTATCCGTTAATACAACAAAGCTCACCGCAAGAACACTCAAGCAGGCATTGGAAAAGTTCCTTGCACATCAGAGAAACAAAGCGGCTCAGCATAATCAAAACAAAGATGTTATTCCTCACGGAAAGCAGACCGTAAAACAGCTTGCAGCACAGAATCAGGGTTTGACAAATATCGAAATCACCGATAAAAACATCAAGGACTTTGACCGTGTTGCAAGAAAATACGGTGTTGACTATGCCGTAAAAAAGGACAAAACAGTTAGTCCTCCGAAATATCTTGTTTTCTTCAAAGCAAGAGATGCCGATGCCTTAACTGCGGCATTTAAGGAATACACCGCAAATACAATTAAAAAGAAAAACAAAGAACCCATTGCAGTAAAAATAAAGAATATAGCGGAAAAGATTAAATCACTTCCCACCAAAATCAAAAACAAGGAACGTGGTGAACGTTGAGAAATATAAATCTCAAAAAAATCATCGTTCCCAACATTCCGTATGTTGTAATCGGAATTATGGCAACTAAAATAGGTCAGGCTATCCGACTTGCGCCGGGTACTGATTTTCAAGGCAAAGCTCTCCATATAATGGAGGGCTTAACTCTTGCCTTCGAGGATATTATTCCGAGCTTTCATATCTTCGATATTATTGTAGGAGCAACGATTGCTGCAGGCATAAGGCTTGCAGTTTATGTTAAGAGTAAAAACGCAAAGAAATATCGAAAGAATGAAGAATACGGCTCTGCCCGTTGGGGAACTCACGATGATATTGCTCCGTTTCAAGACCCTGTATTTCAAAACAATGTAATCCTCACTCAAACAGAAAGTCTGATGATGAGCAACAGACCGAAAGAACCGAAAAACGCAAGAAATAAGAACGTTCTTATCGTAGGCGGTTCGGGTTCAGGTAAAACAAGGTTTTGGATTAAACCGAACCTTATGCAATGCCATTCATCGTATGTTGTAACCGACCCGAAAGGTACGGTTGCTATTGAGTGCGGAAAGATGCTTGAAAAGGAAGGCTACAAAATCAAGATTTTCAATACAATCAATTTCAAAAAGTCCTTCAACTATAACCCCTTTTCATATATCCATTCAGAAAAGGATATATTGAAACTCGTTACTACTCTTATCGCCAACACCAAAGGCGAAGGAAAAGCAGGTGATGATTTTTGGGTTAAAGCAGAAACATTGCTTTACTGTGCCTTAATCGGTTACTTGTGGTATGAAGGTCTTGATGAAGAAAAGAACTTTGCTACGCTTATTTCTATGATTAACGCAATGGAAGTCAGAGAAGATGATGAAAGTTTTAAAAATCCCGTTGACTATCTGTTTGACGAACTTGAAGCAAAAGACCCCGAACATTTCGCTGTAAGGCAATACAAGAAATACAAACTTGCCGCAGGCAAAACGGCTAAATCAGTTCTGATTTCTTGTGCCGCCCGCCTTGCTCCCTTCGATATTGCAGAAGTAAGAGAAATTACTATGTATGATGAATTGGAGCTTGATATGACGGGTGACAGAAAAACGGCTCTTTTTCTCATAATGTCAGATACAGATGCAACATTTAATTTCCTCATCTCAATGATTTATACTCAGCTTTTTAATCTGCTTTGCGAAAAAGCTGACGATGTTTACGGCGGAAGATTGCCTATCCACGTCAGATGTCTTATCGACGAAGCGGCAAATATCGGTCAGATACCGAATCTCGAAAAACTTATGGCAACAATCCGAAGCCGTGAGATTTCAGCTTGCCTTGTTTTGCAGGCACAGTCACAGCTCAAAGCCTTGTATAAGGATAATGCCGATACAATTATCGGCAACTGTGACAGCAGAATATTCCTCGGTGGTTCAGAGCCGACAACATTGAAAGAACTTTCAACGGCTCTCGGTAAAGAAACCATTGATACCTTTAACACGGGCGAAAGCAGAGGCAGAGAAACCTCGCACAGCCTTAACTATCAGAAACTCGGAAAGGAACTTGCATCGGTTGATGAACTCGCAGTCTTGGATGGCTCAAAATGTATTCTTCAGCTCCGTGGTGTCCGTCCCTTTATGTCAAACAAATATGACATAACAAAACACCCGAAATACAAGCAACTTTCCGACTATGATAAGAAAAATGAGTTTGACATTGAAAAATTCGTGTCAACAAAACTCAAAACAAAGCCGGATGATGTCTATGAAGTTTATGAAATAGATGTATCCGACGAACAACAGCAGTCACCGTAATAACGGTGGCTTTTATATATATCAAGACAAAATGTTCGTATCAACAAAAAATTATAGAAATTGAAAGGAGAAACGTTATGTAGCGAACTAAAGACACGTAAAATCTATACGTATTTTTTAAATGGCATTTTTCAACTCAGCAGTAGGTGTACTGCAGACACTCGTTATTGCACTCGGTGCAGGTCTTGGCATCTGGGGTGCAATCAACCTTCTTGAAGGCTACGGCAACGATAACCCCGGTGCAAAGTCGCAGGGTATGAAGCAGCTTATGGCTGGCGGCGGCGTTGCACTCATCGGCATCACTCTTGTACCCCTTCTTTCGGGTCTGTTCGGTTAATAAAAGACGGATAGAAATTGATTGAGTAATATCAAGCGGCTCTCGTGTTTCGGCACGGGAGCCAACCGAAAGGAGTGACTTGAGCTATGGATACGATTATTCAGGCTATTGAGGATTGGTTTCGGGAAATATTAACCGAAGGAATTACAACCAACCTTACAGGCTTGTTCGACCAAGTTAATGAAAAGGTCGGCGAAATAGCAGGACAAGTCGGCTCTACCCCGCAGAATTGGAATACTGCAATATTCAATATGGTTCACAATCTTTCGGAAAACGTAATGGTTCCGATTGCAGGTGTGATTCTCGCTATTGTTATGACCCTCGAACTGATACAGATGATTGTTGACAGAAACAACTTTCATAACGATGTTGACACATTTCAGTTCTTCAAATGGGCATTTAAAACGGCGGGAGCTGTTCTCATAGTGACAAATACTTGGGATATTGTAATGGCGGTATTCGACCTCGGACACGAAATCATAGTGGAATCTGCGGGAGTGGTAATCGGTGATACTTCAATAGATATGACCGATTTCATAACCGATCTCGAAGGCAAACTCGAAGCTATGAGCATAGGCGGACTTATCGGACTGTGGATGCAGTCAGGTATCGTAAAAATCTGTATGGGCATACTCCAAATCTGTATTTTGGTAGTTGTGTTCGGAAGAATGATAGAAATATATCTTGTTACTTCCGTTGCTCCCATTCCTATGGCAACAATGATGAACAAAGAAAGCGGACAGATGGGACAGAATTATCTGCGAAATCTGTTTGCACTTGCATTCCAAGCATTTCTTATCATCGTTTGTGTTGCGATTTATGCGGCACTTGTTGAGAACATCACAGTTACCGATGATATTTCCTATGCAATATGGACTTGTATGGGATATACCGTTCTTCTCTGTTTCAGCCTTTTCAAAACCGGGTCACTTGCAAAATCTATCTTTAACGCTCATTAACGGAAAGGAGAGATTTCGTGGCTTACGTTCCCGTACCCAAAGATTTAAACGCAGTCAAAACAAAGGCAATGTTCAATCTTACAAAGCGACAGCTTATCTGTTTTGGCAGCGGTGCTGTAATCGCTATACCCCTTTTCTTCCTTTTGAAATCATTTCTCAATGTCAGTGCGGCTGCAATCGTAATGATATTGGTAATGGTTCCGTTTGTTCTTCTCGGAATGTATGAAAAGAACGGACAGCCTTTTGAAAAGGTAGTTAAGAATATGGCGGAGGTTTTGTTTATAAAACCGAAACAGCGACCTTATATGACTAACAACTATTATGCCTTCTCGAAAGGCAGGATAAGTTAGATAAGGAGGTTGAAGCGATTGTCGGCAAACAGAAAAATGACTAAAGAACAGCAGAAACAGATTGATGCTGCTGTTGCAAAAGCAAAAGGCAAAGATAAAAAGCAGATGTCAGCTCAGGACAGTATTCCGTTTCAGCGAATGTTCAAAGACGGCATCTGCCGTGTAACAGATAACTATTACACGAAAACGGTTAAGTTTCTTGATATAAACTATCAGCTTAACAACAATGAGGACAAAAACGCCATCTTCGATTCTTGGTGTGATTTCCTTAACTATTTCGATTCATCGGTTAAATTTCAGCTTTCATTCATCAATCTTACGGGGGCAAAAGAAGTTTATTCCGATAACATCACAATTCCCGTTCGTGGAGATATGTTTGACGGTATCGCCGTTGAATATCAGAATTTCCTCCGTGAACAGCTTGCAAAGGGTAACAACGGTATTGTAAAGACAAAGTATCTTTCTTTCGGTATCGAAGCTCCGTCAATAAAGCAGGCAAAACCCCGTCTTGAGCGACTTGAAGCAGATATTATCACCAACTTTAAAAAGTTAGGTGTTATTGCTACTCCCGTAAACGGAAGGGAAAGACTTAAAATAATGCACGGTATGTTCCATACCGATGAAAAGATACCTTTCAATTTCTCTTGGGACTGGCTTGCTTCTTCCGGACTTTCCGTAAAAGACTTTATCGCTCCCAGCTCGTTTGAGTTTGCAAATGGCAAAACATTCGGTATCGGCAAGAAAGTCGGTGCCGCTTCATTTTTGCAGATTCTCGCACCTGAAATCAATGACCGAATGCTTGCAGATTTCCTCGATATGGAATCAAACGTTGTGGTATCAATGCACGTTCAGTCTGTTGACCAAGTAAATGCGATTAAAACGGTAAAAAGGAAGATTACCGACCTTCAGAAAATGAAGATTGAAGAACAGAAAAAGGCAGTTCGTGCGGGTTACGATATGGATATTATTCCGTCTGACCTTGCCACATACAACAACGAAGCAACAAAGCTCCTTCAGGACTTGCAGAGCAGAAATGAGCGAATGTTCCTGCTCACCTTTATCGTTCTCAATGTTGCAGACAACAAACAGAAGCTCGATAACAATGTTTTTCAGGCAAGTTCGATTGCTCAAAAATACAACTGTCAGCTTGTAAGGCTTGATTTCCGACAGGAACAAGGACTTATGAGCAGTTTACCCCTTGCATACAACCAAATAGAAATTCAGCGAGGCTTGACCACATCAAGCGTCGCTATTTTTATACCCTTCACAACGCAGGAACTTTTCCAGACGAGTAAGGAAGCTCTTTATTGCGGTCTTAACGCATTGTCGAACAACTTGATAATGGTTGACCGTAAGCTGCTTAAAAACCCCAACGGTCTTATTCTCGGTACTCCCGGTTCGGGTAAATCTTTCTCGGCAAAGAGAGAGATTTCAAATGTTTTCTTCGTAACAGATGACGACATTATTATATGCGACCCCGAATCCGAGTACGGAGCATTGGTTGAAAGGCTTGACGGTCAGGTTATTAAGATTTCACCCACTTCCGAGGACTTTATAAATCCTATGGACTTGAATCTAAACTATTCAGACGATGAAAACCCGCTGACCCTTAAATCCGATTTCATTCTTTCTCTGTGTGAACTTATCGTTGCAGGCAAAGACGGATTACAGCCCGTTGAAAAAACAATCATTGACCGTTGTGTACGCCGTGTATATACGGAGTATCTTGCAAATCCCGTTCCCGAAAATATGCCCATTCTTGAAGATTTGTATAACGAACTGCGTAAGCAGGAAGAAAAAGAAGCGCAGTATATCGCTACTGCTCTCGAAATCTATGTTACGGGTTCACTCAATGTTTTCAATCACCGCACGAATGTAGATATTCGCAGCCGTGTTGTCAGTTATGACATTAAAGAACTCGGAAAACAGCTCAAAAAAATCGGTATGCTTATCGTTCAGGATCAGGTATGGAATCGTGTTACCGTAAACCGTGAAGCTCACAGAGCTACCCGTTATTACATTGACGAAATGCACCTTCTGCTCAAAGAAGAACAGACGGCTGCATACACGGTTGAAATTTGGAAGCGATTCCGAAAATGGGGCGGCATACCGACGGGCATAACGCAAAATGTCAAAGATTTGCTCTCATCGAGAGAAATCGAAAATATCTTTGAAAACTCCGACTACATATATATGCTCAATCAGGCGTCGGGCGACAGACAGATTCTTGCAAAGCAGCTCAATATTTCCCCTCATCAGCTTTCTTATGTAACTCAGTCAGGCGAAGGTGAAGGACTTATCTTCTACGGCAGTACCATATTGCCGTTTACAGACCGTTTCCCGAAGGATACGGAACTGTATTCGATTATGACAACAAAGCCGCAGGAAAAAGCGGACTAAACAAGGAGATATTTGATATGATTAAAGAATTTACACTCAGCAACAAAGGTGCAATCAAGGTTAATCTTGTGGATAGCAGATTCGGAGAAATCCGTGTTGTTATCCAAAACAAAGAACTGTACTTCTGCGCCAAAGATGTATGCTTTGCATTCGGTATGAGGGACTATAAAAGATATGTAAGTCAATACTGTCAGCATATTCACCATTTTTACCACGATACAAACGGTGGGGTTCAGATTTTGAATTTCATCGACTATCAGGATGTTCTTCATATTTTTGAACACTCAAAACTTGAAGATGCAACTGATCTTCTTTACAATATCACATCTTTCATCATAATAATGGAGAATGTGCTTAATTGTACTGATGACGATGATGACGATGATTACGATTATTGTTCCGATTGTGAATACCGTGCCGTTTGTGATTGTGACGGTGACTGTGACAACTGCGATGACTGTGAGGGTGAGAGCTGTGATGGTTGCTCTGATTACGTTGATGACCACACAGAAAATCACGATTGCGATGATAACTGCGACAACTCTGATGATGAGTTTGAATGTGATGGCGACTGCGAAAATTGTGATGAATATTATGATTGTGAAGTACCCGTTAATGAAAGAAATCAATCAACGGAGAAAGCCGCAGCAAAAATCATCAAAGGGGTAAGCATGATTCTTGAAAGTGTCGAAGAACTTTTGCAGAATTCTTCTGAAAGTGAAGAAAGCGAAATCGCTTGACCCGATAAAGGGGGGCGTTTTATGAGTAAACGAGTACCAAGACTGCAATTTACCGATGAAGAACTGAAAGCTCCCAAAGTAAAGAAAGCTGCCAAGAAAGCCGATAAAGCGGTAGATAAACTTGAAAAAGCTGAAAAGAAAATCCCCAAAAAGATATTCCACGAGGATGTGGATAAACCCAAACCCTCATCGAAGCTGACAAGCGAAGTCAAAAAAGCTCCGATAAATGTTGCATCTGCGACGGTTCATAAAAAGATTTCCGAAACGGAAGATGAAAATGTAGGTGTAGAGAGCGTTCACAAGATTGAGCAAGGTGTTGAAGGTGCGGTCAGAACGGGAAACCGAATTGAAAGAAGCCGTAAACTGAAACCGTACCGTGAAACAGCAAGAGCCGAGAAAAAGGCTGACAAAGCCAATGTGGATGCTCTCTTTAAACAGTCACAGGAACAGAATCCGCAGTTTTCATCAAATCCCTATTCGAGATGGCAACAGAAACGGGCAATAAAGAAAGAGTATGCAGCTATGAAAACGGCACATAAGGGTGCGACAGCTTCACAGTCTGCATCAGCATCCGCTAAAACTGCTCAAAAAAGCAAGGAAGCGGCAAAGAAAGTAAAAGACTTTGTTGTTAAGCATAAGAAAGGTGTACTTATAGCAGGCGGCGTAGTTCTCGCCGTCCTGCTTATTTTTTCAATGTTTTCGTCAGCTACCGTTTTCGTTCAATCAGGTGTAGGCGGAATGGGTCTTACAAGTTATCCGAGTACCGATGAAGCTATGAAACAAGCTGAAGAACAGTATTCGGCACTTGAAAATACGCTGAAATATACCATTGATAATTACGAAAGCACACACGGGTATCACGAATATCATTTCACGGTTGATGAAATCTATCACGACCCGTATGTTCTTTTATCGGCTCTCACAGCTTTACATCAAGGTGAATGGACAATCGACCAAGTTGAGGGAGATATTCAGACACTTTTTGATAAGCAATACACCCTTACCGAGCAAGTCATAACCGAAGTCAGATACCGGGAAGAAACACGATACAGAATTGAGTGGTATGTAGATGACGAAGGAAATCTCATTCCGCAGATTGTTTCATATACGGTTCAAGTGCCGTACAACTATTACATTTGTTACGTCACTTTGAAGAATAATAACCTTTCACACGTTCCTTCGCAGATTATGTCCGAAGAAGAACTTGAACTGTATTCGGTATATATGGCAACTCTCGGCAATCGTCCCGATCTTTATCCCGATTCCGAATATGTTGACAGATACTACAACACGGAATATGAGGACTATGAAATTCCTGCATCAGCTCTGACTGATGAACGGTTTGCGGCTATCATAGCCGAAGCCGAAAAATATCTTGGTTATCCGTATGTTTTCGGCGGCAGTTCTCCGAGTACATCATTTGACTGCTCAGGCTTTGTATCGTGGGTGTATAACCATTGCGGATGGAGTGTCGGCAGACCGACAGCGCAAGGTCTTTATGACCTTTGCACTACCGTTTCTTCCGTTAATGTCAAACCCGGTGATTTGGTGTTTTTCAAAAACACTTACGATGCGGGCAGAACTGTTACGCACGTCGGCATTTATGTCGGCAACAATATGATGCTCCATTGCGGAGATCCGATACAGTATGAATCGCTAACCAAATCATATTGGCAGGAACACTTTTATGCTTACGGCAGACTGCCATAAGAAAGGCGGTATTATGAATCCCAAAATCCAAAAACTCAAAGATGAGAAATCAAAAAACAACGAAAAAATTGATAAACTCAAACAGAGAAATTCGGTAATTGATGACGAGATTGAAAAGCTCGAAAACATCGAAATCGTAGGTATGGTAAGAGCAATAAATATCGACATCAGCGAATTACCCGAACTCTTAAAGAGAATAAAAGAAAGGAGTGCTGCGAGTGAAGAAAACTAAACTCAAAGCGATTTTCAGCATTGTAGCCGTTATGCTTGTCATAATGGCATTTTCTATACCCGCTTTTGCTGCTGAAAGCTATTATGCTTCCGATGAAAGCGTTAACACTTCTATTCCTTCTTCCATTGACAGTATTACAATCTCAAAAACTGATGTTGATATTCCCTATACGGGTGATAAGACAAATGAACTTACTCCCAACGGCAATATGTCACTCATTGACGATTTTTTGCAGATGGGCGGATATATCACATCAGGCAAAGAGGATGAAGAAATCAAGAGCAAACAGTTTTTGACCGTAACAAGTAAAAGCGGTAATACATTCTACATTGTAATTGACCGTGACGGTGATAAAGAGAACGTGTACTTGCTCAACTTGGTTGATGAAGCCGACCTTATGGCTCTTATCAATGACGGTGAAGTAGAGGTTGCAACTTGTTCCTGCAAGGAAAAGTGCAAAGACGGCAAGGTTAATACCGAATGTGAACTCTGCAAGGTAAATCTTGCTCAGTGTGCTGTGGAAGAACAGACAACCGAGCAGACAACAGAAGATACAACAAGTACCGAAGAAGAACCTGACGAAAAGGAATCAAAGGGTAAAAGCGGTATTATTCTTCTTGTAGTAGTCGCTCTTGCAGGCGGCGGTTATGCTATTTATCATTTCAAGTTTAAAAACGGCAAGAAAACCAATACTCCCGTTTCAGAACCCGACACCGATGATGATTTTGACGGCGGTTATGAGGAAGAAGAATACGTAGTAGATGAAGCCGATGACGATGAAACGGAGGCTTGATAATCTTGAAACAGCTTATTATCACCGAAAAGCCTTCTGTTGCTATTAACATCGCAAACGCACTCGCCGTTAAAAACAGAAAAGACGGTTATATGGAAAATGATAAATATATCATTACTTGGTGCTACGGTCATCTTGACACCCTCGCAAATGCCGACAGTTATGACGGCAAATATGCAATATGGAGAAAGGAAGATTTACCCATTCTTCCTGCTCCGTGGAGATTGAAGATAGCCGATAAAATCAAATATGACCACTTCAAAATCCTTAAATCCCTTATGTATCGCAAAGATGTAACCGAAATCATAAACGCCTGCGATGCGGGCCGTGAAGGTGAACTCATATTCAGAAATATGTTTAAACTTTCCGAATGCAGAAAACCCGTAAAAAGACTTTGGATTTCATCTATGGAAGATGAAGCCATTATTGAAGGCTTCAAGCATCTCAAGCCTTCAAAGTTTTACGATGATCTGTATTTAGCCGCCGATTGCAGAGCAAAGGCTGACTGGCTCGTAGGCATAAATCTTACCCGATTCTTTTCGGTTATTTATCATCGCACCCTTAATGTTGGCAGAGTGGTTACACCCACTCTTGCCCTCATCATTTCCCGTCAGGCGGAAATTGATGCTTTTGAGCCGACACCGTATTACAACATTGAGCTTGAAAGCGGTAACTTTAAGGCGAAAACCGATAAAATCGAAAGCAAGGAAAAAGCAGAAAACATCCTTGCAGATTGTAAAAACTATGATTTTGCAACCTGTTACAGAGTTGCTTGTCAGGCAAAGGAAGAAAAAGCACCTTTGCTCTATGACCTTACTTCTCTCCAGAGAGATGCAAACAAGAAACTCGGATATACGGCACAGCAGACTTTGAATCTTGTTCAGTCGCTTTATGAAAAGAAGCTCTGCACTTACCCCCGTACAGATGCCCGATACCTTACAAGCGATATGGAGAAATCCATTCCCGAACTTATCAATGCTTCTGCAAATCTGATTAACAGAACAATAACCGAATATGACGAGCTGAAGGTTATTAACAATAAGAAAGTAACCGATCATCACGCCATCATTCCCACAAAGAATGTTGCAAATCTTGACCTTGCTTCACTTGACGCAGGTGAGATTAACATTCTCACTATGATTGCAACAAGGCTTTTATGTGCAGTTTCCGAACCCTTCTACTATTTCCTCGAAAAAGCATTTATCCGTTGCGGAGATACGGAATTCACCTTTACTTACCGTAATGTAGAAAGCTACGGATGGAAAACTTTTATTGAAGAAGAAAGCGAAGATACCGAAGAACCCGAAATGCAGTTTGACATTGAGGAAGGTGACGTTTTTGAAATCAACAATATTGATTTGAAAGAGAACTTCACAAAATCCAAGCCGAATTACACCGAAGATACTTTGCTTTCTGCAATGGAAAACGCAGGTGCAAAAGAAACTCCCGAAGATGCTGAAAGAAAAGGTCTCGGAACTCCCGCAACAAGAGCTGCAATGATTGAAAAACTCATTGCTACGGGATTTGTTCAGCGAAAGAATAACAAAAAGACCGTTTCTCTTGTTCCCACTTTTACGGGTAAGTCACTCATAACCGTTCTTCCCGAGCAAATCCAATCTCCGCTTCTTACGGCAGAATGGGAACACAAGCTCAAACTTATCGAAAAGGGCGAAATGGAACCCGAAGATTTTATGAATGAAATCAGCGAAATGATTATTGAAATCATCGATGAGTATGCTCCCGTTCACGATGTCGATGTCTTATTCCCTTCCGGCAGAGAGATTGTCGGCAAGTGTCCCCGATGCGGCGGTAATGTTACCGAAGGCAAAAACGGTTTCCATTGTGAAAAGAACGGATGCAAATTCGCTTTTTGGAAAGATAATACTTTCTTGCAGTCGCAGGATATTTCAATTACAAAGAAAATGGCGGTTGATTTGCTTTCCAAAGGATATACGGAAATCAAAAACGGAAATAAGTCAATAACGCTGACATTTACTGACAACGGTGAAAAAGTGAGATACCGAGTTAAGAATGAGTGAAAAATTGCCAAGACTCACTCCCAAGCAAAGAGTGAGTGTGAACGCACTTGTTAAAAATGAGTGTTGCAATTATGACGAAGGAAACTGTCTGCTTCTCGATGACGGTGAAACTCATTGCTGTCCTCAGTTAATTTCTTATTCGTTATTGTGTCAGTATTTCCGCAGAGCCGTTCTTCCGTTGAAACCAAAACTTGAAGAATCAATTTATTATCCCAATAAAACAGTTATCAAGTGTACCGAATGTGGCAAATCTTTTGTAAAACACTCAAACAGTCACAAGTATTGTGATAACTGTTCCGAAGTTATATTAAGGCGACAAAAGCTATTGTATATGGAACGGCAAAAGGATAAAAAATTGGAAAAATAGAGCTTCTGAAACCGTTGATATATAACGATTCTGAGGCTCGGTAATTCAAGGGTAAAGGTAGTTTGACCTTTACCCTTGTTTTTCTGGAAAAACGTAATAAGACAACAAAAACAAAGGAGTACAACTTTGAACAAGAAATATACCCCATATCTTATCGGACTCGGGATATTCACTTTATTGTTTGGCATATTCGTTGAACTTGCAGTACACGAAATAAATCCCGAAGATTTTTCAGTTCCGTACTATGCAAGTGTCGAAGCGACTGAAATAACAACAGTTAAACCAACTGAAACAACAACCGTTACCGTACCCGAAACAACCGCAGAGATAACCACCGAAAAAATCACAGAGAAAACCAAAACCGAAAAGCCTTCAAGCCGTTCTGTCAGTCAAAAAACAAACGGCAAGGATTTCAGAATAACCGTATATACTCCGTCAAGTGACGGCGGTAAATGGGGTTACGCAACATCTACGGGTGCAACATCTGAACATCTCAAAACTTGTGCCGTTGACCCCGATGTAATTCCTCTCGGAAGCATAATCGAAGTGAACGGAATACAGCTCAAAGCTGTTGACACGGGAAACGAAGTGAACGGAAATGTTGTTGACATCTTTTATGACGGCTCATCAAAAGAAGCTCGAGAGTGGATAAACGAGTTCGGTGAGTATCACGAAGTAACCATTATAGAATAGGAGGAATATTATGGCTGACAATACAAAAGGTGCTTTCAAGAGCGATAAAGAAAAGCTGAAAGAAATTACCGACAGTATCGAAAACGGCATAAAAGAATTGTTTGCTTCAGATAAATACAAACAGTATTTGCAGACAATGAGCCGTTTTCACAGATACAGCGTAAATAACCAAATGCTTATCTTTATGCAAAAGCCTGATGCTTCCCTTGTTGCAGGATTTAACAAGTGGAAGGATTCATTCGACAGAAATGTCAAACGTGGCGAAAAAGGCATAAAGATTATTGCCCCTGCACCATTTAAAAAGAAGATTGAAAAAGAAAAACTCGACCCCGATACAAAGCTTCCTATGCTCGATGAAAACGGACAGCCGATAAAGGAAGTTGCAGAGGTCAGCACATCAACATTCAAGGTTGTTTCTGTTTTTGATGTTTCGCAAACCGAAGGTAAACCCTTGCCCGAACTTTCATCTGATTTAACCGGAAATGTGGAACACTATGATGCTTTTATTGAAGCTATCAAGAGAAGTTCTCCCGTACCTATTGATTTCAAGCCTATTGAAAACGGTGCTGACGGCTTTTTCAGTTACGATAATCAGAGAATCACTCTGCGAGAAGGAATGAGCGAAACACAGACGGTCTGTGCTGCAATTCACGAAATGGCACACGCAACACTTCACAATTATTCAAGAAGGAATAAGGATGAAACCGATGTTGAAAGAAAAGACCGTCACACGGAAGAAGTTGAAGCGGAAAGTATTGCCTATGCTGTATGTGCATATTACGGCATTGAAACAAGCGATAACTCATTCGGCTATCTTGCTTCCTGGTCGAGCGATAAAGAGCTGAAGGAACTGAAAGCAAGTCTTGAAACGATAAATAAGACTTCATCGGAACTCATTACTGCGATAGACCGCAATTTCAAAGAGGTATGCAAAGAACAAGGCATTGACCTTTCTGCAAAAGCAGACCCCATAACGGTACTTGCTACCGATCTTGACCGTTTTGCCTATGACTACGATACATACGATTATACTGACCGTGTAAGTGATCCCAAAGATAATATCAACAACCTTGTGGGTGAGATTTCAAGCGGAAATTGTTCAGGTGTTGCCGATTGGCTTCGTGGTATTATCAATGATAATACAGAATACAGCCAAACAGCACAGTCACTTTTGGACAGACTCACTCCGTATGTAAAAGACGAGCCTATTGCCGAACAGCAGGATACGGCAGAAATACCCGGTATTGAAGAAAACTCAATGTCAGAGCTTCCCGACCCGACAATAACGGTTCAGATGATGGAAAACTACGGTTACACCGACAGCAATATGCTCCCGCTTTCAAAAGACAGAGCAAGAGAACTGATGGACAGAGATGTAACGATTTACTGTCTGCATACCGATAATACCGAAGCAATGGTTGTAAGCGAAGGCGATTTGCTTGACCATTACGGAATGTTCGGTATTGAGGTTGCAGATTGGGAACGAATAAAAGCTGACGTTCCTGACCGTGACATCGAAAAGAGATTCAATGAGAATCCCAACAATGCCATTCTTATCTATCAGATTCCGAATGATGACCCGAAAAATCTTATGTTTATGAGATATGACAGCCTTTCTGAAGCACCGAACCGTGATGACTATGAACCTGTTTACACGGCAACAATCGAGCCGAAAGAAACGGTATCAGCAACACTTGAAGCGGCTTATCAGAAATATAACGTTGACAGACCGCTTGATTTCACGGGTCACAGTTTATCGGTAAGCGACATCCTTGCCATAAAACAGAACGGTGAGGTATCATATCATTACTGCGATAGCTTTGGTTTCAGAGAGCTTCCCGATTTCAACAAAAGCAACTATCTCAAAAATGCTGAAATAGCAACCGAAGATGATTACGGAATGATTGATGGCATATTGAACAACGGTGATAAAAAGCCGACAGTTGCAGAGCTTGAAGCACAGGTCAAAGCCGGCAAGAGTATTTCACTCTCAGACCTTGCAAATGCTGTTAATGATAAAAAAAAGGAACGCAAACCGATAGCTGAAAAGCTCAAGCAGAGAACACCTGAACAGAAAAGGCAAAGAACAGCACCAAAAAAAAAGACAGAAAGGGGCATTTAGTATGACCGCAGTAACCTATGATGAGCAGCAGCTCATCGCAATCCACAATGCAGGAACAATAACGGACACAATCTCCGCACTCAAAGAAATGAGAGAATACATTTCTGAGGAAGAAACCGAACTCAAAGCTATTACCGATTCGGCAATTTCCCGTCTTGAAGAAATGACCGATGAAGAATATGCACAGCTCGACCTGATACCCGATTTTATTGATTAAGACAAAGGAGAAATGAATTATGAAAAACAACCTTAAGAAAGCAATCGCCCTCATTTTAAGCATCGTCACCGTGTTTACGGTATGTGCAACAACCGCATTTGCAACGGAAGAAAATATTTCTTTCCGTATGACCAACCGCTATATGACCATCTATTACGGATACTCCGATGAACTTACCATTTATACAAATTCAGATGATGTATATTTCACTTCATCGAATGAGAAAGTGGCAACCGTTGATGAAAACGGTGTTGTCACATCAAAAGGTATCGGCGAATGTGTTATAACCGCAGGTGTCGAAGGAACTGACCTCAAAGAAGAATGTACGGTAAAGGTAGAGCTTTTATGGTGGAAGTTTTTCGATAATCTCATAGCCTTTATCCGAAATCTCATTATGGATTTATCAGTAGCATAAAAATCTAACTTGTGACCAACTTGGTTACAAGTTAAACCATTCGGGGGTGTTCAGCAGAACACTCCCGTCATTTATTTTTAGGAGGTAAAAATATGGAAAATGAAAATATATCAAAAGTCCAGCAAATTGCTCTCCTTGCAGAAGAAACAGAAAGAAATCTGACCCGTTCAAGACAGAGTTGGACTTCGTTCCTTCATACTGCCGCACGGCTCTATAAATATCCGTTTAACGAACAGTTGCTTATTTTCGCTCAACGGCCCGAAGCGACAGCTTGCGCCGATTATGATATATGGAATAAGCAGATGAACAGATATATCCGCAGAGGTTCAAAAGGTATTGCACTCATTGATACTGATACAGAACCGAGAACACTTAAATATGTTTTTGATGTTTCCGATACGGGTAAAACGGAACGCTCAAAGACTCCGTTTTTATGGGAATACAGAGATGAACACGAAAACACGGTTACATCAGCTCTTGAAAGCAAATATGACGTTTCCGCTAAAAACGGTATTGCAAATCAGCTTGAAAGTATAGCTGCACAGCTTGTCGATGAATATTGGGGAAACTACAAACGGGATATTTTTGACATCGTTGACGATTCGTTCCTTGAGGGTTATGATGAAGATAACATCGGTATGGCATTCAGAAATGCGGCGGTTGTCAGTACAACCTATACTCTCCTGACCCGTTGCGGAATAAATGCTGATGAATACTTTGAAGATGAAGATTTTTTAAGTATCTTCGATTTCAACACTTCCGATACTGTTAATTTCCTTGCAACTGCGGTCAGCGAAACAAGTGAGCAGGTGTTAAGGCAGATAGAAATATCGGTTAAAAATTATGAACGTGAAAGGAGCAAGAACAATGAGCAACATCACTTACAGTCAGAACGGAGATTATCTGATTCCGAACTTAACGCTCGTTCAGACCGAGAAGAAACCCCTCGGGAAATACGGCAGAATGAGGAAGGAATATCTCAAGAATCATCGTCCGGCTCTTTGGAACAGAATGGTATTGAGGGACACTCTTTACAGTCATCTGTTGGAGATAGACGAAGCAGCGAACAATCGCTTGGAGCAGATGATGCCCGAACTGATGAAATCAGCGGGAGTGACGGAAGAACTGAAAGCGACAGACCCGATGAAATGGGTCGGTCTGATGAACAATCTTCAGGCTCAGGCAGAGGAGATAATTCTGACGGAACTGATTTACAGTTAAGCAATCACGATTTCGATGCCCGATGGAACGGTATCGAATATTTTCACCAAAATAAAGAAAAAAACGAGCTGATTAAAACATTTTTGGCTCCGCATAAAGAAGAAATCGCTATGTTCTATGAAAGTCATTCTGACAGAGATGAACGTAGCGATTTTATTATGTCTTTCTTTAACTCAACACCGTATGAAATGACACTCTCCAACGGTATAAATGCAGGCTTTGAAGCCTATTCCGATGCCATCAGATTATGGCGTAATGACGGAACAGAACTCCGTGAAGCGTGGCAAAAATGGTTTCAGATTGAACGAAGTGTTTTCGGTCTTATGCTTATGGAAGAATGGACAGAACCGCAAGCATCACTTTTGTCCGATGCCGAAAAACAAGAACTTATCGGTACAGCAGTAAAAAATGAAGCTCCTTTGTATCTGCCGCAATCTGCTGTCGATTATGTACTTTGCGGCGGAAGCGATTTCAGCGAAGGTAAAATGCGTATTTACAGACAGTTTACCGAAAGTCTTTCAAAGGAAGAAAATATAAAATTCCTTAAAAACGAATACGG
This sequence comes from Clostridia bacterium, assembly GCA_017517665.1. GTDB lineage: Bacteria > Bacillota > Clostridia > Oscillospirales > Acutalibacteraceae > CAG-177. The sequence goes on along the minus strand of JAFWYP010000045.1, from coordinate 25,072 downwards.
AACAGGCGGACATTCAGATGCTATCCCTTCAAGTGGATTTTGGGAAGGTCACGATGCAAAAGGCATTGAAATATCCGACCATTACAGTGTTCCACAGAGAAGAGTTTTATTAACGTGGAATTATGTCGAAAGCCGTCTTTCAGAACTTATAAAGGCTGACAGATACTTAAATCCCAAAGAAACGGAAATGTATCCGCAGTGGCTTGAAAACAGATTGTTAAAAGAAGCTGAATGGAAAAGAGAACGTGAAATAAGTGATATTCTTCGTAATTCCGCAAAAGAAAAGGAAACACCCAAAGAATACCGATATGAATATAACGTCGGTGATACCGTAAAACTCGGTACAGATGAATACACTATTCTTTCACTTGAAGAACCCGTTGTTCTCAGTAACATTCAATTTCCTTTGTTCACGGAAGAATTTTCAAAAGATGAATTTGAGAAAAAGGTTAAGGAAAACCCTGCGAACAATCATTTGAGAGTAGAAGTTGAGGTTGAAAGAACAGCGGTTAATACTGAAACTGAAACGGAGATTGACGATAGCAACAAACCCGATTTCCTACTTCAATATGAGCAAGTGAAAAATGATAATCCCGACAGTATAGTTCTTATGCACGTCGGAGGCTTTTATTATGCCTTTGGCAAGGATGCTGAAATTATTTCAAAACACACAAACTATACTGCGGAGGGCAAAAATCTTTACGGTAATGTTTTCACACCTTTTTGTCAGGTGCTTGATTTTAACCTTAGCTATGTAACAAAAAGCCTTAATGAAAACAACATTGAAACTGTTGTTATGGCATTAGATAAGGGCGTTATGGACAGATATACTCCGCCTTCATTGTCTGAACAGAAAACATCCGTTGAATCCCGAAACAGCATTATCGCTGATGAATATAACGATCTGAAAGAACACAATCCTGACAGTATCATTCTATATCAGGTCGGAGATTTCTTTGAAATGTTCGGTGAAGATGCGATAAAAGTATCAAAACAGCTTGATTTGGTATTAACAAGCAGAGAGTTTCCGAATATCGGCAGAGTTGAAATGTGCGGATTCCCAAGACACAGACTTGAAGCATACCTCGAAAAAATCCGTGAAGAAAACAGCGTAGTAATTTCTGCTGTTCCCGACGGCAAAACCGAAAGGGAAACATTTCAGATGCTCCGAATTGGTGAGAACAGCGAACTTGAAAAGGCAAAAGAATTGATTAACAAGTTTTGTCTTGATGAATACGGTGAAGATGCTGATTTCAGCGATATGAAAAACATTGATATTGCATATACCACCTTAACCGATGCTGAAATTCCCGTTCAGGTTTCTGTAAATCTTGTGGATTTCAGAATTGACCGATTTATCGACAATAATCATTATGACAGCCGAAGCTATGACAGTCTTGAAGCATTGATTAACGGTGAGCTTTACAGTTTGGATTTCGATGAGTTGGTGTATATTCCCGATGAGGCACTTGAATCACAAACGTTTGGAAAAACGGAAATTGCTGATTTTGACGATGTTGAACCCGAGCATATTGTTCTTTCTCCGTCAGAACGATTTGAAATTCACGAAATTTCCGTACCCTATGAGGATGATAAATTCGCCGTCTATGATAATGAAATCAACGATTTCTATATAGCAGAAGATAACCTTACTCATTGGTTTGATACCGAAGAAGAAGCTCTTGCGGATTTGGAAGAAATCAAAAGGATAGTTTATGGCACAAATACCGTAGCTGAAGAAATCAGAGAACCTGAAATCCCTTACAATGTCGGTGATGTTATTTATCTTGAAAATGACACACCGTATGTTATTGAAGATATAGGCAGTCACGATGTTCGTATAAGAGATACAACACTTCTCTATCCCATCAGCCGTGTCGAAAACAGAGCGAATTTTCTGCACCTGCTTGACCGGTATCCGCAGGAAGAACATTCAAAGTTTACTGCAAAAACCGTTGAAGAATTCAAAGCGGAAGATTACGGACTTCCTTACGACATTACAATTCAGACACTCAGTACCAAAGAAGAAGAAAAAGCAAAGCCGGAAAATTTTCACATTACCGACTATAACCTCGGTATCGGCGGTGCAAAGGAAAAGTTCAAAAACAATATCATTGCGATAAATCTTCTGAAAGAACTTGAACATGAAGGCAGACAAGCTACTCCCGAAGAACAAGAAATATTATCCCGTTATGTCGGTTGGGGCGGTCTTGCAGATGCTTTTGATGATACCAATGAAAAATGGGGCGATGAATACAGAGAACTTTATGTTACTCTTTCGCCCGATGAATACAGAGCAGCAAAATCATCTGTTCTTGATGCTCACTACACAAGTCCGACAATCATAAATGCTATGTATGAAGCAATCGGCAATATGGGGTTTACAGAAGGTAACATTCTTGAGCCGTCAATGGGTATAGGTAATTTCTTCGGTATGCTCCCCGATGAAATGTCAACGTCAAGGCTTTACGGTGTTGAAATTGACAGTATTTCAGGCAGAATAGCAAAACAGCTTTATCCCAATGCCGATATAACCATATCAGGCTTTGAAAAAACAAGTCGCAGAGATTTCTATGATATTGCAATAGGTAACGTTCCTTTCGGTCAGACCAAAGTAAATGACCGTGAATACAATAAACTCGGTTTTTCCATTCACAACTATTTCTTTGCGAAAGCACTCGATCAAGTTCGTCCGGGCGGCATTGTAGCGTTTGTAACATCACATCACACGATGGATGCGAAAACACCCGAAGTCCGTAAATATCTTGCTCAAAGAGCCGACCTGCTCGGCGCTGTCCGTTTGCCGAACAATGCATTTAAAGCGAATGCGGGAACGGATGTTGTATCGGATATTATCTTCTTGCAGAAAAGAGAAGAACCGATGGAAATTGAACCCGATTGGGTTCATCTCGGAATGAGTGAAAACGGATTCCCGATTAACTCATATTTCGCCGAACATCCCGAAATGATTTTAGGCGAACAATCATCAAAAAGTACACAGTTCGGAGTAGATGCCTTTACCGTTAAACCCATTGAGGGTGCAGATTTGGGTGAGCTTCTTCACGAAGCGATGAAGAATATACAAGGCACATACAAAGCTGCCGAACTTCCCACACTCGAAGAAAATACGGAAGTTTCAAAGGTATCAATACCTGCTGACCCGAACGTTAAAAACTATTCTTATGCAGTTGTTGACGGTGATGTTTATTACCGTCAGAACAGTATTATGGTTAAAACCGAAGTCAATGCAACAGCCAAAGAACGCATAAAAGGCATGGTTGGTTTGCGTGACTGTGTAAATGAACTCATTGATTTACAGTTGGATGAGCTGACTACCGACAGCGAAATCAGCGAAAAGCAAGCGGAACTCAATACTCTGTATGATAACTTTACGAAGAAATACGGTTTAATCAACGATAAAGTAAATAAAAGTGCTTTCTCAAACGATTCGTCATATTATCTTCTTTGCTCTCTTGAGATTCTTGATGAAGAAAAGAAACTCAAAAGAAAAGCAGATATGTTTACTAAACGGACAATCAAGCAACATTCTTCCGTAACGAAGGTTGATACCGCAGTAGAAGCTCTTGCCGTTTCAATCGGTGAACGAGCCAGCGTTGACCTTGGATTTATGGCTTCACTTATGGGTGAAGGAGCAACACCGCAGAAAATCGTTGAAGATTTGCAAGGCATTATTTTCAAAGACCCGAGAACGGGTCCTTTTGATTTGGAAAGCAATCCCGACAGAAGCTATATCGGTTGGCAGACAGCCGATGAATACCTTTCGGGTAATGTCAGAGAGAAACTTGTCTATGCAGAGTACGAAGCCGAAAAAAATCCCTTTTTCAATGTTAATGTTGAGGCTCTGACAAAGGCTCAGCCGAAAGAACTCGATGCAAGTGAAATTGAAGTAAGGCTCGGTGCAACTTGGATAGATAAAGAGATTATTGAGCAGTTTATGTTTGAAACTTTCAAAACACCGAATTATGCACAGTTCAATATGAAAGTGAAATATTCGGAATATACCGCTGAATGGAGAATTGAAAACAAATCATTCATTTCGGGAAGTGATGTCAATGCTCACGTTACATACGGTACAACAAGAAAAAGTGCTTATGAAATTCTTGAAGATTCGCTCAATCTCCGTGATGTAAGAGTTTATGACACCATTATAGAGAACGGTAAGGACAAGAGAGTTCTTAACTCAAAGGAAACAACTCTTGCACAGCAAAAACAACAGGTTATAAAAGACGAGTTCAGAGATTGGATATTCCGTGACCCCGAAAGACGTAACTATCTTGTTGAAAAATACAATGTATTGTTCAATTCTACAAAGCCGAGAGAATATGACGGAAGTCATATAGTTTTTTCGGGAATGAACCCCGAAATAAAGCTGCGTGAACATCAGCTTAATGCGGTGGCTCACATTCTCTACGGCGGTAACACTTTGCTTGCTCACGAAGTCGGCGCAGGTAAAACATTTGAAATGGTAGCGGCGGCCATGGAGAGCAAAAGGCTCGGTCTTTGCCGAAAACCGTTGTTTGCTGTTCCCAATCATCTTACCGAACAATGGGCATCGGAGTTTCTTCGCCTTTATCCTTCTGCGAATATTCTTGTTACCACGAAGAAAGACTTTCAGCCTGAGAACAGAAAGAAATTCTGTGCGAGAATTGCTACGGGCGATTACGATGCTATTATTATCGGTCATTCACAGTTTGAGAAGATACCCGTTTCGCTCGAAAGACAAGAACGGCTCATACAACAGCAGATTGATGAAATAACCGAGAATATCGCTATGATGAAATATGACAGAGGCGAAAAATTTACTGTTAAACAGCTTGAAAAGACACGCAGAAGTCTTGAAGCCAAACTTGAAAAATTGCAGTCAACAGAAAGAAAAGATGATGTTGTAAATTTTGAACAGCTCGGTGTTGACCGTCTGTATGTTGACGAAGCTCACAATTACAAGAACCTGTTTCTTTATACGAAGATGAGAAACGTTGCAGGTCTTTCCACATCAGAAGCACAGAAATCTTCCGATATGTTTATGAAGTGCCGTTATCTTGATGAAGTCACGGGCAATAAAGGTGTTGTTTTCGCTACGGGAACTCCAGTTTCAAACTCAATGACAGAACTTTATACAATGATGCGTTATCTTCAATACGATATGCTTCAGAAAAAGAATCTTACCCATTTTGATGCTTGGGCATCGAACTTTGGCGAAACAACAACGGCTATTGAACTTGCACCCGAAGGAACGGGATACAGAGCAAGAACCCGTTTCGCAAAATTCTTTAATCTGCCCGAACTTATGAATATGTTTAAGGAAGCGGCAGACATAAAAACGGCAGATACTTTAAATCTGCCGAGACCCGAAGCTGAATATCACAATGTTGTTGCTCATCCGACAGAAACACAAAAAGGCTTGGTTAGTGAATTATCCGAAAGAGCTGCCGCCGTTCATTTAGGTAGTGTTGACCCATCGGAAGATAATATGCTGAAAATAACTTCTGACGGCAGAAAGCTCGGTCTTGACCAAAGAATAATCAATCCCGATTTCGCAGATGAAGAAGGTACAAAGGTTAATCTTTGCGTTGATAACATTGTCAGAATTTATGAAGAAGGAAATGCGGATAAACTGACACAGCTTGTGTTCTGTGATATATCCACTCCGAAAACCAAAACAGCGGCGAAAGCTGAACCGACACTTACAAATCTTGACCCTATCCCCGAAAAGTCTTTTACGGTTTATGAAGATATACGGGATAAGCTGATTGCAAGAGGTGTTAAACCCGAAGAAATCGCTTTTATTCACGATGCAAATACGGAAGAAAAGAAGAAAGATTTATTCGGAAAAGTGCGTTCCGGTAAAGTCCGTGTTCTTATGGGCAGTACATCAAAGATGGGTGCGGGTACCAACGTGCAAGACAGACTGATTGCACTTCACGATTTGGATGCTCCGTGGCGTCCGGGTGATCTGGAACAGCGAAGCGGCAGAATTGTCCGACAAGGTAATCAGAATGAGAAAGTACATATTTACCGATATGTTACCGAGTCAACATTTGATGCTTACCTTTGGCAGACACTTGAACAAAAGCAGAAGTTCATATCGCAGATTATGACCTCAAAATCTCCCGTGCGTTCCTGCGAAGATGTTGACGAAACTACTCTTTCCTTTGCAGAAATCAAAGCACTTTGTGCGGGAGATGAACGCATTAAGGAGAAAATGGATTTGGATGTCGATGTGGCAAAGCTGAAGCTTATGAAAGCAAGCTATCAGAATCAGCAATTCCGACTTGAAGATAATATTCTCAAAAACTTTCCGCAACAGATAAGGCAATACGAAGAATACATAAACGGATTCCAAGCCGATATTCAGACTGCAAAAGACAATTCGCATCCGCCCGAAGGATTTGCCGGAATGACCATTCGGGGTGATTTCCTGACCGACAAAGAAAATGCGGGTGCAGCTCTGATTGATGCTATGAAAGATGCGAAATTCTTTATGGAAGCACCAATCGGCTCTTACAGAGGTTTTGATATGTCATTGTCGGTAGAAGATTTCGGCAAAAAGTATGTTCTTACTCTCAAAGGCAAAATGTCCCATAAAGTAGAACTCGGCAAAGATCCGAGAGGTAATCTTATTCGTATTGATAATGTGCTTGATTCCATAACAAAGAGATTGAACGATACTCAATTAAGGCTTGATAATGTTAAAACTCAGTTGGAAAATGCGAAAGCTGAACTCGGCAAACCTTTCCCGCAAGAGGAAGAACTGAAAATCAAGTCTGCAAGACTTACAGAGCTGAATATCGCTCTGAATATGGATAAGCCTGAAGCTCCGTCAGCGGAAAATGCTATTGCCAAAAGCAGCAGACCGTCAATTATGGATAAGTTGCAGATGGCAAGTGCAAAAAGCAAAACAACTATCCCAAAAACAACAGAAAAAAAGAAAACGGAGGAAGTTTTATAAATGGATTTATCAATTAGACCTATTAAGCTTGAAGAAATACCGTTTTCATATAAGCAGTCGCAGAATGACTATGTAGAAAGCGGTTGTATCGGTTTTCTCCGTGGGGATTTTGACACAAGCGGCAAAGGTTTTTACTCTACTTGGGAAGATAAAGTAAAGTTTTTAAAAACAGATGAATTCAAAAGAGAATTTGATGATGTTATCAATTCTTTGCGATTCGGTTATGGAGAGCTTCTGAAAGACAGAAGCTCTCTTTCTGCTTATTGTCACAACAATCCCGATGGAGTTATCGAAGGTAACTATACCAAAGAATACGGTTTCAGAGTTGATACCGATGAACACAGCTACATTTTGAGATGCAATCCCACCAAAGGCGATTACAACTTTTATGTTTATGCTTATGTTCGTGAAACGTTTGAAAAACATCTTAATGAAATAGGAGGTAAAGATATGGGTACAGAAGAACTGAAAAGCACTCTGTATGATATGATGCACGCAGAACAGCAGAATTACAGAGAATGGCTTATGAAACAGCAACCCGAAGAAATTTTAAGTCACACTTACGAATTTACAGTTCGTGAGGATATTCTTGTTGCCCTCGAGCAAGTTGAACTTTCAGATAATCTTATGAAAGCATTGATGGATTCACCTTCACCGCTGCAGGAAGTTTATGAAATGTTTGCGGACAAAGAAACAGATTATATGCAGACTTTAAGAGATACAATAACGGAAACAGCAGAGCATAATTTTGAAAAGCAAACAGAGAACTCATTGACGGTTCTCGTTGTTGCGCCGGGAGAAAAACCGTCTGTTGTAACTATACCCGCTGGTCTTGACAGTCTATATAATCAGGTAGGTGAACCTATTCAAGCTATTTACCCGTTTGAGGAACCAGTTGGTATTGTTTGTAATGACAACGGAAAAATAAACGGTATGCAGTTAAACCGTGCTTTGCGTGACGATGAAAACAGCATCTACGATATTGTTTCGGGAACATTCCTTGTTGTGGGACTTGGTGAAGAAGATTTCTGCTCCCTTACTCCCGAACAGATTGAGAAATATTCGGAACATTTCGCAGAACCCGAAATGTTCTTTATGCTCGACGGTGAAATTCAGGCGATTCCGTATAACGATCCGAGTAAATTCCCACTTTATGAAAAGTCTTTTTCAGAAGCAAGAGATAGAGAAGAAATTTCAGCTTACAGACTTTCTTCAAGAGCAGACAATATGTGCAAAACTGCTATTGAGGCTGCTATCAATGATAACTATTCAGAGTGCAGACTTGACCCCGAAGGAGCGAAAAAGGTTGTCGAAAATTTCGGTCTTGACCGTGTGAAGAAAATTCTTGCTCTTACTTGTATCGTAAAAGATTATGACGGAAGAATATCGCCTGAGAATAAAGCTTGGGCAAAAACAGTCCGCCCGAATGATGTGAAAGATAAGATTGATTTATCTCTTGTTGTTGACGGTGTTAATCCCGGACTTACAGATATTTTTGTCAGACAAGTAAAAAGAATAGAAACAGAACGTTCCGAAAAGAAACCTTCTGTTTTAAAAAAACTTGAATCTGCAAAAGATAATATCGCACCTGCTTCTACTGCTCCGAAGAAGAAAGACCAGGTGCTTTGATTTGGATAAAAGCAGTAAATCTCGTGATATTCATATTAGGCTCAGTAATGATGAACTTAAACTGATAAAGGAAAAAATGCAGCTACATAACTGTGAAAATATGAGTGCTTTTATCCGCAAAATGGCTATTGACGGGTATGTTATAAATTTTGACATACCCGAACTCGATGAACTCATATCATTACTTCGCAAAACAAGCAACAACATAAACCAAATTGCAAAAAAAGTTAACTCCACAGACAAAATCTATGGTAATGAAATCAAAGAAATTCAATACAGTCAGTCGAAGCTATGGGAAAAGATTAATCAGATAGTTTTATTGATTACGGAATTAAAAACTTAATTCTCGCTATCGGATTTGCACAATTCTTATTGTAACGGTGTTGCATTTGCAATACCGTTACTTTTTTATTATTATTAAGTATGAAATAAAAGTTTTTTTAAAAAACTTTTAAGTAATTCGGCAAAATAATCGTACATATAGTTGAGGACCTCGAAAAGAAAGGAGAACGCAATGAACGATGCATCAATAATCAGTTTGTATTGGGAACGCTCCGAAAACGCAATAAAAGAAACTGATATAAAATACGGTAAGCTTTGTAATCACTTGGCAAACAACATTCTGAATAATGTTTGCGATGCCGAGGAATGTGTAAATGATTCATATTTGACGGTATGGAACTCTATACCCGATGAAAGACCGAATAATTTTTCAGCCTTTTTATGCAGAATAGTCAAAAATCTGTCATTCAAAAAATTAGAACATATTTCGGCACAGAAAAGAAAACCCGAAATGCTTGTTTCTCTTAATGAATTGCAGGATTGCTTATCTTCATCAACAGATACAGAAACAAACTATGATACAGCTGAACTTGGTAAAATTATCAGCAGATTTTTAAGAGAACAGAGTGAAACCAACAGAAACATATTTGTCCGTCGTTATTGGTATTATGAATCTGTAAAAGACATAGCCGCCGATTATGGCTTTAAAGAGAAGAAGGTTTCAAATATTCTGTTTGAAATGAGAAAAAAGCTGAAGCGATTTCTTGAACAGGAGGGATACAATTTATGATTAACAACATTTTAAATGAAGCAATCAACTTGATTGATGATGATTTGATTTCAAATGCTCATTCAAATAACAGCAGTAAAAAATCATTGTCAATTTATAAATATATGGCGGTTGCTGCTGCGTTTGCAATAGTATTAACCGCTGTTATCCTCGGTGTAAAAGGAACAAGCCGACCCATTATCGAATCCACCACAAATCCAAGCATACAGTTTGGAGGAAATAACAGTTCTAATTCTATAAGTGACGGTGAAATTGTTTTTGAAAATTCAGCTTATACCGATGAAGAAATAAGAGTGTTTATCGAAGAAAACAAAGATATAATTGCCGGTAATACAGCTTTAGAATATCAGATATTTGATAAACCCATAAAAATCGCAACAAAGGGTTACAGTCCAGTCTATTTGGGCGAAACAAACAAGATAATACTCGATAATCTTACTCTTCCGATTATGATAGATGATAAAATTGTCGGTTCTGTTTCATTGTTCAAAGTAGACGGTGAAATAAAGTATACAACTTCAGCACACGGCGATACATGGGACAGATTGACAAATGCCCTTAAAGAGAACCCCGACAGCGAACTGGCATTTTTCTGTGTCGGACTTAATAAAGAAATAGCCATAACACCCGATAACAAAGTATATCAACTTTTATCCCCTGTCACTTTACCGCTTGATAAAAATGTTGATTATTACAACAAATTCAAAACAGAGTACAATGTTTATTCTTGGAAAATTCTGAATGACGAAAATAACTATGTTGTTGTTGATGTGACGAAATTAGATTTAGATGCAAATGTTGAAACGTCAAACAACGATACTACCAGTACAACCAAAACAACCGATAATCTAAAAGAACCAATGACCAACAATTCAAATGTTGTCACTATTACGAACAGTTCAGAAATAATTGATTTAAAATTAGAGGATGTATTAAACAAAGAAATATCTTCAATTGAAATTAACAGCGGAACACGTTTACTTCTTGGTCAAAAGCCGATAACGGCAAGCGAAGAACAAAAAGAAAAAGTTTTGACATATATTTCAAGCATCAGTTATACCGAAGCTGTTGATTATCAAAAAGGATTTGGGGGTAATTATAGTGTAAAGTTAAATCATTCTGACGGTTCTTCTGTTGAAATTGTATTTATGGACAAGTATTTTTATATTTACAGTCCTGATGGGCACAGTACGGTTTATGCAGATAAAACCGAAAACACTAAAAACTTAATATATTATATCGTTGAACAAATTTTATGACAACACCTTGTATAGTGTGATGCTTGACTATAGAAAGGGATATAGATATGAAAAATATCGTTCGTAAATTGTTTTCGATTATTCTTGCCATAGCTGTTATTATGTCAATACCGGCTTACACTGCGAATGCGGTAGGCTATGCTAATACAATTACAGTACAGGACATTGAAAATCTTATGGATGGCTCTTTGGGAGATTTGATGCTTTCTGTAAAATCATTCCCTGAAGATATTGGTCTTACACAAGCTGAAGTATCTGACGCATATCTTGGAAAAACATTTTCGATTGCAGAATTGAACGAAGAAAATGAATATGAATCAGTATCAGATGTTGTGTATATACCTTTGATTTCAAGCGGTGATATTATTGCCATTTTTACAATCATCAAAGAAAATGGTCGCTTTAATTGCACAGCAGGTATAGATTTTGCTGAACAGCTTGACTTGATTATGAAATCTTCAAACGGTAACGTTGCACTTGTTTCAGAAAATATGGATATTATTGCCGTAGATTCATCATCAATAAGCAGGATTGTCTTTGATGCTCCGAGTGAATCGGTTGCATTTGCCTCAAAAAACAAGCGTACTTATTCGGATGCTTGTCGTTCCAACAACACAATAACAGCCAATGAAATGTATTCAGAACAGTATACGCTTCCTTCTGCTACTCTTCCTGCAACAAGAGAATATAATTTCTTGGATTATCCTATTGTATTTCAAGGTAACTACAGCATATGTTGGGCGGCGGTTGCAGCATCAATGATTATGTATGAAATGCCTTCTCAGTACCCCGAACTTTATGCAACAGCAGCTTGCAATACAATAGGTCATTCCTATACAATGGGTCAGCCGGAAGATGTTATCGACATACTCGAAGCTTATCTTCCAAGTATTTATGCACCGACTACAATTTATGCTCCTTTAACTCAAAATGAAGTTAAAGCGGTTATTCAAAACAATGACCCTGCTTGTATGTTTGCACTTCCAGATCATCATATGATTGAAGAACACTGTACGGCTCTTTGCGGATACAGAATTGTCGGTTCAACCTTTGAGGTAAGATATATGTGTCCGATGCTGGAAACAATCAAACTTATGACTTATGATTCTGTGAATGGTTGTCAGTATAGAATCGGTAGTTTCACTTTCTATTGGGTATATACAACAAGACTTTATTATTATGTTTGATTTTTTGAAACAGAGAACAATATTACCGCTAATTCAACAAAACTTTTTAAAATGGGAGTAAAACAACATGAAAAAATTAATCTCGTTATTAATATGTGTTTCGTTGTTCTTTAACTGTTACTTTAATTCCAATGCCACATCAACACCCAAAGATGATATAACTGTCCTTTCCGAAGAAGAAATTGTCAATATGAAAGAAAATTACAATTTTGCCTTACAGGAAGAAAAAATTGAATATCTGAATGATGTCTTTGAAACAATAGGAGCTAATGTTAATGTAAATATGATAAGCAATGAGTTGCTCAATAAACTTATAAATGCTGATGAATTTGGATGTTCAGATGTTTCGGAAAATGCTGCTTTTAATAATTCGGCAAGAGCTAATGGTAGTGCAGGAAAGGATCATGGAGATGTTATTCATTTAGGAATACTTTGGGGAAAAACCGGAAATGAATACACAATTTTGGGAAGTGCTGAATGGCTTGATTTACCGACAGTAAGAGATGATGATATTATTTCTGTTTATCTTGGTGCCGGAAGCATAGACGAAGAGTCACCAGAACTGTGTCTTTATTATGAAAAAAACGGAACTGTAGAGTATGAAAATTTCGACGAAAATGATGATAATTACAAAGGTGAAGAAACCGCATGCGTTTTTGAGTTTGATTTACCAAGTAGTGTCGATAGTATTTCTGTTTTGGTTTCATACAGTATTGTAAACAGTAGCGACGAAAATACGATTACATTATTGTATTTCCATAAATTTTTACCACTTCCTATTAGCGTTGGGGTAAGCTATATAGGAGGAGTTTCACTTACATTTGAGGATATATTTACTAGGTATCCGCTACAGTGTGGTACTTACCAAGGAGATGATTATTAAATGCTATTTTTATTTATTCCTTTTTCTGTGCTTTTTATAGTTTCACTGCTTTGGACTATTGATTGCATTGTAAATAACAAACCATCCAAAATAGTAGCAAAGGTAATTTCATCTGTTTTTTTTGTATTAATGTTTAACTTTGCGGTATTCGCCTGTCTTGATTAAATTGTGATTTGATTTAGAATTAGGGCAAATTTGTTTTATACTTTAGGTATCAATTATTAAAATATTACTAGAGAGGTTTTTAAAATGTTTAAAAAAATAACTTCGTGTATCCTTATAATGTTATGCATGTTCTCGTCATTATCTATGACTTCTTTTGCTTCAACAACAGAAACTGAGGATGTTATTACACCCGATAGTGAGTATTACCTTTCTGCTGAAGAAATTAATAATGGAGATTATTTCTCAGCAGAGGAACTTGAAGCGGCTACGGAAGATGGTGCTATAATTCTTTGCGGAATTGATGCACCAATGTCGGAGTTGTCCAATTCTATCGGCAATGCAAGAGGTTTATTCTCAGCAAGAGTGTGGTGTCGTTCATATGCAACATATGACGAGGACGATGGCGTTTCAGTACATGTTGAATTATATGTTCCTTGGTACTATTTCGCAAATCCCAAATTCACAGCAATGGAAGGCGCTGTATCAGTTACTTTAGCTCAAAAAACAACTACTAAAGCGTTTGCTAAATTGGCAAACCAAGCTAAAACCATTTCCACCGATGTCGAAATGGGAAACAAAGCTGCAAGCGGAACTGAAGGTAAGGTATCCGTTGCAGGATGGGCTACAGGAGCAAATATTGAATCAGGTTATGGAGAATTTGCAAGTGCATATGAAATTACAATTCCTTAAATATACGGTTAGCTTTTCTAAAATTTTCTTTTTAGTTTTTGCTGTTGTAATCTGTACTGCATCTTGTTCAACAAGTAATCTAACTGTAAGAAACATAACAACCGAAAGCAATGTAGAAGATTATTCTTTTTCGCTTCAACAGGGTGAACTTTGCGAAAGTGAGTATTTGTATAAAAATATTCCCAAACCCACATCAAAAGAAACTATTTATGTTTCTTTTGATAGTAACAAAAAGAATTCTCACTATTCTTTCAAGGTTAAGAATATAAATTTAGTTGAAACTCAGAATTATATATCTACTCTTGAAGAAAATGGAATAACAAAACAGTTATATGATGTGTATGATAAAAATGACTATCCTATTTTAAATTTTAAAGGAGTCACAAAAGACAACATCATCATTACAATTTCTCAAAGCGATACTGTTGCGGTTATCGGTATTACGGTCACAAACAAATAATAACCACACAAAAAGACCTTCAGCCATTTTATCGAGGTTGGAGGTCTTGAAACATTATAACAGTTCAATAACATTTATAAAAAAATCGAATAATTCAGTATAGTATCGTTAGTTTGTCGGTGTTGGTTTGTGTAATTTATAGAAGCATCCATTTATACTAATGCTATGAGCATTAGTGGTTACGATAATCGAATGAATGGGGGTGTTTCTGTGAAGAACAACAAAACTGTTGAACAGATTATCGGCAAACGTATTCAAATTATTAGAAAAAGCAAGGGTTTTACACAACAACAATTCGCAGAAAAAATAGGCTTATCAACAAACTATATTTCTGATATTGAAAGAGGCAAAAGCTCTGCTCGTCTTGATAAGTTGGTTTTAATTATTAACACATTGGGATGTACGGCAGATGATGTTTTTGCCGATGTTATTGAGAGCGGTTATAAAGTAAAATCTTCTCGTTTATCTGATCTCCTTGAAGGATTACCGAAAGAAGAAAAGGAAAAAGCCTTTGCTATTCTTGAAGCATTTTTAAGCAAAAGTACAAAGTGAAAAATAGAGTCTGCAATTTTTTCTTGCAGGCTCTTTTTCTATCTTTATTTTCTGACTCAAATGTGATATACTCAAACTGTCGGCGATATAATATCGCTGATAGCGATATTTGGGAGCAGAAATATGAAATCAAAAACTTGTTGCTTTTCAGGTCACAGAAAAATACCTTCGACTTTCATTTCTGATATTTATATCGAAACGGAAAAAGCAATAGAAACTCTTATAAAAGAGGGTTATTGCTATTTTGGTTCAGGCGGTGCATTGGGGTTCGATACAATAGCAGCAATCTCTGTCATAAAGCTCCGAAAAAAATACCCGTTCATTCGTCTAATACTCGTTTTGCCTTGTTTATCACAAACGAGAAATTGGAAGTTTGAAGATAAACAAATTTACGAAAAAATAAAAAACTCTGCCGATAAAGTTGTTTATGTTTCAAAGCAATATACAAATGACTGTATGCACCTAAGAAACCGACATCTTGTAAACAACAGTTCTGCTTGCATTTGTTTTTTGACAGAGCAACAAGGCGGCACAGCTTATACTGTAAGCTATGCAAAAGACAATGGTTTGCGGATTATTAACATAGCAGATGTTTTCAGTTGAAATATTTTAAGTTTTGTTATATTCTTAATAAAAATAACTATGGTGATTTTATGCGGAATAAAAATGATTTAACTGCGGATGAAATTAAATTAGTTGATCGTCTTGAAGCTATCATATATTATGAAAGCGCAAAGCCTTATACAGATATGGATGACGGTCTTATAACCGAATGCGTAGATTGGCTTTACGAAATTCTGGAGTTGCCTCGACTTACTCAGGAACAAATTGATGAAAATATAAAAAAGATATTTTGTGAAGCGGAAAAACGAAAAAAGAACACAGAGTTTTGACATCCTTGTCAGAACTCTTTTTTTATTCTATCATTATCTTGAAACGGAGGTTAATGTTATGAAAATTCTTAAATTTTTTCTTATGATTTTGGTTGCACCCATTTGGCTTTTACTCACTGTGTTCATAGGAATCTTTTCTCTTGTTATCAGTATAGCATCTTGGGTATTCTGCATAATCGCTTTTATCCTTTTGATTGTTGCAATTTTCTTTTTGATTACAGAAACCATCAAAGACGGTTTACTCGTATTACTTGTTGCGTATTTGTTAAGTCCTTGGGGAATTCCTATGTTCGCCACTTGGATTTTATCAAAATTTATTATTCTCAAAGAATGGCTTACGGAGAGGATTTATTAAATGGCAGTAACAAGAATTATGCCTATTCACGCAACCAAAGGATATAAGATTTCAAGCAGCCTTTCAGACCGAATTGATTACGGATTGAACCCTCTAAAAACGGATGAAGGAAGATTTGTTTCTTCGTTCGCTTGTGAGCCTGAAACAGCTGTTGCTCAATTTGCATTATCAAAAAAACAGTATGCACAGTTTACGGGCCGAACTCAAAAAAATAATGTTATTGCTTATCAGCTCCGACAGTCTTTTGCACCGGGAGAAATCACACCTGAAGAAGCCAACAAAATCGGATATGAACTTGCGGAAAGATTGCTTAAAGGTAATTATGCTTTTGTTGTCGCAACTCACGTTGATAAATCACATATTCACAATCATATTTATTTCAACTCAACGTCGCTGGATTGTAAACGCAAGTATCGGAATAAGATACGTTCAATAAAACATATTGCACGATTAAGTGATTTGATTTGCATTGAACATCAACTGTCTGTTGTTACAGAACCACAGAAAAGAAATACAGCATATAATCACTGGGAGGGATACAAAAAGTATTCCTCCCTTCGTGATTTACTCCGAGCAGATATTGATGAAGTGTTGGAAAACAAGCCGAAAGATTTTGACGATTTTATTTCACAGATGATAGAAAAAGGTTACACAATTAAATCTGGTAAACATATCTCATTCTCTCACTCAAGGCAAAAGAAGAATATAAGATTACGCTCTCTCGGCACCGGATACTCAGAGGAAGAAATCAAGTCAATAATAAGAACAAATGGAAAGACTAAATCACAAAAAGAAAAGAAGAATGGAAAGCAAAAAACAAATCTTCTTATTGATGTTCAGCAGAAAATAGCCGAAGGAAAAGGCAAAGGTTACGAGAATTGGGCAAAGATCTTTAATCTGAAACAAATGGCAAAGACTGTGTTGTATTTGCAGGAAAACGGCTTTTCAGATTACGATGAACTTGCTAAAAAAACTGACGATATGACTTCTCGCATAAATGAACTAATGACAGAAATTCGCTCGTCAGAAAAAAGAATAAAAGAATTGAAAGTTCTTCGTGAACATATAATAAATTATCACAATACTCGTAAGATTTTTGCTCAATATAAGGCTTCGGGATATTCAAAAAAGTTTCTTGCTGAACACGAATCTGAAATCATTTTACATCGTGCAGCAAAGAAAAAGTTTGATGAACTTGGTATAAAAAAACTACCCGACATCAAATCAATTAACAAAGAATATGCAGAACTGTCAGATAAAAAAGACAAAGCATATACCGAGTATCGCTCACTCAAAGACGAGCATCGTGAGTTGCTTATTCATAAATCAAATACAGAAGTGATTCTTGGCATCAGCTCTGCAGAAAGCACCAAAGAAAAAGACAAAAAGCTCACACAAGATACAATTTCATAAAAATATAAAACTCCGAATTGTAATTAATGTTACAGTTCGGAGTTTATTTTTTTGTCTTTTTTATTAGCCCCGCAGGAGCGTAGCAAATCAAATTTATTTGATTTTATGTAGGGGTTTGGGGAAGATAATTCACCAACAAGCACGGAAAATCGAAAATTTATTTTTTTCGATTTTATGCAAATGTGTTCACATTTGCCTTGCTTGCCAATTTAGTAAGAGCCAATATTTGCTATTGACATTTGATGCAAACAGAGTTATTATATTAAAGCAAAACAAACAAATGTTCGCTACACTTCAAAGAAAGGAGAAATCGCAGATGGTCAGAAAAGTATATGTTGATGTAGTTGCTTTTCATAGCAAAGACGGCAAAATAAGACCTTTGCGTATCCAATGGGAAGATGGAACGGTTTATGTTGTTGAACGATTACTTAACCGTTGCAAAGCAAAATCCCGTAACGTTGGCGGTGGTGAAATCCGATACACAGTTCAGATTAACGGCATAGAAACTTTCATCTATGAAGATGATGAAGGCAAGTGGTTTGTTGAGGGCAAATGTTAAAAACGGAGCAGACTGATCTATGAAAAATAAATGGTATGTTTGCATTGACTTAAAGAGCTTTTATGCTTCTGTTGAGTGTGTTGAACGAGGTCTTGACCCTTTCAAAGTTAATCTTGTTGTTGCCGATCCGACACGTGGGAATGGCTCTGTTTGTCTTGCAATTACTCCGGCTATGAAAGCACTCGGAATAAAAAACCGTTGCCGAGTTTATGAGATTCCGAAGAATGTTAAATATATTACTGCAATGCCACAAATGCGAAAATATATGAAAGTATCAGCAGAGATATATTCTGTTTATCTCAACTATATAAGTCCCGATGACATTTATGTTTATTCTATTGATGAGTGTTTTATTGATGTTACTGATTATTGTCGGCTCTACAAAAAACTCCGAGAGAAATTGCCGTTATGCTTATGAACGCAGTTTATGATAAAACGGGAATTTGCTCGGCTGCGGGAATAGGAACGAATATGTTTCTTTGCAAAGTTGCTCTTGATATTACCGCAAAACACGCAAAAGATTTTATCGGTTATCTTGATGAAGAAGAATTCAAAAAAACTATTTGGACACACCAACCAATAACCGATATATGGAACATCGGCAGAGGTACTGCTGCCCGTCTTGAGAAATACGGAATTGTTGATTTAAAAGGAGTTGCAGAGTTTTCCGAAGAACAGCTTTACAAGGAGTTCGGAATTAACGCAAAACACCTTATCGACCATGCACACGGCAAAGACAGAGTTGAGGGCGTAACGATTGCCGATGTTGACGAAAACCGCAGAGTTATCAAGGGTTCCGAACGTTTCATCGAATGCGACACTCTTCTTCTTTCTGTTGGTCTTATTCCCGAAAACGAGCTTACAAGAGCAGTCGGCATTGACCTTGACCCCGTAACAAGCGGCGCAGTTGTTGATGAATACAGAGAAACCTCTCACAAGGGTGTTTTTGCTTGTGGCAACGTTCTTCACGTTCACGACCTTGTTGACTATGTTACTCTCGAAAGTCAGACTGCAGGCGAAGGCGCTGCAAGATATGTTCTCGGCAAAACAGAAAATGCCGAATACATTTCAACCAAAGGTGTTAACGGCGTAAGATATATCGTTCCTCAGAAAATCAACATAAAGAACGACGGCGACGTTAAACTCTATTTCAGAGTAGGTCAGGTTTATAAAAATGCTAAAACCGTTGTTAAATATAACGGTGAAGAAATAATCAGCAAGAAGAGACCGAGACTCGCTCCAGGCGAAATGGAAAACGTTATCATCAAGAACGATATGCTCAAGAACTTTGCCGAAGGCGGAGTTATCGAAATTTCGGTGGAGGTGTAAATTATGCAGAAAAATATTATTTGTGTAGCCTGCCCGATGGGTTGCGGAGTAACAGTTGATATTGCAGATAACGGTGAAATTCTTTCTGTTAAAGGCAACACCTGCAAAAGAGGCGACGCCTACGCCAGAACGGAAATCACAAATCCCGTAAGAAGCCTTGCAACAACAGTCAAGGTTAACGGCGGCATATATAATGTTGTGCCTTGCAAATCGGCAGGTGCGCTTCCCAAGGATAAAATTATGGAGTGCATGGAAGCTATCAACAAGGCCGAAGTGAATGCCCCCGTCAAGCTCGGAGATGTTCTTGTTGAGAATATTCTCGGCACGGGAATCAACATCGTTGCAACCAACCATTGCCCCACAAAATAACCGATTAAAACCTGCAAAGATTGTTCTTTGCAGGTTTTATTGTTTTTTGACGAAAAATGTAATAAATTGTTATAAATCTGTAACAAAATAATCATTGAATTATTATAAAGTATATTGTAAAATACATTTTGGATTATTATGAGATTCAAGGTGAAATATTTAACAATGAAAAACAAATTAATATATATCATTTCAGCCGTTGCGGTAATAGCTGCACTCGGCTTTGCCGCTTCGAAAATTTCTTTACCCGTAGCGGTTTCCGAAACAACCGTAACCAGCGGAACAACTGTTTCTGCAGAGTCAACAAAAACGGTTTGGCAGCCGCTCTCAACTACAACAAATCTTACGGAAAAGATTACGGAAGCTCTTTCAACAGCAATATTCTCATCAACAGAAAAATCAACAGCCGCAAAAGAAACTTCTGTCAGGACCACAGCTTCGGAAACAACCGTTGCTGCAACTCAGGGCAGAACTCTCCCATTCACAATTCCCGTTCCTACAATTCAAATTCCCGATTTCAGACCTGAAACAACAACCGCCGCGCCCATAACAAAACCGATTAACGGTGAATATGATTCAAGCTGTTTTGATTCTACTGTTTTCATCGGCAATTCAAGATTCATTTCTTTCAAGAATTACGGTCTTGCAAAAAATGTTTACGCTGTTGTCGGTCTTAATGTTGATACGGTATTTACAAAAACAGTTGCGGGAAGCACCGTTACGGTTATTGACGAGCTTAACGGCAAGGATTTTGAAAAAGTCGTTCTGATGTTTGGCGATAACGAATGCGGATGGTCAAGTTATGATTCTTTTGTTGTTAAGTATTCAAAGGTTATTGCCGCTGTCAGAGAAAGACTTCCCAAAGCGGAGATATATCTTCACGCTGTTCTTCCTGTCAGTGTGAACGCTTCGGCAACAAACGAATTCGGTTGCAACAACACCAACATCAACGCACTTAACATCCGAATCGAACAGCTTGCCGCAAAAGAGGGAATACACTTTATTGCTCAGCCCGAAGTTCTCAAAGCTGAAGACGGCACTCTCATTCCCGAAGCCGCAAGCGACGGCATTCATCTTAACAAAAAATATGCAAAAGCCTGGATTATCAGACTTGCCGATAAAATTATCTATAAAACGGGTGGTTAATTTATGAAAAAGATTTTTTCTTTCCTTATTGCATTTGCGCTTATTTTTTCTTTTGCGGGATGCGCTGACAACAAAGCAAAATTTTATGAAGCAAACGCAGTTGCAGATGCGCTCAATGCAAATCTCGAATTCGGTGAAGAGCTTGAAAAAAGCACTGCCGATATAGCCTACAGCATCTACGGTATTGATTCTGCTCTTTGCACAGACGCCGCGTTCTACAGCGGAAGCGGTGCAACCGCTGACGAAATCGCTGTTTTTAACTGCGTTGACGAAAATGCGGTTAGCAGCGTTGCAGAAGCCGTTGAATCAAGACTTGATTATCTTCACGAAGGCTACAGCAGCTACGGCCCTCAGGAAATTCCGAAAATCGAATCCGCCGCTGTAATTACCGAAGGCAACACCGTTATTCTCTGCATCTGCAACAATGCGGAAAACGTTAAGGCTGTTGCTGATTCTGTTGCCGATTAATTTCACGGAGTTTAACTATGGTTTTTTCCGAGCCTGTATTTTTATTTATGTTTTTACCTGTTGCGTTACTGCTTTATTATGCGGTACCGTTCAGGTTCAAAAATGCAGTTTTATTTTTAACCGGTCTGCTCTTCTATGCGTGGGGCGAACCGGTTTATGTGCTTATAATGATTTTGTCTACTCTCATTGACTACTGTGCCGGCAGAGTTATGGACAAATTTGACAGCAACAAATCGATAAGAAAAGTTGCATTGATAGTTTCCGTTGTAATGAATCTTTCGCTTCTTGGAGTGTTCAAATACAGCGGTTTCTTCGTTGAAAGCATAAACTCGGTATTCGGCAACGTTATGAACAATCCGAATCTTCCGCTTCCCATCGGTATCAGCTTTTTCACCTTCCAGTCAATGTCCTACACAATTGACCTTTACAGACGCAATATCAAGGTGCAGAAAAACTTTATCAATTTTGCGGCATTCGTTACGATGTTTCCTCAGATTGTTGCGGGACCGATTGTGCTTTATGATGATGTTGCACGAGAGCTCGAAAACAGAAAAATCGATATTGATTCAATAAGCAACGGTATTTCGGTTTTTATTTGCGGTCTATGCAAAAAGGTTCTTATCGCTAACTCCGTAGGCGAGCTGTGGACAACAGTCAAAGCAAGCGATTATTCGACCCTCCCCGCCGCAACGGCATGGCTCGGCATAATCGCATTCACACTTCAGATTTATTTTGATTTTTCGGGCTACAGCGATATGGCAATCGGTATGGGCAAAATGCTCGGATTCAATTTCCCGAAAAACTTTGATTATCCTTACATATCAAAAACAGTCAGCGAATTCTGGCGCAGATGGCATATGACCCTCGGCGGCTGGTTCAAGAGCTATGTTTACTTCCCGCTTGGCGGAAGCAGAAACGGCAAATTCAGAACAATCAGAAACCTGCTTATTGTTTGGTTCCTTACAGGTATGTGGCACGGTGCGAGCTGGAACTTCATTATCTGGGGCGTATATTACGGAATCATCCTGATTCTTGAAAAGTTTGTTTTCGCAAAGGTAATCGATAAACTTCCTGCTGCGGTCACAAGAACATATACTCTGCTGATGGTTGTTATCGGATGGGTTATTTTTGAAATCTCCTCCCCTGCCGCTGAGCTTGAATTCATCGGTTCAATGTTCGGCGCATCGGGTGCATTCTTTGACATTTCAACCCTCAATATGCTTCACAATTATGCAGTCATAATCATAGTTGCGGCTGTTGTTGCAAGCGGTATACCAATGAAAATCTGCAAGAAGTTTTTTGCAAACAACAAACTCGGTGCAGTTCAGATTGCAGGCGAAGCGGTCGGCATGGCAACCTGCATCGCATATCTTGTTGATGCATCCTACAATCCGTTCTTATATTTCAATTTTTAGGAGCTTCTATGAAAACGAAGTTGATAAGAGTTATACTCTTTTTTACGGTTGTTCTGATTATTCCTTTTTTCACCCTTTTCGGAGAAAAAGAAAAGGTCAGCTATAACGAAAATAAAGTGCTTGCCGAATTCCCGGAATTCAGCTTTGCAGGATATAAAAGCCGTTCTTTTATGAACGGAGTAAGCGATTTTTTCTCGGATCATTTTGTGCTCCGCGAGACCTTCATAAAAGCAAAAAACTCAATTGAAAAAGCTATAGGTAAAACAGAAATCAACGGCGTTATTGAAATAAACGGCAATCTTATCCAGACATTCCGTGATGTTGATTATAAGCTCACTGATAAAAATCTTATTGCTCTCAATAAGCTGAAAGCAAAGAATACCGACACTCCCTTTTATTTTATTCCTGTAATCACGGCGCAGGAAAAAATGGAATCCGAAATTCCCTCATATCTTGCCGTTGAAAGCGAAAAAGATTATATTGATTACTGTTTCGGAAAACTCAAAGAAATAAATTCGGTTGATGTTTCCGATGCCATTATCTCCACCGAATATGCATTCTACCGCACCGACCATCATTGGACAACCGAAAGTGCATTTAATTCATATTGCGTTGTTGCCGACGCTTTGGGATTTACTCCTAAATCAAAGGACTTTTTCTCAATTGAAACAGTTGCAGATGATTTCAATGGCACTCTTTATTCAAAAACACTGAACGAAAAAATCGACCCTGATTCCATTGAGTTTTACCGTTCGTCAACCGATTTCACTTTAACAGTCAAGGATGAAACCTACAGCTCTCTTTATTTTAAAGATTGGCTGAAAGAAAAGGATAAATATTCATTCTTTCTCAACGGCAACCACGGTGTTTGCAGAATCGAAAATAAATCGGCAAACGGAAAACTGCTTGTAATCAAAGACAGCTATGCAAACTGCATACTCCCTTTCCTTGCGGAGCACTATGCCGAAATAACCGTTGTTGACCCGAGATACTGCAGCCATTCACAGATCAAAGATATCTGTGTCGAAGATTTTGATGCGGTAATTACACTTTTCAACGTGTCGGGGTTTTCTCAGGAACAAAACTTCTCACTAATTGAATTTATGGGAGGAAAATAAAATGATTGGCGGCAGCATAAAAAACGATTCAGTTCTTACCTTTTGCAAAATTATTGCATTGGGTTTCATTGCCGTTTTTATTTGAATAACTTTTTACCGCCTTTGCTTTTAGCCGGGTGCTCATAAAACAGTAATTTAAAAATTTTGTTTTAAGCATCTGTCTAACAGGGTTGGAAAAATTGTAAAAGAAGCTGTCTCGCTTGATTAGTGTGACGGCTTCTTCTTGTTTTATCTTTTAAAATATAAATTAATCTGTCTTACGATAAACAGTTGCTTTGTTTATACAATTAATGATATAATATAGCAAATTATTACAAAGGATTTTTGTTTATGAGTAGAATAATTGATTATATGAGAGAACTGGATCTTGTAAGTTCCGAAAAAATCAAGCGTTATTTTATGAAAAATAATCTTGATACAATTATGTCTTTTGATAAGTATATGCGAGATTTGGCTTATAAAGATTGGTGTATTGCAGATTATTCTCCATATTCATTTGCTCCCTCTATGGATTTATCTGGTTTTGGAGGGTGTTCTGGACTGAACTGCAAAATTGAAAGAGCCGATAGATTCAATAAATTTATTAGCCTTTATGGTGATACAGTTTATTTTATTGTAAATTCAATTGCAAATCCACGTCCAATTAGTATTATAGAAAAAGATGAAGTTTTCTATAGACGTGATTTAATTAGTGACTATACTTTGATATATTTATATTCTGGACTGATCGAAAAAAACATCGCTAAAATCATTCCACCTCATTTCAGTTTTTGTCCGGATTGTTTTTCAAAACACATTGTAAACAATAATGAGCTTTTAACTCTTGAGCCTATTATTGAACAATATTGTAACAAGGCTATAATTGAATTATATTCATATAATAAAACCCGTCGAGTCGGAATAATTGAAATAAAGAATATCCCCGAGTTGTTTTCCAACCATAACCGTCACAACAAAAACTTTTTCTTTTTCATCATAATCAAACGATATATCGCCGTTATATTTTTTGAGGGTATTTCTGACACTTTTTAATCCGTAACCATGAAGTTGCTTGTTGGCTTTAGTGGTAAAAGGCAAAGCTTTACCATCTGACATCGGGTTAGCATTGCAGGAGTTGGAAACGATTATTACAGAAAAATC
>JAFWYP010000044.1 GCA_017517665.1 Clostridia bacterium | reverse complement strand
GTGTTTAAGGCGTCTTTATCAAATGAAGGATTAAAAGTGTTGTAGTAACAGTTATTTGCAAACACATTGTTCCAGGTTTTTGCTTCTTCATTCATATGATAAAACTTATGCCCGTCTTTAAAAACTATAATATTGTTTGCAAAAAGCGAATCATAAATCTGAGTCATCTGGAATTCCGACGAATTGATTATGGTATTGTTGTAAAAACTGAAATTCCATTCGCCGTCGGATACGCCTATTTTGTTTCTGCCATGATTGTCATTAACGGACAGACAGTATCTTACCGTGTTACCTCTGTTGCCGCCTTTAGCAGGATTGTTGCACATAAAGCGCATATTATCATGAGAATAAATGTATTCGTATGTGCAGTTGTATGAGCCGTGGTCAAAATCCACAGTCATTCCGTCACCGTAATTTTTTTGACCTGCTATTTCGCAGTAGCTGAAAGTGCAGTTTGAAGAATAGTGAGTCCACATTGCGGCGGTAAAATACAGAATTTCTCCGTTTTCATCAAGACCGACTCCCTGGCAGCAGTCAATTGCACGGCAATGCGTTACCAAAGCACCGTCGCAGCCTTCAAGGACAACCGCTTCACCGTCCATATTGTAAAATTCGCAGTTCTTTACAAGTGCATTTTTGTTCAGATCCTGTGAACCAGTGAAGAATATACCGTTGCCGACATCGTATATTTTGCAGTTCACCGCCTGAAAATCGTTGACGGGATAAGGCGAGCCTCCATAACGCTTGATAACAATTGCGGCTCTGCCCGAAATCGGACCTTCGGTATAATTATCACGGCAAGTTACCTTATAATTCTGCATATCGTGAAATTCGCAGTTCTCTATTCTGACACCCTTTGATTCTTTCGTAACTCCGTCAACCCAGATGCCGCCGCCGTTGTGCGCCGTGATTTCAAAGCCCGAAACGGTTATGTAGGAGCAGTCAAAAAGCTTCATAACCGCATTTCTTTCATCGGTGTTGAGGTGCGGCTTTTCGCCTTTACCGTAGGATGAAATGACAATGGGATTATCCTGAGTACCCGAGCAGGTGAGCGTAACAGCGCAGTCATAGTCGCCGCCTGCTCTGAACAGAATTTTATCACCTGCTTCAAGTATTAAAGAGGCTATGTTATCAACGGTTTTCCAGGCAGAGGTTTCGGATAAGCCCGTGTTTTCGTCATCACCCGATATGCTGTCGATATAGTAAGTCGTTCCTGCAGCAAACACAAACGGAGTTACGTTCAGGGTAATTATAACAGTAAGAATTACCGATAAAAGCTTTTTCATCACAATACCTCCATAAATTAAACGGATATTTTAAAATACTAAACAGCATTTACCTCGCAATATTTTTTGATATTATATCATATATGATTATAAAATTCTACAGTATGTTTGACATAATCTTGAAAGAGAATTATAATTATTGCATCATATCTTTTTATTAACAAATCGGAGCTGATAAGATGAAAAAACTGTTTTCTTCGTTGCTTTGCGTTATAATTGCATTTAACACGGTTGTTCCGTGTTTTGCGATTGGTGAAGTATATACACCGCAGATTATCGAAACCGTGTATCCGACGGATGAGGTCGTAATAGCTGATATTGTTATTGATGCCGATTCAAGCGGTGAGAGTGATGTTACTGCGATTATTCAGCAGGCTATTGATAACTGTGCATTAAACGGTGGCGGTACTGTCTGGCTTCCTGCAGGCAGATACAGAGTAACGGGCAATATTTATATCCGCCAGTTTGTAACGCTGATGGGTGATTATCAGGACCCCGATGTCGGTGATGACTACGGAACAATAATCATTGCCGATGTTGAAAGCAGAGATGCAATGAATCCCGCTTTATTTACTGTCGGTGCAAGTGCAGGTGCAGTGGGTCTTACCGTCTGGTATCCCAACCAAAGCATTGATAATGTAAAGCCTTATCCGTTCACCTTTTATGTGGTCGGTAACGGCGATTATATGCTCTCAACAATCAAGAACTGCACTCTTATAAATTCCTACAGAGGAATCGGTGCGAGTGCTGAATGCGAAAACGGTATTTATGAGTGCCACGAAATGCTGACGGTTGAAAACGTAAAAGGCACCTGTCTTTATCAGGGCCTGAATGCTCATAATTCAGCCGATGTTGATACCGTTAAAACTCTTTATATATCAAACGAATATTGGTGCGGAGCGGGCGAGGAGTTTAATGCTCCCGAAAGGCAGAAGCTTGATGAATACACACGCAAAAACGGCTGCGGTCTTGTAATAGGCGACCTCGAATGGCCCGAATTTGCCGATGTCAGAATTTCCGATATGCTTTACGGAATGTTTGTCAAAGAAGGCACTCGATACACCTTCAGCGGCGAATTTACAGATTTTTACATAACTGATTGCGATTACGGCATTTATATTCCCGAAGGCAACATAATTTCAAGAAAATATTCCTGGGGTACGGGTATAAGCAACGGTGTTATAGAAGGCAGCGAATGTGCAATATATGACCCCGGTGAAAACGCAATGATTCTGACAAACGTTAAAACCGAAGGCAGAATCAAGGGCAAAAATATCCGTATCTACAATGCGGATACAAGCGGATATACTCCCGATTATGAGCATAAGCACTCAAAACCTGCCGAGATTTTGTATGTTGTATCAGCGGATAAAACGGGCAAAACCGATGCATCTGTTGCAGTACAGAATAAGCTGAATGAAGCGGCAGAAACAGGCGGAATAGTTTATCTGCCTGCAGGTCTTTACCGTTTTGAAAACCCCGTAACTGTTCCTGAAGGTGTTGAATTCAGAGGCTCATCATCTGTTGCAACCCGTTGTCAGAGGGAGAACAGCAGCGGAACTCTCATTCTTTCATATTACGGGTTCGGTGCATCGGATAAACCGCTTATTACGTTAGGCGGCAATGCTTCGGGCATCAGCGGAATCAGAGTTGATTATCCTCTCAACAATCCCGTTGATGACAGCGGAAAATATATGAAAACCACCCCCGTTATCTACAGCGAATATGATGATGTATATATTATCAACTGTGCATTAACCCTTGCAAGCTGTGGAATAAAGCTCGTAAATTCAGACAGAGCATTTATCAAAAAGGTTATTGGTTGCTGCTATGAATCAATGTTTGATTTAACCGGTTGCGATAATACTTTTATTGAGGGCTGCCTGCAAAATGCAAACACTCTGCCGAGAAACGGCTATGCAAAGCTCGGCATACCCCGTCTGACAGAAGATAAACTTTTCGAATATGTTTTTATTCCCATCACAAGAATTCATACTGATTATATCAGGCTCAATTCCTGCAACGGAGTTACCGTGTTCAACACGTTTATTTACGGCGGAAAATCCTTTTTGAATTCGGTTGACAGCAATGCCGTATTTGTTAATACAGGTCACGATGGTTCATCAAAAACAGAGCCTGCCCTTATTATGTCGGGCGGTGAAATCACTTTCCTTAATTTCATGCGTTCAACCTCCGACGGGCAGCAGGGATATTATTTCTATTCAATTGAAAACGGCACAAGGTTCAAATCATATACCAGCCAGTCTGTTGATATGGCATATTGCGAGCATCCTGTAATTGAAAACATAAAACTTAATGAGCTCGATAAAAGCGAATGGATTTACGGCATTCTGCAGCCTTTTTACAGATTAATTGCATTCTTTGGAAAGTTGTATATGAGAAATCAATAACAGTAATATATAATGCGAAACCACCTCAATCGATGCAGAAAGCATAGATAAGAGGTGGTTCAGTGTTTTTTTGAGTGTGATATGATTTGATGCAGTAGTTGTATTTTTGTAATGCCGTTAATTTGACGGATTTTAAACCTTTATCTCCAGATAATCGCTTGTGTTTCCCCATACGTCTTCGGCACAAACTTTTACGGTAAAGTTTGTGTTTAATGTAACAAAACCGTCAAAGGTTATGCTGTCAGGCATGTCGGAGAAGAAATACTGAGAAAATGCCCAATCTTCATGGACTGTTTTACCGTTTTGATTGATAACATAAATTCTGTAAATAAAGACCTCGTTGTCTTCGCTTACAGTTGCCTGAGGTACGGTTATGTAGTGCTTTAACCCCTTTTTTTCATAATGGAGTTCTGCACTTTCGGAGAAAATCGGAGCAGAAGCATCTTCTTTTCTTGTTTCAAATGAATATCTGACCTTGTTTTCTTCGGTTACGTTGTCAATGAGGAACTCCCTCATAATCTTTCCCGCTTCAACATCAAGAACTTTCACAAGAACCCTGTTGTTGGCATCAACTTCAACAATGAGAGCCTGAGACATTCTGTCTTTATCCTCGGGGAACTGTCCGTTTTTGCCGTCAACAGCAAGTTCGAAATAAGCAAGTCCTCCGTCATTTATAGCTGTGAATTCTCCTTGCCATACTGCTCTGGGGTCATTTGCGGGAAAATGGGAATGTCCTGAAATATGCACCACCTGAGGATACTTTGAAAGCACGTCGGTGAAAACATCCAGCCCCCAACCGTCGGTTTCGCTGCTGCCGTAAACAGTATCTTTTACGTGCTCGTGCTGAAAAACAAAAACAGGCTTTTCGGGGTCAGCTTCAACTGCGTCGGCAATGTTTTCATCAAGCCATTTTACCTGTTCTTCGGTGTAATGCTTAAGTGTTTCGGAACGGGAGATACCGATAAAATGAAAACCGCCGATAACTCTGTGAAAATCAGTTTCCTGACCGGTTATTCCTGTAAAAACTTTAAGACTGTTGTTTGAAAATGTATAGCTGTCATGAGATTTTGCTACTACCGCCAGACATTCTGTGCCTTCACGGATTTCATTATTCGTTATTCCTGCATATGCAAAAAATGACCCTAATAAGCCGTTATCGGTGATATCACCCGAAATCACCACTGCATCTAAATTTTTATAATCCTCATCAGCTTCACTTATGGTGTAAGCCGATTTTATCATGGCAGTAAGTCTTTTGCTGCCCGTATCGCCGAGAGTTTGTATATGGGTGTCGCTTGAAGCAACAAAACGCATAACTGGAACGAAATCATCCTGCTTGATTTCAGGAACAGGTGCCGAAACGGATGTGGTTATAAGAGATGCCCAAAAAGTAAATGCGGCAACAATGGAACTTATTAATTTTGATATTATGCTCATTTGGTGTTCTCCTTGTTTGTATAATTCATAAAGTCAGACTGTAGCCTCCACAAATTATTATTTGTTGAGTTAATTATATCACACGCTTTGATTAAAAACAACTGAACTTTTCTCTCAAATGCAAAGCATTCTGAAAAAACATAGTGCAAAACCTCCTGATGTGTGTTATTATATACTTCAGACGCAACAGATATATTGTTGCGCCTGATTGTTTCTTTTTATAATATTGTTATCTCTCTTGCGCTTCCTCTGTCACCACGGTTTGTTACATATTGCATCGTACCACCGGGCAGTATGCTTTCAAAAGCAAAATGCAGATGCCCTGCAAGCACAGCCTTAATTACAGGTTCACCGGTAACATATTCGTAAAATGCCTTTGAAGCTTCTGTGGGCTCTGCTATATCACCTTTGACCTCGGGGTGAACATCTGAGTCAGAGCCAAGCAGGCATATTTCACCGTTCCAGAATTCATAACTCTTCTTATAAAGCTCATTTTCATATAGAGGAGCATGCATAAAAAGAATGATGGGATACCCTTTCTTTACTTCCTCTTTAAGCATTTCAAGCTGTTCATATTCCACCTGATGATAAGCGTCGTCTATTCCGACAAAGTTAACACCGCCGATGATATGAGAATTAAAGAATATATTAACAGGATATCCGCCGATTTCTTCCAAACTGTTAAGACGGTAAGCCATATCCTCTTTTATGCCGTCGTATTTTGCATATTCGTGATTGCCTGCAACGAAAAGAAACTTATCCCGCTTTAAAAAATCCTTTGCGAATTCAACGCAAGGCTTTGATATGTAGTCGATAAGATCTCCGGTATGAACAATCAGATCGCAATTCTTTTCACCGTACTTTATCAGCTTGTTGAGATTTCGTACACTTCTTTTCTCGTTTCGTTTTTTTCCCTGTCTTATCATATTCTCAGAGTCACTGTCACAATAAAACGGGAGATGTGAGTCTGTCATGTGAAGAATTTTCAGCGGTTTTTCGAGACCTATTTTTATTGTGGTTTTCTTTATTTTCAGCATAATGAAATTTGTTTCTCCTTAAACAAGCTCGGATTCGTGATGAGTTTTCGAAATCCTCGGTGCCGCACCCGTGAGATGAGAAATATCACGGTATTCTCCGTCATAATCAGCAAACAGACCTTCGGGAATTTGCGATGTCCAGCCGTTTTCATCAAATTCGGGAGCCTTAATTCCCATAGCGTAAAGCACAATGGCGGCAAGGTCACGGATATTCATTTCTTCTATTTCGGTTTTGTTTATTCCTTTGCCTGTTGCGGCAAAGGTTACATATTTTTCTTCATCTGTCCATCCGCCGTGACTACCCTTGCAGTTTTCATCATTGGTGCCGCCGTGGTCGGCAATAACAATAAAAATTGTATCTTCAAGCATTCCGGCATTTTTAACTGCAGAGTAAACATCTCCGATAAGCTTATCAACCTCGTGAATACGCTCGATAAAAGCAGGAAGTCCGTAACCCGTTGAATGTCCTGCACCGTCAATGCTGTCAAAGTGAACGAACAAAAAGTCGGGTTTGTTTTCACGGATATAATCACAGACAATCGGTGTCAGCTCGGTATCGTGTGCCGTGGCGTGGGAAACACCGATATTGTTTTCAACTATACCGTAGGTGATGGGATTCCAGTCACAATATGAACCGAGAACTGCATCGGGATATGCTTCTCTGATTCTTCTGAAAAGTGAAGGGAACGGAGAATTCACATCATAGGGAACAGAAGAAACTATGCTGTTTGTAAGCCCGTGAATTTCGGGACCGACACCGATGAGCATTGAACCCCAGCACTCTGCACTTATGGTAGGTTTTGAAGAAAGGGCTTTGTATGTGATTGCACCGTTTTCAAATATTTTGTCAAAGTTCGGTGTGTCGGCATCTTTGAACCAACTGCCTGCACCGTCAACGCCTATAACTATTACATGTGAGTATTTTCTTGACATGGTCATTTCTCCCGTATCTTTATAAAAGTTGCATCAAAGGAAGAACCTCCCGGATTATGTCAGGGAGGTTCCGATTTGTATCAGTCCCATTTCTTGTTCATAACAACAAAGTTCATTCTTTCCTGAATGCTCGGTCCGCCATGACCTGTGCCGATTCCGCCGTGGTCCGAAGTGACGATAATGAGCCAATCTTCCGTTTCATAAGTTTCTCTTGCTTCGATGGCTTTGATTACTTCGTAGCCGTAATTATCTTCGGTTCTGAATCCGTCTTTATAAACGGGGTTATTGAACGTAAATCCGAAATCATGACCTGCCGAATCTGTGTTTTCATAAATAATAAACACAAAATCAGCACAATCCGTGCTTGTTATTTCTTCCATGGCACCTGTGTGAATATCTGCTTTATTCTTGCGAAGATTGAAATCAATATCGATGTTGTTTTCCTCGCAATAGGCTTTTTCATCTTTATATGTTGAGTCGCTGTTTGTGAAGTGACCTTTCCACTTTGTGATGAAAGCGGCGTTGTCAATAATGCCCTCTTCAACAAGGGTTGTCATAAGCATTTTGGGCTCAACCGTTTTTGTTATTCCGTTGCCGGTTATTCCGTGCACATCAGACCACACACCCGTAAGCATTGAGCACCAGCCGGGAGCAGTTGAAGTTGCCTGAGTGTTTTTGGCAGGATAATTCACGCCGCCGCAGTATGTGAGATTTATTGAAGCGCCGTTGTTAAGCAGATAGTTGATTGCACCGTTATCCTGTTTTTCTGCAACTATATCTGCGCGGCAGCCGTCATAACCGATAACGGCAACCTTCTTTTCGGTTTTGCCTTCGGGTAGTTCGGATCTGAAATGTTCGTTTATGATACCGTAAACATCGGTAAACGGATATGCGGTCTCAACTGTGTTTTCGTAGCCGACGGAAGCAACATTCTGTCTGTATAATTCTTCTGTGTCATTTTCGTCTTTATGATATCTTGTGAAATACAATGCAAAAGCGCCTGCGATATTTCCGAGAACAAGCATAACAGAAACAGCAATAAGTATGACTTTTTTCTTGTTTTTCATTTCAGTACCTCCAAAAGATTGAACTGACTTTTTATTTTTCAAAATATATTGCACCGCTCTGAGCAAAAATCAAGGGAGGTAAATCCATTCCCTTTTGTTCGGGAATTCTGGATGCGATTGCAACATCGTGGATTTTACTGTATATGAATCCGGGTTCAAAAACATCATGAGCACACATAAAACCTTCTTTTTTCACAGGCAGAGTAACAGAATAATCTTCTGTCTTTTTTGCCGTGTATGAGAAGCATTCGCCGTCACGGTCAAAAACAATCAGTTTATGTTTTCTGCGAAGTTTTTTAACATTGATTGTAACACTTGTTTCATCGGTAAGTGTAACAGTATCGCCAAGCACGGAATCGCCGCTGACAATATCAATAAATGTTGTGCCGACATCAAAGCATATTGTGGTGCGACCTTTAATGATAGCATCTAAAATATCTTCGGGAGAGTTTGATTTTGCATAAACATAAGTAACGGGCCAGGTTAAAAGATTGGTGACAACATAATCTCTGTGATAATCGCTGCCGCCGACAACGGGCAGCTTGTGTCCGTTTCTCAACTGCTCATGCCACCATTCGGTGCATTCGAGATTATCAAAGTGTGTCGGTGCGTTCCATACCTCGAGAACATCCACATCTTCAGCTTTCATTTCCCATCTCCACGGGCATTGCTTGCAATGAGGATGGTTCATACAGATTACCGCTCCGCGCTCTTCTGCCTTTGTCTTAACCCTTAAAAAATCCTCGTAGGTTTCGCAGGTGTCATAATCCTCTTTATCAATAACATCTTTAACGCCCCACATATTACAGTGACCGCCGTGTTTTGTCAACTCGGCACCGTAAATAAGGGTGAGTCCGTCAACATCGGGGAACTCCTTGCAGTTAACATTATGGTCCGTGATTATAAGGAAATCAATTTTACTTTTCTTGGCTTTTTCAATAACCTGTTCCAATGTCAGACCGCCGTCGGATGCAACCGTGTGGCAATGAGGAACGCCCGAATACCACTTGTATCCTTTGCAACTCATTCTTTCATCCCCTTAATGATCTCTTTATCGATTCTGCCGATAAAGAGGTTATTTTCCGTTTTCAGAGCAGAAGGGTCATCATTTTCGTGGATTATGCCGTAGCTCGGTGAATCGGTTTCTTCGGGAGCAAGAAATGCATTGTTTCTGACTGTGAGGTCGTAAACCATAGGTCTGAAGAAAATGTAGCCTCTGCTTTTGCCGATTCTGCCTGAAGGACCGTCAAATATGTTGTTTTCAATAAGAATATTGTGATGGTCAATATCGCCGTGATGACCAACTCCCGGGAAGCCGTCACATTTGAAAATATTGTTTCTTATGGTAATATTACGGCAAACCGTATCATCGGATTTGAAATCTATCAGCGTTCCGTCGCAATTGTAAACGGGACCGTATGAGCCGTGCCTTGACATATCAAGCTGAATCTGCTCGTTGAAAAGGATATCTGTCTTGAATGTGTATGAGGGACCGTCAAAAATACAGTTTTGAACTGTTGTGTTCTCTGTTCCGTTAATTTCAATATAATGCCAATGAGCACAATGACGGAAACTGCAGTTTTCAATGGTTATATTGCTGCAATGAACTGTGTTTACAAGGGTAATACATTCATCAAGATTTTTGTTGCCGTCAAAAATACCGCCTGAAATAACAACATCGTGAGTACCTTCATAAGCTCCCCATTCAGGTTCGGAATAGGAAGCAAGAAGATATCTTGTCAGCGGTTCGCTTTTATCGCTTCTCAGAATGATTGCATTGTCCGAAAGCTTCAGATGCTGATACGAATAGAAAATAAGGGCAGCAGAAACGAGATATGTACCGTCGGGAAAATAAACTGTTCCGCCATCCTTCAGTTCATCAATGCAAGCCTGCAAAGCTTTTGTATCATCGTGGATGCCGTCTGCATATACACTCTTATTCTGTAAGACATTTATAAATTTCATATAATCACCTCAGAACATATTGTCATTCGTTCTGTGAAACAACCGCAGCCTCTGCATTAACCGCTGCATCCTGTAAATTGTACGGAGTACCTTCTGCTGCGGCTTTTCCTGCTTCTGCTCTTTGTTTTAGAACATCCATAACGTGGGCGTGCTTTTCGTCCGTGAAATCCCACATAAACAGATACGGGAGCGTCATCAGCACATATCCCACAAGGTCAAAGCCAAGACCGATAAGCATACACTGAACTCTTACATCACTCATATAAAGCACATCCCAGTCAGATGTAAAGCCTACACGGTAGAACATAAGCGGAATAATGAGAGAAACGAGGGTTGTGATGGGTGTTGTAAACCAAGTGATGATTTTTTGGTATTCTTCAAGTCTTTCGCCTGAAATATACATCTGATAATCGGTGATTCTGATTTTGGTATCCTTCTGTGCAATCGAAACTGCAGATTCAAGAACATTGCTTAAGAACATTGCAATATAGATTGCAACGCCGCAAAGAATATGTGTGTTGCCAAGGAAAAGAATAGCAAGGATATACACCCCGTTTCTGATTGCGCAGATGACATATTTAAAAATGATAAGCTGCTTGAACTGGAATCTCTTTCTTATCCACGGAGCAAGAAATTCTCCGGGATTGCCTGAAACTTTATAAAGTATTTCACAAAGCGAGAAGATAAGTCCGGTTTCGCGCCAGGTATAAATAAGAAGGATTGTTTTCATGTTAAGCATGCCGTTGCCGAGCGAATCGAGCAAGGTTGCAATCTGATCAATCCAGAGATATTTGTTTTTGAAAACACCTGAAACACAGTGCCAGAACGAGAGATATTCCCTGTTTTCGATGGGAGGCATCGGAATTCTTTCCTTGATTTTGCGAAGTCCTATGAACATAACTCCCGATGAAACAACAAAAAAGATGGGTATAAGATATCTGAAAGTTCCGATATCCTTGATGCCGTCAAGGAACATTACGCCTGCGAGTGTCGGAAGGATAACGTTTACTATATTCTGAACAAAATGGCTGATTTTGACAGGGAATGAACGTACATACAGTCTTTCCTGCGGGTTGGGGCTGATGTTATCTGCAACAGACTGTGTAAAGCCGACATAGTTGAATATTGTGTAAAGCTGGAAAAGAAGATAAAGAGTCCACACTCTGTCTGTAAGCGGAAGCTCGTAAAGCGGAAGAGTACAAATAAGCACAACAACAATGAGGCATTGAATAACATTTGCATATGCGAAAATTTTGTATCTGCCGAGCTTTTTGAGGAGTTTTTTTCTGATAAGAATATTTCTGAATCCGCTCCAGCCGTTTGTGAGAAAATGTGCACCGAAGATTTTGAAAATGTTGAAGCTGTTGATGCCCTTCCAACGGGTATCGATGATGCTTGCAATGCTGTCGGGAAGAATAAAAGAAAAATCAAATATAAGCATCAGTAAACCTAAAACCGCAAATGTCAGATACACTGCATTATATTTCCGTTCAATTTTTGGGGGAAGAAAACCTAAGTTGGCATCAACACCCATAGACAGGAGATTCCAGAAATATGTTGTGGCAATAAAAAATACGTTTATCGCACTGAATGTGAGAAGAGGAATTTCATAATAATATGCAATCAGATAACAACCCGTACCGAAGGTAAGGAAGCTCTTGAGATAATTCAGGGTGTAATCACCGCCGACTGCGGCAAAAATTGAGAAATATTCTTTATACGGAACGTGTTTTCCTTCAGCAGGAGTGTTCCAATATTTTTTCATTTCCTGAAAGATATTCATTTTCTCTTTGCTTTCGGATTTTGCCATTATTTTTCTCCTCCTTCCGCAATAAGTTCATTTATTCTTTGGTTTGCATCATCACGGGTTTTGCCGTATTGTTCCTTCGGGGCAACGTTAATAACAACCTTTTTAATGTTTTTGGGAAGCCACGTGTCACCGAATGTTATTTGCTCTTCGCTTTGCGCTCCCATGTAAAACTCTTTAAGATTTGAACAGGAATAGAATGCAAAACTGCCTATTTCCTTAACTGAATCGGGAATATACATAACAGGTGTCATGCCCTGACAATAGCTGAATGCATCAGAACCGATTTTTTCAAGTCCGTCAGGAAGTGTAACAAGAGATATCTTTTCACACTTAAAGAATGCCATATCACCGATTTCTTTAAGCGTTGAGGGTATATTAACTTCTGTAAGTGTTTCATTTTTATAAAACGCACACGCACCTATTCTTTCAACACCTTCGGGAATTGTATATGAAGTTTCTACCTTCTTGATAGGATAGACCATAAGCTTTTTCATATCCTTTGTGTAAAGAACACCGTCAACGGAAGTGTAATATTCATTCGCCTCGTCAACTTCTATTGATTTGAGTTCTTTGCAGTAGAAGAACGAGGTTTCATCTATGTACTCAACATCTTTGCCGATATGAATAACCTCAACATATTCATCGGTATTCATAGTGAATTTGCCTACCGCCGTAACAGGCTTTGAGGTATCGGGATTATTGCCATTTTCATCACGGACATAGTCAATATGTACTTCTTTGGTGGAGTTGTTTCCGTTAAAGCCAAAAAGTACCCAGCCTTCAACAGAGTATTCGCTTTCAAGAGCCGTCTGATATTCATATTCAAACGGAGCTCTGGCCATTGAAATGAATGAAATGGTAACGGATGCGATGATAAATGCCACAAGCACAATTATAAAGGTTGCCTTTTGCCATGTTTTCATTTTACTCACTCCTTAACAAGATCGTTGCTGATATATTTTAAATTATAATTATATATTTTTAGATTAGCATATTTTATATAAAGTTACAATGTGATAAATCACAGCAATATTTGTGAATTATCACAAATATCAGTTACCGAGGTGATGTTTGCGAAATTCACAAAAACAATCATAAATACATTCTGATTATAAAAAAAAATCACAAAAACATTAAATCATTTCAAGCTTTTTTCAATTTTTTATTGTATATCTCGACGAACAATGATACAATCAAATTATGAATTATCACACTAATTACAGATGTTATAACAATTGACAGGAGTGTCTTTTTTGAATCTGAAACAATATGAAAATGTTTGCGAATACTATTCTCACATGAACGATAATAATCCTCTTAACATTACCGCTGTGGGGGAGAGCTTCTGGAGTGAAAATTGCTTTTTTGAAAGAACCTCTTCAGAAATTACTGCAATTGAGTTCGTTGTCAGCGGAAACGGAGTTTTCGAAAACAACGGTCAAAAGTATTATCTTGGTCCCAAAGATGTTTTCTTATTAAGAAAGGGCACCAATCATAAGTATTACAATGCAAGAAACAGTACGCTTCATAAATTCTTTATAACTATAACCGGAGAGTTAGCCGAAATATTGCTTAATCAGTATTTGCCCGGTCACGATTATGTCTTTCACAACTGTGAGTTTGAAGAGCTTTTCGGGGAAATATATGAAAAAGCTAAAAAAGTATACGGCGATAATTATTCTCTTTTTGTCGATGAAATGACACCCGAAGTTATAAAACTGATTATTGCCCTGCGTAATTATGCATCAAACGAAAATAAAGACCTTGCCTATTTAATGAAAGAATATCTTGACTCTCAGATAATGCAAAACTTTTCGCTTGATGATATGTGCAAAAAATTCGGTTACTCAAAAAATCATATAATTAACAAGTTTTCCGAAAAATTTGATATTACACCTTACCAGTATTACACCGCAAAAAAACTGGAAACAGTTAAGCTGTATCTGATAAACACAAAATACTCCTTTTCTGAAATTGCCAAAAAAATGTCTTTTTCTGACCAACAGTATTTTTCCTCCTGGTTCAAATCCCTTTGCGGAATGTCCCCTTCAAAATTCAGGAGCAATCGCGGCAAGGAAAATTGTGGTAATTCACAATAAATTTTGATTATCATAAATATTTGTGCTTTATATGCTCATAATTAACTGGATAATATGCGTTTTCAGAGTTAATATGTCACTACTAAAAACAAGGGGGATGTTACTATGAAAACACCAATTCCAGCAATTGAAAAAGTGATTGCAGAAAGAGCAAATTCAACAGAAGAAAACATCAATATAAGGTTGTTCTGGGCATACAAACACAGCCTTGAAGCAGGAAATGACCTGATAAACTTTTATGATGTTATTTGGGAGCGTGACATTGAAGGTATAGTCGAAAACCTGAATTATTACAAAATCAACGAGTTTTCAATTTCAAGCAATTTCAGCGACCTCATCACAATTCTTGCAGCATTCGACAAGTACGGCTTTACAATGGCTGGCATAACGGATGCAAAGGAAACCTACATCGATTTGACAACAAACGAGAGGACTGTTTCAAAAGCAATAAGGATGGTGAGAAGATGAAAACAATATCAAAAGAAACGCTCACAATGCTGCGTGAGAAGTATCCGGCCGGGACAAGAGTCGAGCTTGTGAATATGGATGACTCATACACAAGTCTCACTGCCGGCGACAAAGGAACGGTCAGGTTCGTTGATGATATGGGCACCATCCACATAAACTGGGATTGCGGTTTATTTCTCGGTGTGGTTTACGGGAAGGATATCGTAAAAAGAATAAAATAAATTATACATATTTACATCTGCGGTTGCTATTGTGGCAACCGCATTTTCTTATTGTATTTCTTTCAAATAATAATTATGGTGGATTTATATTATAAAAGGTTGGTTTGATATGCAATAGATCAAAATCCTCATCTTTAAATAATAATAGACTCATAATCGTTTGTTTTTTTACCGTAGAAATAAAGGCTTACCTTATCGGGCAAGCCTTCTGTTTTTTATAACGATTTAGTTTTTACTGTTTGGGTATCAGCATCAGTTGTCGAGAAATCCTCAGCAACTGATTTTATTAATTTGTTTTCATAAAAACAATTATCTTGCCTATCTTGACTTTTCTCCGAAACAGAGTGATATATACACACTGCAAAGGAGATGAGTCGATGAAAAATATACTTGAAGAACTGTGGTACGGCAACATAATACCGATGGAGCATTCCATCGGAGGTAACGCACGCATCAAAAAGCTCATTTGTTTGCTATCAAAATGAAAAGAAAAGAGGAAGAGGCATTTTTTAAGGGTAACGGAAAACACAAGCCCCTCGGAATTATTCATCAGGCTCAGGTTGGTGTAACTTCTGAAAATAAAGGTGTAATTTCTTTTGATGATGTCATTGACCTTTACTATTCTTTAAAGATTCCCTACAGAAATAATGCGGTATGGCTTATGTCCGAAGAGGCATGTTCAGAGCTTAAAAAGTTCAAAACCCATAGTGGATTTTATCTTTGGGATAAAGTGACGGGTAAGCCGAATTTATTCCTCGGGAAACCGGTGTATACAACAACTCAACTCGGTGTGATTGAATCCGGCAGTAAGCCCATTCTTTTCGGCGATTTCAGCTATTTCTGGATAGCCGAAAGAGGTAAGCGAAACATAAAGCGTCTTTCCGAAAAATATGCGGATGAAGGCATGATCGGATATCTTACATTCCAGCGTGTTGACGGTAAACTCATCCGTCCCGAAGCGGTCAAAACCCTTGGAATCAAATAAGTTATATTTAATCCCGCAAAAGAATAAAATCTAAAGGAGGTGGAGGGATTGGCGCGGAAAAAGAAGCAATACATAATGATTGAAAAGCCCGAAATACAACTAAACAAACACGAGCAGGAAGAATTCGATAAAATCGTTGTGAATGCTTTGTGTCAATCCCTCTACCAAGCGGGAAAACTGACCGAAGAACAGGTCAGATATCTGGAGAATATCAACCTGAATATTTGGTAGAATACTTTTGAAAACAGCAATCCATATGTCTGAAATACAATATATCACGCACGTTCGAACATTTTTCTCTTTGACATACGTCGTATGTCTGCATCGAAGAAATGCCCGACTGCACGCAATCTATTGCATTTCAGATGCAAAGCAGTTTTGAAAGTGCAGATTTTTGTCACAGCAAGGCGAAAATCTGCAGGAATACGAGGCTATTTCAAAGGTTTTCAACGATGCTGTGGCGGAAATGTGCCTTTCAAAACCATAATAATTGCTATTTTCAAAAGTATAACTTGATATACATCGGTTACCATGGCACTATGTGGACGGTAAATATACATTTACCTACTATTAAGGAGGTGTCGATATGACAAGGTTTCAGACTGACAGAATATTAAAGGTTGCTGCGTATTGCCGTGTTTCAACCGACAGCAACGACCAAGCAAACTCCCTTGCAAGTCAGCAGAGTTATTTCAAGGAATATATCGAAAGAAATCCGATGTGGGAGCTTTATGATATTTATGTTGATGAGGGAATCACGGGTACAAGCACCAAAAAGAGAAAGGCATTCAACCGAATGATGGTTGATGCCCAGCTTAAGAAATATGACCTAATCATCACCAAGGAAATCAGCCGTTTTGCCCGTAACACTCTCGACAGCATTTATTACACCCGAAAGCTCAAGGAATACGGTATTGGTGTAATCTTTGCAAACGATAATCTTTTTACCCTTGACCCCGATGCAGAGCTTCGATTAACGATTATGGCTTCAATCGCACAGGAGGAAAGCCGTAAGACTTCCGAACGTGTTAAATGGGGACAGAAACGCAGAATGGAGCAAGGCGTTGTTTTCGGTAAGAGTATGATTGGCTATGATGTGCGTGACGGCAAGATTTACATAAATCCCGAAGGTGCGGAAATAGTCCGTAAGATTTTTCATAAGTACACAATCGAGCGCAAAGGCACCTGCACCATAGCAAGAGAACTGAAAGAGGAAGGAATACCAACCTTCACCAACAAAAACTGGACTAACACAGTAATTCTCCGCACACTTCGCAACGAAAAATACTGCGGTGATTTGGTGCAGAAAAAGACCCTGACTCCGAACTATTTAACCCACGAAAAGGTGCTCAACCGAGGAGAAGAAGAGTTTGTTATTATCCGTGACCACCACGAACCGATTATCAGCCGTGAGCTTTTTGAGCTGACTCAAAAGGAGCTTGAACGCCGTTCTCCGAGTGATGAACAAAAGAAAAAGCTCGGCAACCGTTATTGTTTCTCGGGTAAAATCACCTGCGAGGAATGCGGTTCAAGCTTTGTGTTTCATAATAAAAAGTTGAGAAGCGGTAATTATTTCAAATACTGGCAATGCTATAACCGCAGGCAAAACGGAAAAACAAAGCATATTGATTCCGTGACAGGCAAAGAAGTCGGCTGCTCGATAGACCATATTGCTCACGATGACCTGAAAAACATTATGACAAGCGTTATCGAAACGATGACCGCCGATAAAAGCAGATTCCTTTTATTGTTTAAAAAACAGCTTGAAGAGGTGTTTTTGCAAAGCGACAACAATGATTTTGAGCATAAAAAAGAGCAGTTCGACAAGAAAACCGAACGCAGAAAAGCACTTGTGGATTTGTATCTCGACAAGTGCATAACAAGAGAAGAATTCAAAGAAATGTCCGTTCAGCTTGACGGAGAAATCGAAAGCCTTAAAACCGAGCTTCAGAGCTGTGTTGCCAACACACTTGACCGTGAGAAGAAGGATGAAATAATCGACGAGTGCGTTGCGTATGCAAAAGCAATACTCACTTTGGGAGAGAACAATGATGAGTTCATAAAACAGATACTTGAGTCGATGACTGTATCAAAAGACAATATAATAACAGTAAAATTAAACCTGCTGCCGTTTAAATGGAAATTTGCATTATCTTCCGTTGCAACGGCGGCAGGTTCTTCTTCTTATCCGAAAGCTGAACAATATCTCAAAAATATGTCCAAGAATGAGGACGAAAATGTTCAAAGAGACCATAGTACAACTGATGTACCGATGTCGGTAAGCAAGCCTTTAAGCTCATCGTAAGGCATTGCAAATCGCTGACTTAAATATCTTAATGATGCACCCAATTCACCGTCGGGACCGCCGTATTGAGAAATAATGATTTGAGCATATTTCGGATTGGGGTTCTTAATTTTAACGGGAAACTGTAATTTTTTTTCATAGACAAACATCAGCAATCACACTCCTGAAATTCCCAGGGCCACGGACCTTTAAGCCATTCTGCACCCTGTGCTTTTTTTGTGGTGAGAGGACAGTATTTTTCCTCAAATTCAGCCTTTATAAGCTTATATTTTGAGTGACATTTGTGATAATGCTCCACCATCTGTAAATCCCAGGGATGAGTATCAAGATAAAGGTGGATTTCCCAAAGCGTAAATTGCGCTGCATTTAATTTCTTGAGCATTGCTTCTCTGTTGTTCATCGGCAGCACTTCCCTGCAAAAGGCTTGTTTAGAACGGGAAACAGTGTTCCGCATTCAAAAGCCTTCATTTCGTCAAACATTGTTGTATCAATCTGCATGGGCACATACAGCATTGCGGCAACGGGGTTTGCGGGCAGAGGAGTGATTGTGACGGGGCAGTATTCACGCTTCTGATACTGTCGCTGCGGGTATTTGTATCCGCTGTATTCGGTCATTTCAATCAGTCCTTTCGATTATTGAGGATATCCTCTGTTACATACTATGCATCGTTTAATTTTTTGACAATGTTTTTGTGTTTCTTGACATGGGAATATACGGAATGATATACTGTATAATATCAAAGGATACAGAAGGAGAAAAACAATGTCGGTAAAAATAATTGCAACCGATCTTGACGGTACTCTTATGGCGCCGGATCATCTTACGGTTACGGAAAGAACGAAAAAGGCGTTGATGTCGGCGCATGAAAAAGGGATTAAAATATCAATTGCAACCGGAAGGGCGCTCAATTTTACAAGCGGAGTAACAGAGCAGATTCCGTTTGCAGATTATGTAATATGTTCAAACGGTGCATCTGTTTATGACAGAAACAATAATATTTTTATTTACACAAACCTTGT
This sequence comes from Clostridia bacterium, assembly GCA_017517665.1. Taxonomy (GTDB): domain Bacteria; phylum Bacillota; class Clostridia; order Oscillospirales; family Acutalibacteraceae; genus CAG-177. Next base: position 17,900 of record JAFWYP010000044.1, on the reverse strand, counting down.
TTCGCCCGAAATAACCGCAGAAGCGGTTGCGCTTCTGAATACGTTGCCTGTATATTATAATGTATATATAGACGGTAATATCTATGCCCAGAAGGGTGCTGACGCGTTTTTTGAAAATCTTGATTTGCCTTCCGTTTTTCTTGAAGATTTTGCATCAAAGCTTATTCTGTGTGATAATCTTGCGGAAGATACAAAGGGAATGGGTGCAGAACTTATAGATGTTTTTTATTCAAACGAAGAGGATAAAAAAGTGATTTTTGATTTTTTTGAATCAAAAGGACTTTTTCTTGCATCGGCACTTGCGGGAGTTGTTTCCGCAACGGCACAGGGCTCTGATAAAGGAACGGCACTCGGCGGACTTTGCGATATTCTCGGATTATCTTCCGATGAAGCGATGACCTTCGGCGATGCTTCAAATGATGCAACAATGCTTGAATATGCGTATTACTCATTCGCGATGGAAAACGGCGATGAGATATGCAAAAAAAGCGCACGCTTTTCTGCTCCGTCAAATGCCGACGATGGTGTAGCCAGGATGATTGAAAAATACGTTTTATGAGGTGAATATAATGGATATTAACAACATACTTTCTCATTGTGACCATACTCTTCTTGCGGTTGATGCAACATGGGATGATATAAAACAGATTTGTGATGACGGCTTGAAATATAAAACCGCAAGTGTCTGCATTCCTGCTTCATATGTCAAACAGGCGGCAGAATATGTTGAGGGCAAGCTTGCAATATGCACTGTTATAGGATTCCCAAACGGCTATTCAACCAGTGCCGTCAAAGCTTTTGAAGCAAAGAATGCCGTTGAAAACGGTGCGGATGAAATTGATATGGTTATCAATGTCGGCTGGGCAAAAGACGGCAGATTTGAGGATATATTAAATGAAATAAAAGAAGTAAAATCGGCTTGCAGCGGTAAAATATTAAAGGTTATCATTGAAACCTGCCTGCTTACCGATGATGAGAAAAAAGAAATGTGCCGTGTTGTAACAGAATCGGGTGCCGATTTCATCAAAACTTCAACCGGATTTTCAAAAGGCGGTGCAACAAGAGAAGATATTGCTCTTTTTGCCGCAAATATCGGCGAAAATGTAAAGATGAAAGCGGCTGGCGGTATCCGTTCATTTGATGATGCGGAGGATTATCTTAATCTCGGCTGTGAAAGACTCGGAACAAGTGCTATTGTTAAGCTTGTGAAAAATCAAGAGGTATCAGGATATTAAGAGAGGGGATAGTTATGAGTAAATTACCCACACCGCATATTGCGGCAACGGAAAAAGAGGCATTTGCAAAAACAGTTCTTATGCCCGGCGACCCTTTGAGAGCAAAATATATTGCCGAAAACTTCCTTGAAAATGCCGTTCTTGTAAACAACACAAGAGGTGTTCAGGGATATACGGGCTATTATAAAGGTAAAAAAATTTCCGTTATGGCATCGGGAATGGGAATTCCGTCAATCGGTATTTATTCCTATGAACTTTTTAACTTTTATGATGTAGATACCATTATCCGTGTAGGTTCTGCAGGTGCAATAAGCCCCGATTTGCATCTTCGAGATGTTGTTATCGGTATGGGTTCATGCACAAATTCTTCATATGCAAAGCAGTTCAATCTTCCCGGTGATTTTGCTCCCGTTGCGGATTTTGAAACTTTATGCAATGCCGTTGAAGCGGCTGAAAAGCTCGGTGTAAAACCTTTTATCGGCAATCTTCTTTCTTCCGATACGTTTTATGATGATTCAAACAGCCTTGCAGATTGGCAGAAGATGGGTGTTCTTGCCGTTGAAATGGAAAGTGCGGCACTTTATATGAATGCCGCAAGGGCAGGGAAGAAAGCACTTGCAATATGCACAATTTCCGATTGTCCGCTTACGGGCGGAGAAGAATGCACTGCGCTTGAAAGAGAACAGACCTTCAACAAGATGATTGAAATTGCTCTGGAGGCAGCAGAATGACAAACCGTGAACTTATAAAGCTTGCTCTTGAAGCGAGAAAAATGGCGTATTCTCCTTATTCGGATTTTTCAGTCGGTGCGGCGCTTCTTTGCAAAGACGGCTCGGTTTATACGGGGTGTAACATTGAGAATTCTGCTTTTTCACCGACTAACTGTGCGGAAAGAACGGCATTTTTTAAGGCTGTTTCTGAGGGGAAAAGGGAATTTGAGAAAATAGCGGTTGTCGGCGGTGCTTCATTGGAAGATACACCTTCAAATTATTGCCCTCCCTGCGGAGTTTGCAGACAGGTTATGAAAGAATTTTGTTCGGCTGATTTTGAAATAATTATTGCAAAAAATCCTGATGATTTTAAAATATTGACTTTGTCTGAAATTCTGCCCTTATCATTTGACAAACGTGAGGTATAACATGAATTTTGTTGATATTATCCGCAAAAAACGCGACGGATTTGAGCTTTCAAAAGAGGAAATTGAATATTTTGCTTTCTCGGCTGCCGACGGAAGTGTTCCCGATTATCAGCTTTCGGCACTTCTTATGGCAATCTGCTTCAACGGACTCACCGAAAGAGAAACTCTTGATTTGACTAATGCAATGGCTCGCTCGGGCGATATGGCTGATTTGTCCGCAATAAACGGAATTACGGGCGACAAGCATTCAACGGGCGGTGTGGGAGATAAAACAACTCTTATTGTTGCACCTGTTGTTGCTTCGTGCGGAATCAAAATTGCAAAAATGAGTGGCAGAGGACTCGGTCATACGGGCGGTACTGTCGATAAGCTTGAGTCAATACCCGGATTCGGAACTTTTCTTGATTCTGATGAATTTATATCAATTGTAAACGAATGCGGAATTTGCGTCACGGGTCAGTCAGGCAAACTCTGTCCTGCAGATAAAAAGCTCTATGCTCTTCGAGATGTTACGGCTACTGTGGATAATGTTTCTCTTATTGCTTCAAGTATCATGAGCAAAAAGCTTGCAGGCGGTGCCGAATGCATAGTTCTTGATGTCAAATGCGGAAGCGGGGCATTTATGAAGGACGAAAAATCTGCAACCGTTCTTGCCGAAAAGATGGTTGAAATCGGTAAGGGTGCGGGCAGAAAAATTGCGGCTTTAATTACAGATATGGATGTTCCTCTCGGACATAACATCGGCAATTCACTTGAAATAATCGAAGCGGTTGAAACCCTTAAAGGTAACGGACCTCATGATTTAACCGAGATTTCCGTTTCTCTTTCGGCAAAATTGCTTGAGCTCGCAGGCAAAGGAACTTTTGAAGAATGCAAAGGAATTGCAATGACAAAAATAAATGACGGTTCTGCGTTTGAAAAGCTTTGTGAGATGGTTTCCCTTCAGGGCGGTAATGAGGAATATATAAGAAATACCGATTTATTCCCTTCTGCAAAGTTTATATATAATGTAATTATGCCTGAAAATGGTTATATCGTTCACATGGATACCGCAGGTATCGGTTCGGTATGTGCTTCACTCGGCGCAGGCAGAATGAAAAAAGAGGATGTTATTGATTCATCTGCCGGAATTGTTCTCCGTAAAAAAACAGGAGATCACGCCGAAAAGGGCGATGTAATTGCTGTTTTGTATGCAAACAACGATTCTTTATTTGAAAGTGCCGGACAACGATTTTTATCATCTTTGAAATTCGGAAATGAAAAAACTGAGTTTAAACCTTTGGTTCTCAATACCGTTGAGTAATTATGCACAAAAAATAATGTCATTTTTTGGCTTGCCAATTATTATGTTTATATGATATAATACATTGAATTTATAATGTTAGGAGATAATATTATGGAAAAAACAAATAACAATGGCGGTTTCCTTGCCAAACTCTGGATTTTTGTCAAGTTTATCATTGTAAGCCTCGGTGCTTGCGTTGTTCAGCTTGCATTGGTTAACCTCATTCCTTTGATTCCTGCAGTTAAGGATCTTTTTGATCAGGAATTTGTTAAACTCGTTATTAACGGTGTTCCTGTTTTCAATTATCCTGTTAACACAGACCCTGCAACAGGAGCTGTTATTCTCGGCGGTCTTGGCTACTGCATCGCATTCAATGTTTCAAATGTTGTTGCTCAGATAGTTGCTTTCTTTATCAACAGAGAAAAGACTTTCAACTCAAGTGCAAATATCGCAATCACTCTTCCCATTTATTTTGTTTGCACCGTTATCATCCTTCTTTTCTCGGCATGGCTCGCACCCACACTCAATACTCTCTTCCTCAATTGGAACTGGTCTGTTAACCTTGCAAACAATGTTTCAACATTCGGCTGCATGTTCTTCCAGTTTATTGCATTCTTCCCCGTTCAGGCAATTCTCTTCCGCAAGAAGAAGGAAAGCAAATAATAGTACATATTATTGGACGGCAATCTTCGGGTTGCCGTCTTTTTTTTACGGAAAATTTAAAAAATATCAAAATTTTGTGGTTTTAGGTATTGCAAAACACAACATCTTGTGTTATTATAGACATACACCGCCGATTAACCGCAACTAGCTAACTTGAGAAAGGGTGATTATCATGAACATTCAAGGCTTACAAAAACTGACGCTTCTCGATTATCCCGGAAAAATGGCTTGCACAATATTTACCGCAGGGTGCAATCTGAGATGCCCGTTCTGTCATAACTCGCGTCTGGTAATCAATCCCGAAAAGCAGAGTGAGTATTCCGATGAAGAAATATTTGCATTTCTCAAAAAAAGAGTCGGTGTTCTCGACGGCGTTGCAATAACGGGCGGTGAGCCGCTTCTTCAGAAAGATATCGAAGATTTCATAAGCCGTGTCAAAGACCTTGGTTATTCGGTTAAACTTGACACCAACGGAACATTTCCTGAAAAACTCCGCAGTCTTGTCGAAAAAGGTCTTGTTGACTATGTTGCAATGGATATCAAGAATTCACCCGAGCTTTATGCGGAAACCGTCGGAATAAGCGGATACGATATCTCCAAAATAAAAGAAAGCATTGCTTTTCTCCTTGAAGGTAAGGTTGATTATGAATTCAGAACAACAATTGTCCGTGAATTCCACAGCGTTTTCGGCATGAACAGTCTCGGTGAAATGATAAAAGGTGCAAAACGCCATTTTCTTCAGGGGTTTATTGATTCGGGTGAATTAATCGGTTTCGGTATGTCCGCTGTTCCAAAAGAAGAAATGGAACGGATGAGAAAAATCATGCTTCAATATGTAGATGAGTGCGAAATCAGGGGAGTATGAAAAAATAGACAAATAATACTGCATATATAGTGCAGTTTCCACAAACTTGAAAATATCAACACAATATCTTGTAAAACCCATTGACAGAACAATATTTATTTGATAATATCTTAATCGTTGCCGTACAGGCACAACATATAGTAGGTTTTAATTTTAGTTAATATATAAAAATGAAAGGAAAGACGGTATGTATCAGGTAATCAAAAGAGACGGCAAAACCGCAGAATTCAACATTACCAAAATCGCAGAAGCTATCAAAAAGGCATTTGAATCCCAGGAGAAGCAGTATCACCCCTCAACAATTGATTTCCTCGCTCTCAAAGTAACAGCAGACTTCGAACCCAAAATCCACAACAACGTTATTGCTGTTGAGGATATTCAGGACAGCGTTGAGTCTGTTCTTATTCAGGCAGGGTATGCCGATATCGCAAAGGCATATATTCTTTACCGCAGACAGCGCGAAAAACTCCGTAACCTCAAATCAACAATTCTTGACTATAAAGAGCTTGTAAACAGCTATGTTAACGTTACTGACTGGAGAGTTAAGGAAAACTCAACAGTTACTTATTCCGTAGGCGGTCTTATCCTCAGCAACTCCGGTGCAATCACAGCTAACTACTGGCTTTCAGAAATCTATGATGACGAAATTGCCAACGCACACAGAAACGCTGATATCCACCTTCACGACCTTTCAATGCTTACAGGTTACTGTGCAGGCTGGTCGCTCAGACAGCTTATTCAGGAAGGTCTCGGCGGCGTAACAGGTAAGATTACTTCCGCACCTGCAAGCCACCTTGCAACTCTTTGTAATCAGATGGTTAACTTCCTCGGAATTATGCAGAATGAATGGGCAGGTGCTCAGGCATTTTCTTCATTCGACACCTATCTTGCTCCTTTCGTTAAGGTTGATAACCTCACCTATGAGCAGGTCAAGAAGTGCATTGAGTCGTTCGTTTTCGGCGTAAATACACCCAGCCGTTGGGGTACACAGGCTCCCTTCTCAAACATCACACTTGACTGGACAGTTCCTGCTGACCTTGCAGAGCAGAACGCTATCGTAGGCGGCAAGGAAATGGATTTCAAATATAAAGATTGCAAAGCCGAAATGGATATGATCAACAAAGCTTTCATCGAAATCATGATTGAAGGCGATGCTAACGGCAGAGGATTCCAGTATCCCATTCCCACATATTCAATCACAGCAGACTTTGACTGGTCAGAAACAGAGAACAACAAGCTTCTCTTTGAAATGACTTCAAAATACGGCACTCCCTATTTCTCAAACTATGTCAACAGCGACATGGAACCCAGCGATGTCCGTTCAATGTGCTGCCGTCTCCGCCTTGACCTTCGTGAACTCCGTAAGAAGAGCGGCGGTTTCTTCGGAAGCGGTGAAAGCACAGGTTCAGTCGGTGTTGTAACAATCAACCTTCCCAGAATCGCTTATCTTGCAGAAAGTGAAGCCGATTTTTACAGAAGACTTGATAAGATGATGGATATCGCTGCCCGTTCACTCAAAATCAAGCGTACAATCATCACAAAGCTTCTTGAAGAAGGTCTCTATCCCTACACAAAGAGATATCTCGGAACATTCAATAATCATTTCTCAACAATCGGTCTTGTCGGTATGAACGAAGTAGGTCTCAATGCAAACTGGCTTCGTGCAGATATGACAAACGAAAAGACCCAGAAGTTCGCACAAGATGTTCTTAATCACATGAGAGAACGCCTTTCCGACTATCAGGAAGAATACGGCGATCTCTACAACCTTGAAGCAACTCCCGCAGAATCAACATCTTACCGTCTTGCAAAGCATGACGTTAAGCGTTATCCCGGCATTATCACAGCTTCCGAAGAAACTCCTTACTATACCAACAGCTCACATCTTCCCGTTGGTTACACAGAGGATATCTTTGAAGCTCTTGATATTCAGGATGAACTTCAGACTCTTTACACATCGGGTACTGTTTTCCATGCATTCCTCGGCGAAAAGCTTCCCGACTGGAAAGCTGCAGCAAATCTTGTAAGAAAGATTGCGGAAAACTATAAGCTTCCCTATTATACTCTTTCACCCACATATTCCGTATGTAAGAACCACGGCTATATTGCAGGCGAGGTTTATACCTGCCCCGAATGCGGTGAAACAACAGAGGTTTACAGCCGTATCACAGGTTACTACAGACCTGTTCAGAACTGGAATGACGGTAAGTCACAGGAATATAAGGAACGCAAGGTATATAATATTGCAGCTTCCGATATCTCAAAGCATAAGAAATTAGCTTCTGCATTGAAGGCAAACCTCGATGATTTTGATGATTTTGGCTGCGGACTTGCAGACGGTATCTATCTCTTCAAAACAGCAACATGCCCCAACTGCAAGGTCGCTCTTTCTCTCCTTGCAAAGGCTGATATCGCAGTTCAGGAACTCATGGCATATGAAAACGAAGCTCTTGCAATGCAGCTCGGCGTTAAGCAGGCACCCACACTCGTTGTTGTTTCAAACGGTGAGGCCGTTAAGTATGCGGGCGTTCCCGAGATTAAAAAATTCATTGAAGCTGCAAAGGGTGCAGCTGTATAAAATGTGACAATATAAGGTGACATTATAATGTATGATATAATTGTTATCGGTGCAGGGCCTGCGGGATTAACCGCAGCGCTCTATGCACTGCGTGCAGATAAATCGGTTCTCGTTCTTGAAAAAGCGACCTTTGGCGGTCAGATAACTTTTTCACCGCAGATTGAAAATTATCCCGGATTTGCCAAAATGAGCGGCAATGAATTTGCAGATAAGCTTGTTGACCAGGTTATCAGTCAAGGTGCGGATATTGAAATGGAAACTGTTACCGCAATCCGCGATAACGGTGATACCAAAACTGTTATAACCGAGGACGGCGAGCATGAAGCAAAGGCTGTTATCATTGCAACTGGTGTAAAGCACAGACAGACAGGACTTCCCAACGAAAATGAACTTGTCGGTGAGGGCATTTCCTACTGTGCTGTTTGTGACGGTGCTTTCTTCAAGGGACAGACCGTAGCTGTTCTCGGCGGCGGCAACTCCGCTTTGCAGGAGGCTGTTCTTCTTTCCGAAGGATGCGAAAAAGTCTATGTTATCCAGAATCTTGATTATTTCACGGGCGAAGCAAGACTTGTTGAAAAGCTCAGGGAAAAGGATAATGTTGAGTTTATAATGGGAACTGTTATTTCTTCGCTTAACGGTGAAGGCACACTTGAAAGTCTTACTCTTCGCAAGGAAGATGACGGTTCTGAAAGTGAGCTTGAGGTCAACGGGCTTTTCGTTGCAATCGGACTTATTCCCAATAACAAGATTTTTGAAGAAATTGCAGGTCTTGATGAATGGGGATATATTGATTCCGATGAAAGCTGTCTTACAAAAACAGAAGGTGTTTTTGTTGCAGGTGACTGCCGCAAAAAACAGATAAGACAGATAACCACCGCAGCTGCAGACGGCTCTGTTGCAGCTCTTGCAGCCTGCAGATATATTGATTCAAAATAAAATATATCCCCTGCCGTAAAGAGAACCGATCCCGATTGTTCGGACAGTACCAAAGAATCTCTTTGGCAGGTGAAATTGAATTTTTAGCAGTAAACTGACTTCGTTTTTTAGCGGAGTCAGTTTCGTTTTTTGATGATTTCTATCGTGGTTATAAAAGTGTGTTTATTCATTTATGAGGATGTGAACATCCGGTTTTGAAAATAGAGATTTTTTCGACCATTGCGCTATCATACAGATTTTTGCTTTTCTTCTTTAATACGTTACTTCAGACATAAAAATTCCTCCTATGGCAGATGTCTTAATTCTACAATAGGAGGGTGCTTTTTACCGGGTCAATTCATTTTTTAGATTAAATTATAAATCCTGTCAGGAATGCCGTCGCACAAGCAGCTATTGCTACAACTGTAAGCGGTAATTTGAAATATGCAAGAATTATCGCGATAACAGTACCTACAACAGCGGTAACGGTGTTGTCCGTTGAATAGAAAATCGCGGGAAATGTCATGGCGCTGAGTACAGCATACGGGATATAGTAAAGAACGCTCTGAATGAATCTTGATTTGATTTTTTTCCTGAAAAGAGTGAAAGGAATCATGCGGATAAGATATGTAACACCTGCCATAACAGCAATATAAAGTAACATTGTCATTTGCTTTCACCCTCCGCTTCCGCAAGATTAATCGGGAAAAGAAGTGCACCGATAACGGCGGCAAGAATTGCGCTGATTATGATTGCAAATCCGAATGAAACACTGGGGAGAAAATATTTGAATATTGCGCTGAATATGGCAGCAAGAAGAATAACAATCAAATCTTTTTTGCATTTTTTTGCGGCAGGAACAATAATTGCAATGAACATTCCGTAAAGCAGAATTCCCATTGCGGCGGTTAATGAAGCGGGGAGAGCAAGCCCCGCAACTGCGCCCAGAGCTGTGCCGCTGACCCAGCCGGATGCTGAAATCATTATCAGACCGTACATATAAGTCGGCACAAGCTTTTCTTTCTGCGATACAGCAACGGCAAATATTTCATCCGTTATTCCGAACGAGGCTATAAGCCTGTGAACTGTTGTGAATTTATCGGAAAGCTTTTGAGAGAGTGTAAGCCCCATGAGCGAATATCTCAGATTTATAACAAACTGTGTAACAGCCATTTCAAGCAGAGTACCTGCGGCTGCAATTATTCCGACACCTGCCGCCTGACCGGCAGAAGTGAGATTTGTAAGTGAAATCAAAATTGCGTCAATAGCCTGCAATCCCGATTTAACGGCAAGAATTCCAAAGCCAAATGAAACGGAAAAATATCCGAGGCAAATCGGTATTCCGTGCGACAGACCTTTTATAAACGGTTTTTGCATTTATAACATCCTTTTTATTTGCTGTGAGGGTTATTTTAACACTTTACTTTGATAAATACAATATCAAAATCAAAAAAACTACGGCTGCCTTTTTCAGACAGCCGTAAAAATAATGCTTGATTATTTAACTTCTTCTGCGATTTCAGCCATGCCCTTCAAGATTGTTGAGCCTGCTTCTTCACCGAGAGAAATCATTTCCTGATAGTGGTCGCCAAGGAGAGCCATTGAATAGTCGTTATCGGGAACAACATAACCGATAGCGTCATTCATAAGACCGAAGCAGATTGTGTCTTCACCGAAGAGCTCATAAACAGTTTTGTAACCGAAGTCCTTGCCTGTGAATGAACCGTCTGCTGTGAGAGAACCGCCGCCGCAGATAAGGTCCTGAACAATTTCACCGGGCATGAATGCAACCTTAACGCCGCCCATTTCCATGTAACCGATTTCTGCGAAGATGTAGTAGCTGAAGCCTTCCTTGCAAACTGTGTAGTTAACGAGGTTGAGCTTACCAACAAGCTGAATAAGGGGATTTGTAACCTTAATCTTAACTTCCTTGATGATAATGTTGAGGTTGGGTTCAAGAACCTTTTCTTCAACGGGAGTCCAGCCTTCATACCAGAGAGTGTAGCTGTCGCCGCCGATTGCCTTTCCTTTTTCAATCTTTGTCTTTTCTGCTTCTGTCAAATTAGCTTTGATAGTGTCAACGTCGTTTGTGAGGTTGAGTGCAAGATAAGCCATTTCTTCGCCGTAGCGGAGAGTTTCTTCATATCTGCGCTTTGTAGGAACGCCGTCGCCTGCAGGGCCTCTGCCTTCATAGATACCTGCGATAGCGCCGTTGAAGAACATGAAGTTATAGCCTTTTTCTTCAAGCTTTTTGCCAAGATAGTAGATATAGTCGCCTGAAAGGTCTCTGCCGTTATCAACATCGTCAACGGGAAGACCTGCAACGTCGGGATGAGCAGCAATGTTAACTATCATTGTGGGCTTGAGTGATTTATTATCGGGAGTGAAAACAAAGCGTGCAAGGTCATCAATAAGTGATGTTGACTGGCTTCTGTTCTTGTTGTTGAAGTATTCGGGGTTGATTTCTTTTACTGCATATGTCATTGTGCCGGGAACCATTGTTTCAACAGCTTTTTTCATTGCGTTTGCAACTGTTTCATAAATGAATTCCATATATTCGGCATCTGCGCCTCTTTCCTTTTCAACGAAAGGAATGTAGGAGAGAGCAAGGTTCTTGAAGAGCTTGGGGAAAAGATTTGTCCAGAGACCCTGTGTATCGATGCAGCTGTGGGTATGTGTTGATGAAACATTGATGCTGTTGAACTTAACGCCGAGATTCATAGATTCAACACGTTTGCGGATTTCCTTGATATCGCCGTTTGAGAAACCGATGCAGTCAATATTTGCAAAGAGAGCAACGCCTCTGCCTGAGCCGTCTTCAACCGCGATAACTCTTGCCTGCATATCGTCAATGATTTCTTCAACCTTGTTTACCATGCCGTTGTTGGGATCGATGAAACCGCCGAGATAATAATCTTTTGTTTCCCAGTCTGAGGGAACGAGAGAAGCTTTTGCATAGCCGAGCTTCCACTGTGCGTCAGCCTTTGCTTCTTTTTCCCATGTTTCTGTGCCTTCGTAGAAGTTTTCGATAACTCTGTCTTTTACCTGAATGAATTTCGGGCTGTCGGGAACAATGAAGTTGATTGCACCGACAAGAGTGGTGAAGATTGTTTCAACGATTGAAAGACCGAAGTTTTCAAGCGTTTTTGTGAAATCTGCGGCAGCGTAGCTTGTTACTGATGAACCGCCGAAGATGAGAGAAAACGCAAGAATAATGCTGACGATTTTCATGCTTGTTTTTTTCATGATGATTTCTCCTTCTGAAAAAATATAATTATTTATCATATGTTACCATTTTTTTAACACATTGTAAAGTATTTTTTTATGTAAACGTTAAAATTTTGAGGTTGAAAAGAATTATTATATGGAGTATAATTAATATGTATAATTTTATTCGGAGGCGGTGAGTTGTTGAATAATCAAAAGCGTGTTGCGGCTATACATGATATATCAGGAATAGGAAAATGTTCGCTGACAGCTGCCATACCGGTTATTTCTGCTGCAGGAATCGAAACCGCTGCAATGCCGACCGCCGTTCTTTCGACACACACGGGCAACATAAACGGTTATACTTATCGCGATTTAACAACCGATTTAACACCTTTTGCTTTGCATTGGAAAAGCCTCGGAATAACATTTGACGGTATTTACAGCGGATTCTTAGGCTCAATTGAGCAGGTGGATATTGTCTGCGATTTTATAGATATGTTCAGAACGGATAAAACCGTTGTTATTGTTGACCCTGCGATGGCAGACGGCGGAAAAATGTATGCTACCTTTGACAAAGAGTTTGCAAAAGAAATGACGCTTCTTTGCAGAAAAGCGGATATTATTGTTCCGAATATTACCGAAGCGGCATTTCTTCTTGATGAAGAATATCATGAACCTCCGTACAGCAAAGATTATATTGAAGATATTTTAAAGCGTTTATCTTTGCTCGGACCTGAAATGGTTGTGCTTACAGGCGTTGCGTTCAATGAGTATGAACTCGGGTGCGCGGTGTATTGCCGTGATGCAGATGAGATTTTTTACAGCTTTTCAAAGAAATATCCCGGAATTTATTACGGAACAGGCGATTTATTTGCATCTGCGCTGACGGGTGCATATCTCAACGGAAAATCAATCTCCGAAAGTGCGGAAATTGCCCTTGAATTTACCAATTTTGCAATAAAAAGAACATACGAAGCGGGAACAGATACACGATTCGGAGTCAATTTTGAGCAGGGTATTGCTGATTATATAAAAAGACTTGGAGGATTTTGACATGAGTTTTGCGGATAAAGTTTTTATTGATACTTGCAAGGATATTATTCAGAACGGTTTTTGGGATACTGAGCTTGATGTCCGTCCCAGATGGGAAGACGGCACACCTGCCCACACCGTCAAAAAATTCGGTGTTGTCAACAGATATGACCTGAGCAAGGAATTCCCCGCACAGACAATCAGAAAGACATTTATCAAGAGCGCCGTTGACGAAATCCTTTGGATATGGCAGAAAAAATCAAACAATATTGCCGATCTCGGCAGTCATGTATGGGATTCATGGGCAGACGAAAACGGCTCAATCGGTAAAGCGTACGGCTATCAGCTCGGTGTTAAACATCATTATAAAGAAGGTGATATGGACCAGGTTGACAGAGTGCTTTATGACCTTAAACATAATCCTCAAAGCAGAAGAATTCTTACGAATATCTATGTTCATCAGGATTTGAGCGAAATGGCTCTTTATCCTTGTGCATATTCAATGACTTTCAATACATCAGGCAATAAGCTCAATGCAATTCTCAATCAGCGTTCGCAGGATATGCTTGCCGCAAATGCATGGAATGTTGCGCAGTATGCGGCTCTTGTTCATATGTTTGCGCAAGTCAGCGGTCTTGAGGTCGGTGAGTTCGTTCATGTTATTGCCGATGCACACATCTATGACAGACATATTCCCATTATTGAGGAGCTTATCAGCCGTGAGCCTTATGATGCTCCCGAATTTGTGATGGATAAAAGCATAACCGATTTCTATCAGTTTACAAAGGACAGCTTTTCCTTTGTAAATTATAAATTCCATGATTTCAGCGAGAAAATTCCCGTTGCAATCTGATAACATTTTTGTATTAAGAGGGTATTATGAAAACAATCGTTAATGTTGATAAAAACTGGGGGATAGGTATCGGCGATAAATTGCTCAACCATATTCCCGCGGATATGAAATTTTTTAAAGAAAAAACAACAGGCAATGTTGTTGTAATGGGCAAAACAACGTTTCTCACTTTCCCCAGTCAGAAGGCACTTCCAAACAGGGTGAATATTGTTCTCACAACCGACCGCGAATGGTCAGCAGAAAATGTTATTGTTTGTCATTCTCTTGATGAGCTTTTTGAACAGCTTGAAAGATATGATACAAACACCGTTTATGTTATCGGCGGTTCAAAGGTTTACGAACAGCTTTTGCCTTATTGCGATACAGCATATGTAACAAAGGTTGAAACCGAAAAGGATGCGGACAGATTTTTCCCGAATCTTGACGAAGCCGAAGGCTGGGTGCTTACCGACAGTGGCGAAAAACTTGAACATAACGGTGTTGAATTCAGATTTACAATCTACAGAAAATAATTAAAACAATATTTTGGAAAAAGGGGTGTGACAGAGTTGGAAGCTGTTCAGTATAAATGTCCCGCCTGCGGTGCAGGGCTTAAATTTGATGCTGAAAAGCAGGATTTTATATGCGAATACTGCGATTCTGTTTTCAAGGAAGAGGATTTCTTTAAAAAAGATGAGACACTCAAAAATCATTCACCCGAAACCGAAGAAAAGAGGGAAGAGCTTGAAAATGCCCTTCTTTATTCCTGCCCGAGCTGCGGTGCGCAGATTGTTACGGATGAAACAACTGCCGCAACAACCTGTTACTATTGCTCAAATCCCGTTGTGCTTTCAGGCAGACTCAGCGGAGAATTAAAACCTGATTTTATTATTCCCTTCAAAATTGATAAGAAGGGAGCGATTAATAAATTCAAAGAGCTTTGCGGTAAAAAGAAGTTTTTGCCAAAGAATTTTATTTCGGATTCCCGACTTGAAGAGATAAAAGGTGTTTATTTTCCGTATTGGTATATTGACTGCGATGCAAACGGTTCTCTTAATGCAACCTCACGTCAGATTAAGTCTTGGATTGTCGGAGATTTGAAATATACCGAAACAACTGTTATGGGGCATTTCAGGCAGGGCAGAATGAAGGTTCTCAATATGCCCGAGGCGGCACTCAAAAGCAAAGACAGAGACCTCATGAAATATGTATGTCCTTTTAATTCTGCTGATTTTGTTCCTTTCTCAATGTCGTATCTTTCGGGATATTTTGCCGAAAAGAGAGATGTTGAATCGAGTGATATTTATCAGCATGCGGCAAACGATATAAAAGCTTTTTCTGCGGAAAAGCTTAAATCAACAATTAATTATGCAGGTGTAAATGTTAAGAATTCACAGATTAATTTGGGAGAATTCACATGGAAATATAATCTTCTTCCCGTGTGGGTTTTGAACTATAAGCATAACGGCAAAAATTATATTTATGCTCTTAACGGTCAGACAGGTTCGGTATATGGAGAAATGCCTGTTTGCAAAAAAAAACTTGGCGGTCTTTTTGCCGCTGTTGCAGCTGCATCGACGGTTTTGCTGACTTTGGCGGAGGTGATTTTCTGATGAAAAGAATTTCTGCAATCATATTGGCTCTTTTGTTTTTGTTTTTGTTTTCAGTTTGTTCGTATGCGTATACATTTGATGTCATGATTGATGACAGAGCCTCTCTTTTCAGTGAAGAAGAAACAGAACGTGTTGATGAGGCGGCATATGAGTTTGCAAATTCAACAGAGTTTTCCGTTGCTGTTGTTACAACCGAAGATGCTATGGGTAAGTCTGCAATGGAATTTGCCGATGATTATTATGACAGTCTGATTTTCAGCAGCGGATGGTCCGAAAACGGTATTCTTTTCCTTATTGACATGGATAACCGTGAAATTTATGTCTCGTGCGCAGGTTTGTGCATTGACGAATATTCGGATTACGAGCTTAACAAAATAGTTGACAGCGGATATTTTTATGTTACTGAAGGGGAATATGCCGACTGCATAATTACAATGATATATAGTGCAGAAAAGCTTTCGGCTGAATCCGATGACGGTTCTTCATATTATGAATACGGCGGGTTCGTTCCGACTTATGGCGGAGATTATGAGGAAGAATACTATTATAACGATTATACGGATGCTAAAAATGATTTCAGCTTGTTGCATATTCTGATATATATTGTTGTCGGTCTTGTTGCAGGCGGAATAACCGTTTTTGCTGTTAAAAGCAGTTATAAGAATATCGGTAAGGGCGATGAATTCAACGCAGATGATATTTCTCTTGAGCTTACCGCTTCAAATGATAATGTAATCAGTAAGAATGTGATTACAACAAAGATTCCGAAAAATAATAATAACAACCATCACAGACACGGCGGCGGAGGTGGAGGCGGAAGAGTTTCCGTTCACCTTTCATCCGGCGGTGTAAGGCACAGTGGAGCAGGCAGAAAATTTTAAATGGAAGGTGAAAAAATGGGTAATATATGGCATGATATAAACCCCAAAAGAATAACCCCCACGGATTTCATGGCGGTTATCGAAATTACAAAAGGCAGTAAAAAGAAATATGAGCTTGATAAGGAAACCGGTGTTCTTATGCTCGACAGAATTCTTTATACTTCAACTCATTATCCCGCTAACTACGGTTTTATCCCCAGAACTTACGGCGATGATCTTGACCCTCTTGACGTTGTTGTAATCTGCAGTGAAAAAATTGATCCCATGACTCTTGTGCGCTGCTATCCCATAGGTGTTATTACCATGAAGGACAGCGGTAAGCTTGATGAAAAAATTATTTCAATTCCGTTTAATGACCCGAACTACAACGGTTATAAAGATATCTCCGAGCTTCCCAAGCATGTTTTTGATGAAATGAAGCATTTCTTCAAGGTTTATAAAAATCTTGAGGATAAGGAAACAGTTGTTGATGAGGTTCAGAACCGTGATAAGGCGATAGAAATAATTGAAAAAAGCATCAGCAATTATATTTCGGAATTTTGCCGATAAAATATTGACATTTTCTGTTTTGTGTTATAAAATAATGTAATTTAATTTTTTGTTTACAATTAACTTTTATATAAGGAGTGATAACGATGGCAATTTATTGTCAGGAGCCCTCAAGAACTTTCAGTGAGTATCTTCTCATTCCGGGCTACACATCAAGGGAATGCATCCCCGCAAACGTAAATCTCAGAACCCCCCTTGTTAAGTACAGAAAGGGCGAAGAAGAATGCCCTATCAGTCTTAACATCCCCCTTGTTTCCGCTATCATGCAGTCTGTTTCCAATGATACAATGGCTATAGCGCTTGCTAAAGAAGGCGGCGTTTCATTTATCTACGGTTCACAGAGCATTGAAGATGAAGCGGCAATGGTTGCCAAGGTTAAAGGTTATAAGGCAGGTTTTGTTGTAAGTGATTCAAACCTCAAGCCTGATTCAACTCTTGCTGAAGTTCTTGACCTCTATGAGCAGACAGGTCACAGCACAATGGCTGTTACCGAAGACGGAACTTCCAACGGCAAGCTTCTCGGCGTTGTTACCGGCAGAGATTACAGAGTAAGCAGAATGAGCGCTGATACTCTTGTTGCCGATTTCATGACTCCCTTTGAAAAGCTTGTAACTGCCCCCGAAACAACAACACTCAAGGAAGCAAACGATATTATCTGGGAAAACAAGCTTAATTCACTTCCCATTATTGATAAAGACGGAAAACTTCTTTATTTTGTATTCCGTAAGGACTATTCACAGCATAAGGAAAATCCTCAGGAGCTTCTTGATGCAAATAAGAGCTATATTGTAGGTGCAGGTGTAAACACTCTTGACTATGAAAAGAGAATTCCTGCGCTTGTTGAAGCTGGTGCAGATGTTCTTTGCATAGACTCATCCGAAGGTTATACAGTATGGCAGGAGCAGACTCTTGCTTTTGTTCGTGAAAAGTACGGCGATTCAGTTAAAATCGGTGCAGGTAACGTTGTTGACCGTGAAGGCTTCCTCTTCCTTGCAAAGGCAGGCGCAGACTTCGTAAAGGTCGGTATCGGCGGCGGTTCAATCTGCATCACCAGAGAAACAAAGGGTATAGGCAGAGGTCAGGCAACTGCTCTTATTGAAGTTG
>JAFWYP010000043.1 GCA_017517665.1 Clostridia bacterium | reverse complement strand
TTCGTGTTTATGCAGGTTGAGCCATTCCTGATGTTCGCGCTTCGCCGCCGCATTGCCGACGACACCGTTCATGCGGCAGAGGAAGAAACAGAGACTGTTTCCGCCGTGAAAACGGAAGTAAAAACCGAGTCTGCAACTGTTTCGGCAGACGATGCAGATAATCCTCTTGCAAAACTCAGCCCGAAGAAACGTGAGGTTGCGGAGCTTATCTGTCTTGGCTACACTAACAAGGATATTGCAAAAACCCTCGTCATTTCCGAGCATACCGTGAAGGATTATGTAAAAGATATTTATTATACTCTGGCGGTTCACAGCCGTTTGGAGCTTGCCGCCCTTGTAAACAATTACCGCCTGGCAAACAAGAAATAACAAACTTAAATCATATTTGATACTTGCTGACATATTAAATAATGATATCAATATAAAAAGCAGGCAACACCACAAAAGTGATGCTGCCTGCCAAACTTTTATCTCATATCTGATAGTGTAGTATAATCCGTATTATTTCGCAGATATTCTTCTATCTTTCCGTTTAACAGTAATCTGACATAACTTATCGGTTCGTTGTAGATAAGAAAATTGAGTTCCGATACTTCATACATATTACGAGCATATTCGTTTTCGACTGTATCACAGTCGATTGACACCATAGAACCGTCGGTTAACTTCAACTCAACACAAGCAGTGTCAATGTTGAATTCACAAGACATAATTTGATTTTTCATAGCAGAAATCCTTTCTTAATTTAATAAGCAATCTGTTTGGCATCTGCCGCACTTTTTAATTTCTGCTATGCTGTCTTATCGGAACGCCGCATTCTCCCTGCCTTGAAAAACTAAAATTCAACAAATTCATCAATATTATAAAATGCGCCTTCATATCTGTTATGAAGGTTTTTTTCTTTGCTCTGATTGACTGCAAAAACCTGATTTCCCGAATAAAGAATAGCGATTTTTATATTTTTATCCACATTTTCTATAAAATATTTTTTGATTTTCTTATAAATCGGGTCTTTGATTTTAAAAATATCGGGAATTTGTACAGATGATGAACAGCAAAGCAAATCACAAAGAATTTTTTCTCTTAATATTTTTCTGTCGCATTTATCACAAAAGAAATAATAAAGGTTTTCCGCATAGTCGCAAAGCCGCATTTTGTTGCCGTTTACAGAATTACCGAAACTGTTGAAAACGTCAAACGGTGATATACCCACTTCGTCTGTAAGATAATCAAGAGTAAATAAAAAACGGCCGCTGTTATATAGTCTGTCAACTGCATCCTCACAGTTTTTAAGCATTTTTATCTCATCGGATGAAAGCCACGGAGTTGATGTGACCTCATAAGGCGGTTCATCGGTAAATGTGCAGGGATATTCTTCCTTGTTTTCACGCATATCCGCGCCGTAAAGGAGCTTTAAGAAGCCCATCTGGAGCATATGCGCTTTAAGTGAATATGCAATATTAAAACTGTTTCTGAAGCTTTCAAGGTTTTCACCCGTAAGCCCTGCAATAAGGTCAATATGAATATGCATATTGTTGAAGCTTATAAGTTTTCCGATGTTATCAACAAGTTTTTTCGTGTTGGTTTTTCTGTTGATTTTCCTTAAGGTTTCCTCGTTAAATGACTGCATACCTATTTCAAGCTGTACCGCACCGCGAGGCATTGACGATAATATTTCAAGTGTGCTTTCCTTTAAAATATCACCTGCAATTTCAAAATAGAAACATATATTCTCCGGTATTTCTTTACCGTAATTTTCTTTGATAAAAAGCAGAATTTCGTTGGCTCTTTCTGCGTTTGCATTAAAAGTACGGTCAACAAATTTAACGGTCTGCGTGCCGCTTTCCGACAGTCTGATTATATCATTTTTTACTCTCCCGATATCAAAGAAACGAAGCGGCGAACATCTTCCCGAAAGGCAGAAGGCACAGCGGTAAGGGCACCCTCTGGAGGTTTCTATATATGAAATTCTGCCGTTGAGATTTTTGAAAAATTCGTTGCTGAACGGTGACGGCGGACTGTCCATATATTCCTTTTCGGGGATTGTGATAATTTCACCGTTTTTTCTGTATGTAAGACCCGACACAAGGCTCAGATCTCCGTTCATATTATCGAGAAATTCAGGAAATGTCCATTCCCCCTCTCCCGAAAGAACAAAATCCGCAAATTTATATTTTTCAAGAATATCTTTCGGACGGTATGCCGCCTCAGGACCGCCAAGCACAATTTTGCAATCGTGCTTTCTTTTTATAATACGGCAAACTTCGAGAGTTTTTGTAATGTTCCAGATATAACACGAAAATGCTGCAACATCGGGTTTTTCATCTATAATTTTTTGAGCAAATGACTCTGTATCACCGTTGATTGTGCTTTCCATAACCAAAGCATCATAAGTATTATTTGAAAATTCACGAATTCCTGCAAGCAAACACCATGGAGAAAGTGAAGCGTGGACATATTTTGAATTAAGACAAGAAATAATAACCTTCATACATCAAAACTCATTATAATAAACTGTTTCTTCCATCGGTCTGTAAACCGTGTGTCTTTCATTGGGGACTGCATCGGGTGCGGGATAACCCATAACGATAAGCGCAACGGGCTCGATATTTTCGGGAATTGCAAATGCCTCGCGCATTCTGAACGGATTGAAATGCATAACCCATGTTGAACCGATACCGAGTTCCCAAGCCTCAAGCATCATGTGAGTTGTTACAATGCTTGCATCAACAACGCCGCTCTGATTGCCGTCATACGGTCTTGTCCAGCATTCATCCTTGTTATAGCAAACAAGCATTGCACAAGGCGCATCAAAATGACAACGGGTGCATTCTTTAAGCTTTGTAAGTGTTTCTCTATTGTTGATAATAAGAATCCTCTGCGGCTGATAATTGCAGCCCGTAGGTGCAATATGAGCAGCTTCAAGAATTTTATCAATAACCTCTTTTTCAAGTGGCTTATCCGTAAATTTACGCACCGAATATCTCTCGGTTGCAAGTTTCAAAAAATCCATAATTGCTCCTTTGTCTGTAAAATATTTTAGAATAAGGGTCAAACATTTAATGATGATGATGGTGATGATGAGCTGAAGAAATAATATGCTCTACCGAACAATTTTCCTCATGACAATGTTCATCTTCATTTTCAAGTTCAAGCGTTGCATGATTTATACCGTGTTCACTCAACTCTTCTCGAATTACTTCTTTTATTTTCTGAAAATCAGAATTCGTGACAACATGCATTGTTGCATAGTTGCTTTGGCCGTCCATACTCCAGATATGAATATGATGAACACCGAGAACACCGTCAATCTCGCAAATGTGTTCAGCGATTTCTTTCACATCAATTCCGTGCGGTATTTTTTCAAGAAATAAATCAATTGCTTCTTTCAGATTTCTGACAGCGTTTACCAATATAAACATCGACACGCCGACAGACATAATCGGGTCAATAAAAAACCAATCGGTTATTCTCATTACAATTGCACCAATAAGAACAACCGCCCAGCCCAAAACATCCTCAAGCATATGCAAGTTAACCGCCTTTTGATTCAGCGAATCTCCGTCACGGGTAAAATATGCTGCACAAAAATTAACACAAACACCGACAACAGCAAAAACAATCATTCCGTTATAATTAATTTCGGTAGGATTTATGATTCTGTTGACCGCATTATAAATCACTGTAACCGAACCAAAAAGAAGAATAAATGTTGTGATAAGGCTGCCGATAACAGAATATCTTGCATAACCGTAAGTGTATTTTTCGTCGGGCTTTTTTTTGCTTTTCTTTTCAAGAAAATAAGATATTCCTATTCCTGCCGCATCTCCGAAATCGTGAATTGCATCAGATATTATAGCAACACTGCCTGTAAAGATACCGCCAATACATTCAAAAATTGAAAAAGCAAGATTAAGAATAAATGCAATCAAAATATTTTTCTCTGTTTTCATAAAGTTCTCCTGTTATCTCATTTTCACTTTGGTATACGGCTCATATATTTTCTGCCATTCTGATTAAGCCAAGCGTGGCAAGACTTGTAATCGGGAAAAACTTTTTCGATTTCCGCATAGAATTTTGCGGAATGATTCATCTGTTTTCTGTGGCAAAGTTCGTGAACAACAACGCTGTCGATGATTTCATCGGGAAGCAAAACAAGCAGACAGTTGAAGTTCAGATTCCCTTTTGATGAGCAGCTTCCCCAACGGGTACGCTGACATCGGATTGTGATTTTATTGTAAGTCACACCGATTTTGTCGGCATAAAAATCAACCTTTTGCGGAATAATCTCTTTTGCCTTTGAAACCAAACTTTCGATTTCTTCTTCGGTATACAGCTCTGTATTCTGAAGAAGTTTTTGTTTTTCCGAAACTGATTTCAGATGTTTTTCAATCCAGTTTCTTTTTGATTCCACGAATTTTTCGACTTCTTTTTCTTTCATACGAAGCGGCACTCGGATGACAACTTCATTTGGCTTCACCTGAATTGAAATTGTTTTCCGTTTGCTTTTTATTACCGTCACTTCGGCATTTCCAAATATCATTCATCCACTTCCGTCATTTTAAAATTTTATAAAAACACTTTTGGAATTCAGGCAACCACCATTCTTTATAGCCTGCTTTGGTAGGGTGGATATGGTCAACAAGATAGATTTTTCTCTGTTCTTCTGTAATTGAATTTATCTCTTCATTGTTCCATAAATCAATAACGGTTATGTTCCATTTCTTCCGAATTTCCAAAAGAAGGTCAACCATTTTCGCATAATATCCGCTGTCATATTTTGACTGTGTGTAAAACACAACGGGGCAGTTCCATGTATCCTTTGCATAAGCGATTATGTATTCGGTTGCACCTGCAACAGTCTGAGTGTCAAAATCATTTTTATTAAAACTATCCGAGATTTCACCGAGAGGCATTTCCTTGGTTGCATCGTTTGTTGAAAGCTGACAGACGAATGCATCGGCTCTGATATTTTTATCAATTGTTTTCATGCGTGAAATGTAAGAATTGTTCTTTACATCAACGATGGTTGTGCCTGAAACAGCTTCTTTTATTGCGGTTATGTCGTCGGTCTTTTCAAGAAAATCGGCAAAGCTGACACCGAAAGAGCCGTAGCCAAAAGTAACTGAACTGCCGAGGAAGATAATTGTCTTTCCGTTTATCGGACTGTCGGAAACGACATCTGTATTTTTTAAAGAATGTTCGCCGTAGTTGCCTTCATTAAAAGTTCCGAACATATTTCCCACATAACCTCCCGCAATTATTACAAGCACAAGAAAAACAGAGAGAACAATTTTAAGCTTTTTCATTTTCATCACAGCTTTCCGATTTGATTCAATGAAATTATATATCATTTCCACTGCTAATTCAAGTGTTGCAAAAAACGGTGTCGTGCATTATAATTAAATTGTAAAAATTGAAATCACGGAGGAAATCAGATGGTATTTGATATAAAAAAATCAACGTGGACAAGAGAGCCTTTATCATATTCTGTTACCGATAAAAAAATTGAAATCGTGACTGCTCCCAATACAGACTTATGGCAGAGAACATACTATCATTTCAGAAACGACAATGCACCCGTTTTTCAGATGGAAACCGATGAAAAGTTTTTCTCGTTTGTTGTAAAAACGGACTTTGAAAGCAAACACAGATTTGACCAATGCGGAATTGTTATGTATCTTGATTCCGATAATTGGATTAAAGGTTCAATCGAATTTGAAAACGAAAAATTCCAGCATCTCGGTTCTGTTGTTACCAACAACGGTTATTCCGATTGGGCAACAACAGAAATTGACGCAAGCATAAAATCAATGTGGTACAGATTCAGCCGCAGAGAAGATGACTATTGCATAGAATGTTCGGAAGACGGAGTCACATTCAGGCAGATGCGTGTGTGTCATATGTGGAACGGCGGAGGAGATATCCGATTCGGAATTTATGCCTGCAGCCCCGAAAATTCATCATTCAAAGCAACTTTTACAAATATGGAAATTACGGAATGCAAATGGCTCGCCCACGATGGACAGCAACCCGATGAAGAATAATATAAATAAGGATTTGTCAAACTAACCCCAAAATCTTTTGTTTTAATAGTTATCTGTGTTGACAGTTTCAGATTTTGGATTTATAATCAAAAAAACAAAGTGTTCAGAGGTGCGATATGGCAACTTTAAAACTTATTTCAGCTTTTTTCCTTTCACTGTTTCAGATTTTAACGCCCGTAGCCGCGTTAGTTGTGAATTTCGGTGAAAGCAACTTTTTCGATGAGTGGTCGGTAACGGATAAATTCACGGTAAATTATTGCGCGGAAATTGAAAAGAATCCTGACGAAGATTTCATTATACTCAACCTTTCCGATGTTCAGCTTAAAGATGAATTGGTTTATGATGAAAAAGGTGAGAAAACTGCAGAGATGATTGACAACCTTGTCAAAGAAACCGAACCAGACCTTATCACTCTGACGGGCGATAACGCTTGGGGCACGATGGCATATATTGAACTTATCAGACAGATTGATGCTTACGGTATTCCTTGGGCACCCGTTATGGGCAACCACGACGGTCAATGCTTGATAAATGAATTCTGGGCAGCTTATCTTCTATTCAAAGCTGAAAATTGCCTTTTTAAGTTTGGTCCCGAAAATATGGGCTACGGTAACTATATCATAAACATTACCGAAAGCGGAAAAATTATTCACACACTTTTTATGGTTGATACTCATAATAACGCGGAATTTACTCTTGAAGACGGCTCAACGGTAAGCGGTTATGACCATCTTTGGGATAACCAGATTGAGTGGTACAAGTGGGCTGTTAACGGAATTTCCGAAATTGCGGGCAAAACTGTTGAGAGTTCAGTTTTTATGCACATTCCCGTTTATGAATACAAAGATGCATGGATAAAAGCGTATGGCAGCAATGAGCCCGGAACCCTTGCTCCCGAGTTTGCACCCGAAGCGATTGGTGTTCGCGGTGAAGATATATGCTGTTCACCTGTGAACAACGGTTTCACTACTGTTTGCAAAGAACTCGGAAGCACGAAAAATATTTTTGCAGGTCACGATCATGCAAATAATTTCCAGATTTATCATGAAGGCATCAGACTCAACTATACGCTCAAAACAGGATACGGCGCTTATTATACCGACGGTCTTATGGGCGGAACAGTAATATCAATTGACTCCGACGGTGCGGCATATGCAGAACATTGTTATATGTCAGACTGACAAACGGCAAAAATTATCTGTTGCAGTAATTATCTGAACACCTTTGCGAAATCGTTGAAATATCAAACGCTCGCTTCAATACTCTCCTTCCTCTCTATTCTGAAAGGCACGGTATAACCGAAGAACTCAAAGCCACAGATCAAATGGAATAGGTCAGAAGAATGAATAACATCATCAGCGCCATAGAAGAAATCATTCTCAATGAAATAGTTTACAGATATAATCATCGAAAAAGCCGCACGGATTTTCACGTCCGTGCGGCTTTGGTGGTTATGGGGTTATTGCCATTTGATTTTCAGCAAGCAAAAATGAGTTTGAAAAGATAGACAATGCCGTCCCATTTCCAATTAAGGCAATCCCAAATGAAGTAGAAGAAACGGAGTGAGAAATATTCTTTGGGAGTGTTGATGATTTCGATGAGCTTTTCAGCCCGAGCCTTGTATTCATCGAGCTTTGCCGATGATGTTTTTATACCTTCAACGGGATAAAATTACAGTTTAACAAATTAAGGCTCCACTATATTGAAGTTGGCATTGCCTGCAGAATCAAACTGATTGAGGTTGTTAACGATGAGCTCAAGCTTTGAAGCATCGCCCTCAAGCCTCATTGAAGCTCTGATTTTATCCATATCTTTCTGAATGATGAGCGCAAGTGCCTTCTGAGGACAGGTTACGGTAAGCTCTGCCTCATCCGAATTCGTGTTTGCATACTGCAGCAAGGCTCCGTTATTGAAGTGAACGAGAATTTTTTCCTGCGTATCCGCAATAACAATGTTTATTTTAAAGTTCTCATTTGAAATTGTGTCTTTATCCAAAAGAATGACAACATAGTCAAAAGCCATTTCCGCAGTTATATTTCTGATAACGCTGCCGTCTGTTTTTGCATTCGCGCCCTTTTGTGCGGCATTTCCGCTTCGCAGTTCAAGTGCGGCAGAAAGATAAGCATTTCTCCACGCACCCGATTCCGCCTGATAACCGAGTTGTTCGAGTGCATCTGCACAAAGCAATCTTGCCGCTTTGTTTTCAGGGTCAGCAAAAACAAGAATATTCGTAACCTCTGCAACCCATTGATACTCACCTTTATCAAAATCAGCCTTCGCTTTGCGGAGAACCTCATTTGTATCTCCGAGATATTCAACCCATTTCTTTGCACTTTCTGAAGGCTCAAGAGGATTGAGATTGACGGGATTTGCATCGTACCAACCCATATATTTCTGGTAAACGGCTTTTGAATTGTGGGCAACCGTGCCGTAATACTGGCGGGTATACCAATTCTTTGCAAGTTCATCGGGCAATTCGATCATATTTGAAATTTCATCGGAGGTGTAGCCCTGATTTATGTAAGTAAGAGTCTGATCATTGATGAATTTATAGACAGCTGCCGTATCTGCAAGATAATCATTGACGAATTTATTGCCCCAATGCGGCCAGTTATGCGATTGAAAGGTGACCTGCACATCGTTTCCGTAAAGAGCAATCGCTTCGGTTATATATTTTGCCCATGCATTTCCGTCACGAATCTGTGCTCCTCTTAACGTATAAAGATTATGAAGAGTTGCCGTGCAGTTTTCGGCAACCCAAAGTGCCTTCATTTCAGGGAACCATATGTTCATTTCTGCCGGAGCTTCAGTTCCGGGAGTCATCTGGAATTCCATTTCAACTCCGTCAACAACGTAAGTTTCTCCTGTTTTTTTAATTTCATATGTCGGCTTGATAAAGCTGACCGTTCCCGTTGACTGACCCATTCCGATACCCATTGCCATTCTGCCTGTTTCCGACTGCTCAAGTAAAACACCGTACTGATAAGAGGCTCTTCTGCCCATTCCCTTGCCTGCATAGAGATTTTCGCTCACTGCGTGTTCGGTAAAATGCTCGGGAACAATAATCGGAATAAGACCGCTTGTAAGTTGTTCATCAAGCGAGAGCGTACCGTCGGCAACCTGTTCATCTGTCATTATGCCTTTGATTCCGCCGTAATGGTCAACATGGGGGTGAGAAACAATAACAGCCTTGACAGGAAGCTTACCGAGATTCTTTTCAACAAGCTGAATTGCCGCCTGAGTGCATTCAACGCTCATCAAAGGGTCAAAAATTATCCATCCCGTATCGCCTTTGATAAGAGTAAGATTTGCCATATCATAGCCTCTGACCTGATATATGTTTTCACAAACCTCAAAAAGACCGTAGGCGTGGTTGTTCTTTGTGTTTTCCCAGAGGCTCGGATTAACCGTATCCGGGCATTTTTCATAGTTATCAACAAAGCCGTATGCCTTCTGGCTCCAGATAACATTTCCGTCAGCATCCTTTAACTCAAGCTCTTCGGGTGCATCTATAAGTCCCTTTGTTGCAAATTCATATTCCGTTTTATCTTCAAAATCAAGCACGGAATAAACAGCCGAATTAACCTTAACCGTCTGCTCCGTTGCCGCTTTTGTATCTGCATTCAATCCAAGCTCGGCAACCATATCTGCATCTTGTGTGTCGCAGGAGGCAAAAGCAAACAGCATTGCCGCTGCGAGAATAAATGACATTGCTTTTTTCATACAGTCACCTTACTTTCCACTTCACTGTCGCCTTTTTTGAAAAGCTTTCCGAAACCTTCAATCACAACGCAAACACCGAGAATTATAATCAGCGTTGCAAACACAAGCTGAAGTATGTCGCCGAAAATGTCTGTGCTTGAAGACGT
>JAFWYP010000042.1 GCA_017517665.1 Clostridia bacterium | reverse complement strand
TGTTGCCGTCAAAGCCCGACTGCTTTATTTTATCAAGCAAGGTATCTATATAGGTCGGGTTGAATTTCGGGAACTACTCACGGCTTTGCTCGGAATAGGAAATGTGCACGGTTTCAATATACGGCAGGGTACGCTCAATCCGGTCAAGGTCGTATTGCAGGCGTTTATAGCGTGACTGGAAATATGTCCTGAAATTGTCACAGCCGACTTCATTGTGAATTTTCAGAAAAGCGTCGGTGTTGTTATTAAAAGTGTTGTCGTGACATTCGGGACAGACAATAAGCCCGTAGTCTTTCGCTGTCGCACAGATGCTTTTCGTATCCTCTGCTATTGTTTTGTAGGTGGCTTCATCGGTCTTTTCGCTGTCAGCCTTACCCAGCCACACTCGGATACTGCGTGCGCCCATAGTGCTTGCAATTTCACAGATTTTCTTCCACTCGTCGGCGTTTTTACAGCCCACACGGTAATAGCTGGCATAAGAATTTATGCGTATGCCTGCCTTGTCGCAAAGTTCCTTTACACACCTTGCATCCGCAATGCTTTTGACGTGCTTGTCGCCGCCCCACTCAATGCAGTCAATTTTTGCATCGACAGCTATTTCAACGATTTTTTTCAGACTTCTTATCTGACGAAAAGAGGTAGAAGTAAAACCGAATTGCATAATAATCACCAACCGTACTCATTGTTTATTTTCAGTTTATCATATTAATTGTCGAAACACAATATAAAAACGGACACAGAGAACGGACAACATTCAACAAAAAGCACGGCTTCCCTGAAAGTCGTGCTTAATTTTCAACTATTCATTCATTAAATCAAACGCAAGCGTAATACTCCACCCGTAATCTCTGATTGCTTGATATTTTACTCTGAATTCATAAGGCTCGTAAACCTCACCTTTTCTGTTGAAGCAGAAAGGAGGAATCTTGTTTTCGCTGTCATAAAACTCGTAAACCGTGCCTGTACGGTTATACCACTCATTTATTACATCGAGAATTTTATCTTTAATTTTTTGTGACAAATCGCAGTGTCCGTAATCTGCAAGTCCCACCGAAATCATATAATTATAATTAATCCACACGGAACCTCGCCACATATCAGAGCCAAAGGTTTTATCTGTCTTGGATATGCTCGGTATAGAAAATTCCGTACCGAATTCATCAGGATTTTCAAGATGAGCAATAAGTTTTCTGCACTGTTCTTCATCGCATACACCTGAAAAAATCGGTAAAAACGAGGCAACGGATTTCACCTTGCTGAAACAGTTATCAGTTATATCAAAGTCATAATAGAGGTCGTCTCCCTCACACCAAAGGGTAGATTCTATGTCGGCTTTTATTTTATTGTACCAACTGCCGAAAAAATCTGAGCTTTCTTTATCGCCCAGCTCATCGGCAATCTTCTTCATAAACCGTGCCTCATTTGCCATATAACAGGAAAGGTCAATGGCATAAAGGTCACTTTCTGTATCAAATCTTGGTGAGTTATCCATTCCCGATTCGTCACATCGGTTATTGAGTTCAGGGTTAGTATGCCAGGAATACAGCTCCTTTTCCGTCTTTCTTCTGTTGTTCTGACACCAAAGCAGAAATCTTTTATTGTTTTCTGAAACAGTTTTCAGAAATTCTTTATCGCCGCTTTTTTCATAAACAAGCCAGGCACCCCAACCGATAACGGGAGGCTGAGTTATATCTGAAATACAGTCAGGTCTTGCCATATGAGGTATAAACCCGTCTTCCCTCTGAACATCAAAAAGCGCAAAGATTAAATCCTGCGCAACCTTTACATTGAGATGTCTGTGACCGATGGCATGGAATACCGAGTCCCACAGCCACATGTTTCTGTGAGGCAGACGGTCGGGTGTTGACCATATTCTTTTAATATTGCCCTCTGGTGAAAAGAGCTGACATCTCATAACGCTTATACATTTAGAATACAAGGCTGCATATCTGTCATTATCCGAAAGTGCTTTTTCATAAGGCTTTATTTTTTTAGCTTTAAGCGCTTCAAGGTCAAGCGTAATACCCTTTTCACACAGTATGATAACTTCAGTTTCACTTTTACCGTAAGCGAAAGCAAATCTGCCTTCTTTTTTCAGAATAGCCGTATATTCACCGTCGTCACTATTGTGTATTTCTATATCACCTTTTCTGACAGTTTCACATTTACCGCCAAGGCTGACAAATACACCCGATACATCCTCATATTCACCCACAACAAGATGTCTTTCGGCAAACAGCATACTGAAAGTGCCTATGAGCGTTTCGAGTATAATCATATCCGAGGTTACACACTTAAGTTTGGGGGCAATCAAGTTATTCATATCCCCGAAATAAAGGGTTCTTCGGCAAAGCGAGTGAAATATCACGCCGATTTTATCGCCTGAAAGTGTACCCGTAAAATCATCGGTGAAAAAAGCATCACCTTCAAGGGCGGAGAAAGCGAAAAGCTGTCCCTGTCCCCATTTTGTTGGTATCATTTTATTTGCTCCTTAAGTTTGTACTGGTTCAGATGCTTTAAGCTGAGCCTTAGTTTTTATTACGCTTCAGCTTTATGCAATATTTTGAGAACCCAGCACTTTATATGCAACATCGGGATTGTCTGTAATAATACAGTCGGCTCCGATACCTTGCAAAAATATCATTTTTTCAGTGTCATTGATTGTCCAGTACTGAACAGCGATATTATTTTTGTGAGCATAATTTATAAGTTTTGATGTGCCGAGATTTACAATGTATTTGTCCGGCGGCACCTGCAAAACATCAAATTTATAATAGCCGGCAGGTCTGTCAATATCAAAAAGAGAATCAATATATAATTTCACAACTTCAACATTAACAGCTGTACGGGTCAAGTCGGGATAGTTTTCTTCAAGATAGGAAATAACGTCTCTGTTGAAAGAAGCAACTATAGACCTATCAAGCAGATTCATTTCCGATAAAATATCATAAAGAATATCCGCTGCCCTGAAGCCTAATTCTCCGCTGCTTTTGATTTCAATACTGTAATAATATCCACCGCTGTTTTCAAGATAAGTTAAAGCATCCGTTACGGTTAATGCTCTGAGATTATCCGGTATGTTCTCTCCGCGCAATCCCTTGTAGGGAGTTTCACCGTCTTTATTTTTGAAATATTCACCGAAGTTAAGATTATAAATTTCTTCATAAGTGTAATTTTCAGGATAATTATCGGTTTTTCCAAAGTATTCTACCGCATCACTTACTTCATCAAGTATATCGTCATGAAGAATTATCAGCTTTTCATCTGCAGTTAAGTGCACGTCGAATTCAAAAATATCGGTTTCAAACACCTCGGAATTTACGCAGCCCTCAAAAGCCATCATCGTGCCTTGCGGAAAAAGGCTTTTACCTGCACGGTGGGCTGAAACCATAGTGTCTCCGAGTTCGGTAATATACTGATTGGTTGCGGCATAAGTTTTAGGTTTATCCTGCCATTGATAAGTCACAAGTTTGTAAAGTCCGAAAACCAAGAGAGCCAGTATCAACACACAAATGAATATTATCTTGATAATTTTAAAAATTACAGAAGACTTTTCGCTTCTTTTCTCTTTTGAGTTTTTCATAATATTTCCTTTTGTTAAATTAGGTTTATAATGTTTCAGCTTCTGTGAATTTTGCCTTTGCTTCTGCTCTGATTACTTCAAGCTCTGCCATAATCTTTTCTTTACGCTTACCTGTAAAGTTATCAAACATCATAATGATACCGGGAAGAAGGTTACCAATGATACCGGGAATAACAACAAGAAGGAAAATACCGTGAAGGGTTTCAGCCGACTGAACAGCCTCTACCATTTCGCCGTTAATCATCTGTGCGCTCTGATAACCGATAAGCGCAAGTCCGCCGTTGACAAGGAGCTCTTTCCAGAGAGCAGCAATTCTTGTAACCATTGTATTGAAAGCAAAAACCATTCCCTCGTTACGCTGTGCAACGCCGTATTTCTTGTAGCTTTTCCATTCCATATAGTCTGTTGAATCGGCAAGAAGGATTCTTCTTGCGGCGCTCATAGCCGCATTGGGAAGACCGCCGAGTGCTATCAGAATACCAACAATCCAAAGGGATTTATAACCAAAAATCAAAAGCAAAAGATAACATATGCCAGTATGAAGATAACCCCACACAACGATATCTCTTGACGAACGCTTTTTACCGACAAAGGGAACGGAAAGAAGTCCGCCGTATGAAAGTGCGGAGCTTGCCATTTCAACATAAGTTTTCATGCTGAATTTGTTAAGGGTCTGCTTATAGAAGAAAGGAAGTGAGTTATAGCATACCTGCCTGATTGAGTCGATAACCTGGCTCAAGCAGAGAAGAAGCAGGGGTCTGTTGAGGAGAATAAGCTTATAATCAATTTTAATTTTCTTTTTTGTTTCTCTGGGCGGAAGAACCATATTGCGCTCTTTGAGTGTAAGACAAGGGACAAGCATTGTGAACATACCGAGCACACCGAATATTAACGCAACGGTGAAAAACGCCCACTTTTCCTTTGCATAATCATTGCCCTGAAGCTCAATGATAATGGGCACCATACCGCCGGGAAGCATTGAACCGAGAGTTGAAGCAAGCTGTGCAATAGTGTAGAAATTCTTTCTTGATTTTGCATTCGGTGTCATTCTGACCGAGAGTGTTGACAACGCAACATCAAAGAACGTGTCCGATATATTGAAAAGCAAAAACAGCAAAAAGCTCCAGATTAAATTGAACGTAAGGGATGCCGAAGGAACGATAAACAGAAGGATTGACGAAAGCGTAAACGGAATTGCAGAAGCCATCATAAAACGTCTTGCATTGCCCTTGGATGAATGGTTATTATCGAGCAAAGCGCCGACAATTGGTGCAATAAGAATATTAACACCCGTTGTTACGGATTTCATTGTAACAATATGCGAAGATTTAAGACCCATATAGTCATACATGAACTGGTCGGTATATGTACCTACAGAGTCCTGACCCATACAGTTACCGAAAACACCCGAAACATAACCGACCTGTTCTTTCAGCGCAACATCCGGATTGTTTTTCAGTTCCTGAAATTTTTCTTTTAATTTTCCCATTTCAATTTCTCCTTAATTATTTGTGGTTGTAAATTCTTTCTGCAGTGTAAGTGCCGTCTTCTTTGATGTTAATAAGCGTACAACCCTGAATCCATTCATTTTCGGGAGAGTCAAATTTGCTTTCCATATTGTAAACGCCGTATCCTGATGGCTGAATGTAGGAGAAGAGAATATCTTTATACATTACACCGAAATCGTTTACATGGTCATGCCCAAAGTAAACTGCCTGCGCACTGCCCTTTTGTATCATAGCATCAACAAGACCCGAATCAAAGCCTGATTCACAGACGCCCTCTCTCTTTTCTCCGTAAAGATAATCTTCTTCGCTGTATTCTCTTTCAGCTTGATAGGGAGGAATGTGTACAACTGTTATGGATTTAAATTTGCCGTATTCAGCTGTTATAGCATCGTGCTTATCTTTGTACCACTGTACCTGTGAGGTCTTTACACCGTCATAGACTTCGCCCTCTTTTGTAACACCGTATTCTGCTTTGCTTTCATCGGTCATATAACTGCCCGAGTCCATAAAGAAGAACACCTCTTTGAGTGTGCCGTCAGAATTAAGAACGTTGATTGTGTAGTTGCCGTTGCCTTCAATATCGTCTTTACCGTTTCTCATAAGGCAGTAATCATATGATGAGAATATTTCAACATTTTTCTCTCTTGAAACAGCAAGAATGCCTTCGCCCTCGTGATTTCCCAAAACCGTCGCCCAATAAACGCCGAGATTTTCCATAAGCTCTGCAAACTCAGTTGTTCTCTTTTTATTAAATCCCGAGGAAATATTATCACCGCCGAAAATAACAAGGTCAGGCTTTTGCTCATTTATGTTATTAACGATGTATGTAACCGTCATATTGTCCTTTGCTTTTTTACCGTTAAGGTGTGTATCGGTAAACATCAGAACTTTGAAGTCGCCGTCACTATTCTTTTTTATAGTAACACCGTCTTCAGTTTCAGAAACGATTTCAACATCATTCTGTACTTTTTCGACTGATGAAATATCATAGGAAATGCCCTGTGAGTTTTTATAAATCACAAAACCGCCCGCACCGATTATCGCTGCCAAAACAAGAGCAAGGATGATCTTTACACTTTTTTTCATATATATCATTCCTTTAATATTTCTTATAATAATATAATATATCTATTTTGTTATGTTTTCCTTAAAAATTTTGACTCATTTCTAACAATTTCTTGACTTTTTTGATATCGGATGATATTATCGAAAAAGAATGAAGGTGCAGAATATGAATCATATCAAATTTGACCCGGCTGAATATTTTTATTTTCACCACGGTATGGATAAAAAAGTTGCCGAAACAGGTGCTTCCTGGCCGCATTACCACTCTCTTTATGAAATATATTTTCTTGAGGATGGTAACTGCACCTATTTTATTGACAACAAGGTTTATAACGTTCAGTCGGGTGATATTGTAATTATTCCTGACGGTATAATTCACCACACGAAATACGATAACATAAAACACTCAAGAATACTTATCAACTGCAACCGTGAATACATACCTGATTCTGTACAGTCAAGTATTTCCACGGGCAACTACCTTTACAGAAATCCTTTTGTAGCCGATGAAACAAGAAAAATTCTCGATAAAATAGAACTTGAATATAATCTCAAAGACTCTTTTACTGATGAAATAATCTCCTGCCACACTCATTCACTGTTTTATCTGCTTATGCGAAACACTGAATCATGTATTGATATTGATGACGGCAACAAGGTAATTGAGCAGGCTGTAGCCTATATAAGAGAAAACTTTTCATCGGATATAACACTTTCTTCTCTGGCGAAAAGGTTTTCCCTCAGTCCCGAGCATTTTTCGAGGCTGTTCAAAAAAGAAACAGGGCTTGGATTTTCAAAATATCTCAACTCTTTAAGATTGCAGTATGCCGAACAACTTCTTAAAAGTTCAGAAGGCAAAAGTATAACTCAGGTTGCAGAAATCTGCGGCTTTGAGGACAGCAATTATTTTTCTAAAAAGTTCAAAGAAGTTTACGGCATTTCTCCAAAAAAACTGCAAAAAAAGGATAAAAATTAAAAAAATTTAACAAATCTGAACTCTAAAAATATATTTGAAATGAGATGGAATAATGAAAACCTTAAAACCAAAGCTTTGCAGTGCGGAATGCATAATCAAAACGGAAAAACCTGTTCTGACCAAGGAGGATATACCTTATGAAGCTTCACTGATTTTTAATGCAGGTGTTGCTAAATATAAGGGCAAGTATGTTATGGTATTCCGTAACGATTACGGACCTACAGAAAAAACTTATCCGAAGGTGCGCTTCAAAACTTCTCTCGGTTTTGCGATAAGTGATGACGGTATA
Source organism: Clostridia bacterium (assembly GCA_017517665.1). Classification (GTDB taxonomy): domain Bacteria; phylum Bacillota; class Clostridia; order Oscillospirales; family Acutalibacteraceae; genus CAG-177. The sequence goes on along the minus strand of JAFWYP010000042.1, from coordinate 1,570 downwards.
AACTGGACAGTAAGCGAAAAAACTATTTTTGATAACAAAAATCTTTTGCCGGAAGATGAAATAAAAAGACTCTATGACCCCAGAATTACAATTATAGACGGTAAGCCTTACTTATGTATGGCTATGGATACCCGTCACGGTGTACGGGGGTGTATTGCTGAAATCGATGATGATTTTGAAAAAATAAATATTATCAGTGCTTCCGCTCCCGATAACCGCAACATGGTGCTCTTTCCTGAAAAAGTAAACGGTAAGTACGTTCGTCTCGAAAGACCGTTCCCTGTTTATTCAAGAGGAGGCAAGGACAGATTTGACCTTTGGCTTTCAACTTCGCCGGATCTCGTGTTTTGGGGCGAAACCGAGCTTGTTCTTGCTGTTGAAGATGTTCCTTATGCAAATGATAAAATCGGTCCTGCAGCACCTCCGATTAAAACCGATAAGGGTTGGCTTACAATTTTCCACGCAGTAGATAAAGACGACAAGCGAAGAAAAAACGGCTGGGAAAGAACATGGAAGAAAAGATACTGTGCGGGAATTATGCTTCTTGACCTGAAAGACCCCACAAAAATCGTCGGCATGAGCAAATTACCGCTTATTGCTCCCGAAACCTATTACGAAACCCAGACGGGATTCCGTCAGCACGTAATTTTTCCCGGCGGTATGATTTTAGAGGATGATGGCGAGGTAAAAATTTATTACGGTGCATCAGATACAGTTGAATGTCTTGCTACCGCAAGGGTTGAAGACCTGATTGCGCTTTGTACGGAGAAACGAAAATAAAAGTAAAAACAAATTTTATTTCACGGCACTTACCGAATGGTGAGTGCCTGTTTTTCGCTATATAACATTTCTCACCGCTTGTTGTGCAAAAGCATCCGTGAAACGTTTTGTCGGTTCTGTTCTTACCTCCGACGGGTGAATGAATTTTAACTGCAAAAGTAACGTCAACTCTATGTATAGGTAACAAGCCGTTTTTGTCGAATGTGTGAAATAAAGTATCGCCCCGTTGGATTTGCAAAATCAGATGCAAGTCCAACGGGACTTTTTGTTTTATCGCCTTTCCGTTTGGAAGGGCATTTTTTATTATCGGAAAGTATTTTTTAAATTAGGGTGTACAAAAGTATCTTCTAATTACAAACAAGTGAAGGGTGTTTGCAAAGTTACGGCAAATCTGCCGTCAACTCGCGGATAACAAAGAATGATTTTGAATTTATGACAGCACTTTTGCCGTCACAAAAAATTTTTAAAAAAACTTTTCAGAAATGATGCCGAATTGAGGGTTTTCCATTGCAAACATAATAAGAGGACTTTTTTAATCTTTTGTAAACATTTCAGAATCAGGGCGTACAAACGCCTTCTCTCGGTGGGAATAAGTGAAGGGTATTTTTTAACTCTTTGTAAACAATTCGGAATTTGGGTGTGCAAATGCCTTCTCCCAGTGGGAATAAGTGAAGGCTATTTTAAATTTTTTTGCAAAACACCCTACAAATTGCCCTCTACCAGTGCATATATAGTGAAGGGTATTTTTAAAAAACTTTTTGAACTTTTCCGAAAACAGCGAATTTTGGGT
>JAFWYP010000041.1 GCA_017517665.1 Clostridia bacterium | reverse complement strand
TTATTCCTTCGGTGCCGTTCTTTACAGAACGCTTATAGGAAGCGATCCGATTTCCGCCAAGGAAAGAATGACAAATGACAGACTCATGGTGCCGGGCAAATTTGCCGAAACCCTGCCTGCATATGTCATAAACGGTCTTATAAATGCACTTCAGATTCTTCCTGAGGACAGAACAAGAACTGTTGAGCAGTTAAGAGCAGAGCTTTCGGCTTCTCCCACTGCCGCGGCAGTCAGCGGTCAGTATCAAAGACCCTCCTCCGCATCCAAACCCGTTCCTCCGTCGCAGAAATCCGCATCTGGAAATCAGAGCAACAAAAAGTCCCGGAAAGGCGGCGCGCAAGTTGTTGTAACAACCGCGGTAATCAGCCTTACGGTAGGTCTGATTCTGTTCATCATTCTTTCGTTCACTGTTTTCCGCGACAAAATCAACTTCAGCTTTGATTCAGATAAAACAACCGCACCTTCGGTTTCACAGACACAGGCAGAAGAGGTTGTTGTTCCCGATTTCAGAGAAAAGAGCTATCTCTCGATTGAATCGAACCCCGTATTCTATAACAACTTCAAATTTAAAGAAGAACCCGTTTTCAATGAAGAAATTGCAAAGGGTTATGTTGTAACTCAGAGTATTGAACCGAATTCAACCGTCCCAAAAGGAACGCTGATAACTCTTTATGTAAGTAAAGGAAAGGAACAGATTGTTCTTCCCGATGTTATGGGTTCGGATTACGAAGAAGCCGCGGCAAGACTTGAAGAACTCGGATTCAAATGCGAAAGAACCGAAACCTCCGAAGGAAACTACAGAGAAAACGAAGTTGTTTCCATGGCACCTCTCTCGGGTAAAACCTACTCAAGAGGGACAACGGTATATCTCAGAGTTTTCGTTCCTGAAACAGAAGTTGTAACAAATGAATTCGGCGAAATTATTGAAAACGAGATTCCCGAAAACGATATCATCGTTCCCGAAAACTAATAAGAAGCAAAAGTGTGAGGGGTTGTCTTTGACAGCCCCTTTTTCACAGGTGAAAATATGCTGAACACTTATCCCGATTATTACAAAAATTTCTCATGCATTGCCGACAAATGCCCCGACACCTGCTGCGCGGGATGGGAAATTGTTGTTGACGAAGAAAGTCATGAAAAATACAAGGCTCTAAAATGCAGATATGCCGAAAAAATCCGTTCTCTCATTTCCGTTGACTCCGACGGTGACAGGGTTTTTACTCCCTGCGGCAATCGCTGTCCGTTTTTGCTTGACAGCGGACTTTGCGAGATGTATATTGAACTCGGACATGATTTTCTGTGCCGTACCTGCCGTCAATTTCCGAGGCATGAAACATATTTCGGTGCAAGAAAAGAAACGGGACTTTCTCTCTCCTGCCCCGAAGCGGCAAGAATCATCACGGAAAGCCCCGAGCCAATAACATTCACAACCGAAGAAATCCATGCAGATATAATGCCCACGGCGATTGACCCGACTTTGTATTTTACACTTATCGAAACACGAAAAACGGCGATAAATATCCTGCAAAACAGAAAATTTTCAATAGATAAAAGAATTGCCGCCTTTCTTGAATTATCGGCGGGAATTCAGTCCCTGATAAGAAAAAACAAGCTTTCGGAAGTGAAAGAAATCTGCAAAAATGATTATCTCGGCACGGATTATGAAATCGGTTCTCATTCCGGCAAAAAACGGGTTCTCGCCAAATATTTCAACGATTTCCGAAGCCTTGAAATGCTTGATAAATCATGGGCACACAGTCTTGATACCGCTGAAAATTCAACTCCCGCAAGCCCCGTCGGATACGAATGGGAATATGAGCATCTCATGGTATATTTTGTTTTCCGTTATCTCATGACTGCCGCGTTTGACGGCGACCTGCTTTCAAAAGCAAAATTCGCGGCGGTTTCATACATCATAATCAGACATCTTCAGGCGAAAAATTCCGATGATAAATCCGCAAGAATAACCGCCATGCAGAAATATTCAAAAGAGGTTGAGCATTCACAGCTCAACATGGATAAAATCCTTTTGCTTATCAAAAAATCCCGGTATTACAGTATTGATAACCTGATAAACATACTTTCGGAGGAATAAAAATGAAATACTGCAACTATGTAAACACAAAACAAGGCAGCAAATCTACTCACCGCTATTCAAACGGCAACACACTGCCCCTTGTTCAGCTTCCCTTCGGTATGGCGGCATTTGCACCGCAGACGGAAAATGACATCCGCTGGTATTATCACCCCGACAGCCGCAGTCTTGAAGGAATAAGGCTCACTCATCAGCCTTCTCCGTGGATTGCCGATTACGGCGCTTTTGTTTTCCTTCCTCAAAACAGACTTATCGCCTCAGAAGGCGGAAGAAGATGGTCGGGCTACAGACCCGAAGAAGCAATTCTTACGCCCTATTATCTCAAAACCCGTTTTCTCCGTTCAAGAGCAGATTTTGAACTTGCGCCCTCCGAAAGAGGCGCAATTATAAAAATCACTTTTGACGAAGATATTGATAACTTCCTTTCCGTGCTTCCCGTAAAAGGCAATTATTCCTATCGTTTTGATGCAAAAAGCAATACACTCTACGCATCAACAGATATGCACATGAGCGGTGAAGCGGTGAAATTCAAGAATTATCTTGTTATGAAATTCCCTGAAGGCAGTGTTGATGTAAAAAAGACACAGATAAACATCGGCAACAAATTCCTTTGCGGAACAAAATGCAGAGGAAAAAAATCAGGAATACATATTGCACTTAAAAACAAATCAACCGAAATCAAGCTTGCAACATCATATATCAGTTTCAAGCAGGCTGAGCTCAATCTTGAAAATGAAGTTGCCTCAAAATCACTCTGTCAGGTAAAAGCCGAAGCCGAAAATCTTTGGGAAAGCTATCTTTCAAGAGTTAAAATCGAAACTAAAAATAAAAAAATATTTAAAACATTTTATTCATGTATGTACAGAGCATTTCTCTATCCCCACAAATGCTATGAATACGATAAAAACGGCAGCCCCGTTCACTATTGCCCCCATGACGGTTCAACGCGAAAAGGAGTAAGGTATACCGACAACGGATTCTGGGATACTTACAGAACGGTTTATCCTTTCTTTGCACTTATTGCAAAGGATGAACTTCGTGAAATGCTCCGTGCATTCATTATGGAATATACCGAAAGCGGATGGCTTCCCCGCTGGCTCTCAATCGGCGAATGCGGCTGTATGCCAAGCACACTTGTTGACGCGGTTATCTGCGACGGTGCAGTGAAAGGCTTTATTGACAATGACCTTCTTGAAATCGCTCTTGAAGGCATGATTAAACACTCCGTCAAAAATTCGGGTCATAACGATTTCGGCAGAAACGGTGCGGAAAGCTACTGCAAGCTCGGATATGTTCCCTACGAAGAAGAAAAAGAATCCGTAAACCTTACCCTCGATGCGGCTTACGGCGACTGGTGCATTGCCGAAATCGCAAAAATTCTCGGCAAAACAGATATCGAAGCTGAATACAGAAAGCGTGCACTCAATTATAAAAATCTTTTTGATGCAGAATCGGGATTCATGCGTGCAAAGGATAAAAACGGTGATTTCAGACCCGATTTCACTCCCGTTGGATGGGGCAGAGATTACACCGAAGGCAGTGCGTGGCAGAATTCATTTGCCGTGCCTCACGACATCGAGGGCCTTGCAGAGCTTTACGGCGGAAAAGAAAAACTTATCGAAAAAATCGACGAGCTTTTTGCAACGCCTCCCCACTATGTTATTCACGGCTACAACTGTGAAATCCATGAAATAACAGAAATGGCGGCAGTTGACTTCGGTCAGTGCGGCATGAATAATCAGCCGAGTTTCCACATTCCCTATATCTATTCCGAACTCGGAGAAGTTGAAAAGACTGCATATCAGGTCAAGAAAATCTGCGATGAATTATTCTCATATGAAGATGACGGCTTCCCCGGTGACGAAGACAACGGTACAACCGCCATCTGGTACATCTTCGGCATTCTCGGTCTTTATCCCTTCTGCCCCGGCAAAACGGAATATGTCAAGGGCATAAAGCAGATTGACAAAGCTTTTATCGGTGAAAAAGAGCTCGACGTAAATAAATTTGACGGCAATAAAATCGAATACAAAGATTTAATATAAAGGAGAAATAAAAATGGACAGATATCTTATTATCAACGCAGACGATTTCGGTATGTGCAGAGGTGCAAACCTTGCAGTCATGGACCTTTTCAGGAATCCTCAGAGTGCACTCACCTCATCAACAATCATGACTCCCTGCGCATGGGCACCCGAGGCAATCAGATTTGCGGCTGAAAATCCGCAGTATGCAATCGGTGTTCACCTCACTCTCACAAGCGAATGGGGCAATTACCGCTGGGCACCCGTAAACACAAAGAACACGGATTCTCTCCGCGATGAAGAAGGTTTTATGTGGCATGAAAGTGACCAGGTTGAAAAGAATGTTGACATTGACGAGGTCGAAGGCGAAATCAGAGCACAGATTGAACGCGCAAGAAAGCTCGGTCTTGTAAATCCTTCTCATCTTGACAACCACATGGGTTCACTCTACGGAATTGAAACAGGCAGATTCGAGCTTCTTCAGCTCACACTCTCTCTTGCGGGCGAATACGGTCTTCCCTTCCGTATGCCCGGAAACGTTACGGACGAAATGCTCGGCAACTCCATGCTTGATATCAATGTTGACAAGAGCGTTATCGAAATGGTGTTCGGAAAAATAGTCGAGTTTGCAAAGGCAAACAAAGTTGCCATTCCCGATTATCTCATTCCCAACGAGTGGGGCGGTCCTCAGGATGAGAGCTACGAAAACTTCAGGGAATATCTCTACAATCTCTACGCAAACATTCCCGACGGCATAACCGAAACCTATCTTCATCCTTCAATTGAAACCGATGACCTCAAAGGTACAACAGGTGCATGGGAACGCAGAGTATGGGAATACAAAATCATGAGCGATCCGCAGACTAAACAGCACATCGAAGCTCACGGAATCAAGCTTATCAATTACCGTGACCTTGCTGAAATGAGAAAATAAGAAACAAGAAATCAACGCCGTCAGAGAAATTGAATCTGACGGCGTTTTGTTTCAAATATTGACTGTTATTGCTCAAAATGATATAATATTTTATATGTAAACTCAAGTTTACATATGGTTTTTTAAAAAAATCTTTAAATGTATACCCGAGTTGGTTGAAATTTGACGGGGTGCGGACTAAAATTTGAATACACACGAAGGAGGAATACAAAAGATGAGCATTTCAGAAAAGATAACTCTCCTGAGAAAAGAAAAAAATCTTTCTCAGGAAGCCTTTGCGGAAGCACTCGGCGTTTCGCGCCAGTCAGTTTCAAAATGGGAATCGGGCAGCGCGCTTCCCGATACCGATAAAATAATTGCCATGAGTGAACTTTTCGGAGTTTCCACTGACTATCTTCTCAAAGACGATGCAGTCAGCACGGAACCCGTTACATATAATCCGCCCGAAAATCCGTCAGACGAAACGGAAGAAACGGAAAGGAATGATGATATGTTTTCAAAAAAGAAGAAGAAAAAAGGCAAGGGATTGAAAATAATCGCTCTTGTTCTTGCACTTATTATTCTTGCCGCAGCGATAGGTATCCCCTCATATTTCGGAGGATTCCGCGAAGCATGGTGGGAACTCAACGGCGGTAAGGTTCAGTATCCTTATATTCTCGTTCACGGTCTCGGCGGCTGAGGCGAGGGCGACGGCGTCAACGATACCGTTCAGTATTGGGGCGCAACTTCAATGAATCTTGTTGAATATCTGAACGGACAGGGTTACGAGGTTCACGCGCCGAGTGTGGGCCCCGTTTCAAGCACATGGGACAGAACCTGCGAACTTTATGCACAGCTTACGGGCACAACCGTTGACTACGGCGAAGCGCATTCAAAAGCGCACAACCACGAACGCTTCGGCAGAGAATATACAGAGCCTCTTGTTGCACAGTGGGGCGAAAAAATAAACGGCGGTCAGAGAATAAAGGTTAACCTTATCGGTCACTCCTTCGGCGGTGCGACCGTAAGACTCCTTGCATCTCTTCTTGCATACGGAAGCGAAGAAGAAAAAGCGGCAACCGAGGGTGAAATTTCTCCCCTCTTTGAAGGCGGCAAAGGTGATTGGGTTTACAGCGTAACCGCACTCTGCGCACCGCACAACGGTTCATCTCTTACGGAGGTTCTCAATTCCGTGGGCGGTCTTGTGGGCATAAAAGACACAACAGATATGCTCGCTACCCTCTGCTTCGGAGTTGCAGGTATTACCGCAACCGCAGACGGCATCTATGACTTTAAGCTCGAACATTTCGGAATTACCGATACCGATTTAAATTCCGCAATTGATGCAATCACCGCTTCAGGCAACGACCATGCGGCATATGACCTCACTCCCGACGGTGCGGCAGAACTCAACAAAACAATCAAGGTTGATCCTGACGCTTATTATTTCTCATATTCCTACAGCACAACAAAATCAGGTTCATTACTCAAAGGTCAGGTTCCGCAGACAAACACCCTGCCCATCCTCTATCCGTTTGCGCTTGCCATGGGTTCATTCAAAGGCACAACCGACGGCGGTATCTCAATTGATGAAACATGGCAGGAAAACGACGGTCTTGTGAGCGTTGTTTCGGCAAGATATCCATTCGGAGATGAGTTTGTTGAAATGCCCCTCAAATCCTCCCAGAGCGAGGAAGAATTTGAAATTCAGAGAGGAATCTGGAACGTTGCGCCCACAAAGGAAGGCGACCACGGAAAGGTTATCGGTCTGAATTCGGGCGAGGAAGTTCCCAAAACATTCTTCACGGAACTCTTTATAATGATTGACGAGCTTGAGAGATGAGGAGATGACTGTATGTCAGCAATGATTATAAGTATAATTGCACTTTTTGCTACACTCATTTATGCACCGTTTTATATGATTATTTCACCGTTTCTTCCTCCCGAAACACCTGAAGCTCCGTATATTCCCGAAGTCAAAACAATAACAATCGAAGGTGCGGAATATAAAAACTGTTTTCTTGACGAAAACCTTTTCTTTGTCGAAAAACCTGATTTCAACAAAGAAGCCCCCGACTACATCACCTCTCTTTCCGAATATTACAAATTGGAAAATAACTGGCTGTATGATAATGCAAGCACAAACAGCAAAAAAGACCTTACCGAAAAGCTATATTGTCCCGAAGAAGATTGGGAAGAACTCAAGGCTTATTATTCTGACCCCGAAAACTATTATTATCAATACAAAGCAACACCGCGTTATGTTTCTGAAGATACCTATGTCGAGGGAGATTACATTACGGTTTCCGTAACCGACGGCGAAATGTTCAAAAAACTTTTAGTTAATGAATCGGATATAAGAATTTCGGATAGTAATTCTGTTATATCAATAACAAGCAATGAAGAACACACACTCTTTAGTTTTAAAAGAACAAGTAAAGATGAACTGTTCTGCAAACACTCTTCAACTTTTACTGTTTATAAAGGCACGGTTTATCACCAAGACACTCGAATAGGCAATTACATTACCCTCTATAAGATCAAAGATGAAATTAATGAATACATTTCTGAACTTTTGAAAAGCAACGGATATGAAGCGCTTTTTGAATAGCAAGGAGGATAATTATGGGCGCAGTTTTTACAATATTCTTGTTCTCACCTCTTTTTTTGCCGATATTGGCTGCAGAAAAATTTCTTGAATTATTCGGAATAGATTCACTGGCAATATTAGATAAAATCATGGATTTATTTTTTCTGTGGTTATCGGCAAATCCGGAAATTGCTGATATGATAAAAAACATTCTCATAGGTTAATATGCAAAAAGAGAAGCCGTTTTTGGCTTCTCTTTTCTCTTTTATTCTTATTTCTTCTTCATCTTCGGCATGGCAAGGCATCCGATGATTACCGCAACAGCGGCAACAGCGGAAACGATAACCCACACCATGGATTCGCTTCCCGTGTCGGGTGAAGCAACCGCCGCAACGGGTTCAGCCGCAAAGGCATAAAGCGCAACGGTGACAATGCTCAGCACCATGAGTGCACATAGTACAATAGCCGTTATTCTTACAAACAGATTGCGTTTGTTCATATTTCAAAACTCCTTGATTTTTTTAAATCCTGAGCAGCTTCTTCATGGCCTCACCGATATTTTCAGCCGTCTGTGCCGCATCTTCCTTTGTTTTTCCGCATCCCGCTATATAAACCTTTATCTTCGGTTCAGTTCCCGATGGACGGACTATTGCCGTGCTGCCGTCGGACAAAACATACGAAAGAATATTCGATTTCGGGAAAGAAAGAGGTTCTTTTTCGCCCGTTCGGGTATCCGTTATTGTTCCTGCTTCAAAGTCGCTCACTTTAACAACTTCAAATCCTGCAAGCTCTTTCGGAGGATTGTTTCTTGTTGCGCTCATGATTTCGCTCATCTTAACCATACCGCTTGCGCCTTCAAACATGAAGTTATAAAGCTTATCAACGCAGTTTCCGTGTTCGGCATAAATATCATCAAGAACATCAACAAGAGTTTTGCCCTTACTCTTATAATAAGCCGCCATTTCGCATACCATGAGCGATGCCGCAACCGCATCCTTATCCCTTGCATGAGTGCCGATAAGATAGCCGTAGCTTTCTTCAAAGCCCATCACAAAACGGTCTTCCTCGCCGTCTTTTTCAAGATTTGCAACAAATTCGCCCACATACTTGAAGCCCGTGAGAACATCCGTTACCTTGCAGCCGTATTTTGTCGCAACCTTATCAACAAGCGGAGTTGAAACAAATGATTTTGTCATTGCGGGATTTTCGGGAAGAGTGCCTTTTTCTTTTCTTGCCGAGAACATATATTCCGCGAGAAGAACTCCCACATCGTTGCCCGAAAGAAGCACATATTCGCCGTCAACGAGAACGGCAATGCCAACTCTGTCGCAGTCGGGATCGGTTGCAAGAAGCAAATCCGCTTTTTCTTCCTTCGTCATTGCAATTGCGCATTCAAAAACCTGCTTGATTTCGGGGTTGGGATATGGGCAGGTCGGGAATTTCCCGTTTGGCATTTCCTGTTCGGGAACAACTCTGATATTTTTGAATCCCGCCCTTGAAAGAACTGTTCTTACGGGGATATTGCCCGTGCCGTTAAGCGGAGTATAAATGATTTTTATATCGCTATCTTTTATGATTTCGGGATTGATGGGTCTTGTCAGTACTTTGGCATAGAACTCCTCAACAATATCATCGGAAATATACTCGATAAGTCCCTTTTCAAGCCCTTCTTCAAACGGTATTTTCTTAACGCCGTCAAACATATCAACCTTCTGAATGAAAGCGTAGGTTTCGCCTGCCGCCTCTTCAGTCATCTGATATCCTGCAGGGTCGTAGCACTTATAGCCGTTATATTTTGAGGGATTATGGCTTGCCGTGATAACAACGCCGCTTTGGCACTTAAGGCGCATTACCGCATATGATACAAGAGGGGTGGGAATGAGATTGGGATAAATATAAACCTTTATTCCGTTTGCTGCAAGCACCTGCGCACACTGCTTTGAAAACACATCGGAATTGATTCTTGAATCATATCCGACAGCAACGCTTGCAGACTCGTATTTGCTGCCCAGATAATCGGTAAGACCCTGAGTTGCCTGACAAACCGTGTAGGTGTTCATTCTGTTTGTACCTGCACCGAGTACGCCTCTTAATCCTGCCGTGCCGAATTCAAGATTTCTGTAAAAACGGTCAAGAATTTCGTCATCGTTGTCTTTGATTGCAAGAAGCTCATCGTGGATTTCAGTGTTATCCTTTGTACCTTCAAGCCAGATTTCATAAAGCTTGTTCACATCATTCATGGGCGTATCTCCTTTTCGTTATTATCCATTTTAATATTACCCTTTTTTTATTCTATTGTCAACGATTTGAAAACATTCCTTGCAAAGGAAATAAAATTCTCCGTTGACTATATTTTCCTTATTTGATATACTATACCATATCAAAATGGGAAAGAAGGCGAATTTATATGAGCGCATCTGTATTGGCAATCAATAAAATTTTATCGTTTATTTTTGCAATTATATTTATACCCTTTTCTGTTCTCACTCACGGAATCGACCTTATCTCCGAGGGAAAAAGAACGGATTACGCAAAAACCAACGTAGTGGGAATAGGTGCATACTTCCATTCACAGGGCATGACAAGCGACGGAGAAACCCTTTATTTCTCATCAAAAACAACTGTTATCAGAACAGAAGCTGATGCCAAAACTCTTATCAACGCAAATTATTTTGCAATCCCCGATGAACTCAAAGAACTCGGTATAAAGCACATCGGCGGACTCAGTTTTTATAACGGCAAAATATATGCAGGTCTTGAAGACAGCAAGGTCTGGAAATATCCCATCGTCGGCGTTTTTGATGCTGAAACACTTGAACTTGAAGAATATTATATTCTTGATGCCGAAAAAGTAACAAGAGGTCTGCCTTGGGTTTGTGTTGACGGTGAAACCGGTTATCTCTGGTGCACCGACCATTCCAAAAATCCCACGGTGCTTCTTGCATATGACACCGCTGACAGCATGAAACTTGTAAAAGAAGTCGCTCTTGAAAGCTCACCCTACGCAATTCAGGGAGCGGAATTTTATAACGGATTTATATATGCCGCAACAAATGACGATACTCAGGCGATATATAAAATCAATCCCGAGAACGGTGCGGTTGAAAAAGTGCTTGACCGCAATCTCACCTCAGGCAGCGAGGGCGAAGGCATGACCTTCATGAAAAAAAACAACAAAACCGTTCTTATTGCAATGGACATGGGACCCTTGTTCATCAACGCTTTTGTGCGTGAATACAGTCTGGAGGAAATAAAATGAAAAGCAAATTACCGATAATCATCACATCGGTTGTTGCGGCATGCATTGTGTGTATTGCTGCGGTTCTTGCCGTTAAAATGAATAATAACAGCAATCCTTCTATTGAACCCGCAACCGACAACACCTATACCGACTTTCAGAACACCCCGGAATATTCTTATCCCGTATATAATGATTTTACTCCCGAAGAAACCGAAACAACACAACCTGCACAGTCCTCTGCTATTCCGTCAGCTGTCACCACTATTCCGATGACGGATATTCCGTCAACCGTCCTCCAGGAAACTCAGGGAAACACAGAGCAGGCTTCAACAACCGTTACAGAAAAAATAACACAGATAACAACGGTTATCAGTCAGCAATTCTCAAAGGTTTTCGATATGCCGAAAGCGCCGAAATATATTCCGCCCGATACGGATATCAATTTTGACAAAGCTTCAATAGCTTCATATAAATATGACCCCAACGGCAACTATTATTATACCGACGACAAGAATGCATGGCAGTCGAATTTCGGCTTCAACGAGGGCTATGACAGCATGGCACCCGTGACAATGATGTTCTACGATACAGTAAGAACCAAGTTTGTTTACGATAACAAAGAATGGCTTGTTCAGATTTGGAAAGGTCAGTACGGCTATGCATTCGTAGGCGGAGAAGTAGGTATCTATACCAGAAAAGTCGGCTCGGGCGGTACACATTATAACTGTGCAAAAAAAGAAGATTGGCTCAAAATGGAAATGTGCTTCATGTGGGATGAATATCAGACGGGCGAATACAGACCCGTTTTCAACAGACCCTATACCGATTACTGGTGGTGCACGGGCTTTGTTGTAGGCTTTGACGGCGGTACAAACCGTCATCAGTTCAGACTTGTGACTCATATCACCTTCAAGGATGCTGAAATGGCAGATGCATTCTGCGAAGCATTTGAAAAGAACGGCTTCAAGCGCGTTTCTTCTCTCACAAGAAATGATATCGACTGCTTTGTTCAGATCGGTGCAGATGTAGGATTCGTCTGGCAGAACATTAACCAATAAAAAATACGGCTTGCATGGAAACCCATGCAAGCCTTTTGTTTTTATTTGAATGCTATGTAGAAATATGTAGTTCCCAATTCATTCAGGAACGGGTGGCAGCTTCTTGCAACATCATTTTCGGTGTTTCTGACCTTGAATCCGTTGTTTGTAAGTTCAATGCCGAGAGATGCACCTTTATCTATGGCGACACCTGCAAATGCCCTGTTCCATGAAGCGGAATGATTTGCATAAATAAACGGAAGCTGATTACCGGCAACAATAACAAGACTCGGCTTAAAGCCTACGGAAAAACTTCTTGTTGCATCTCCTGTACCGAAATATGATGCACTGACAAACGGTTGATTAAGATAATCCAGCTGCTTTTCCGAAAGATGCACACTCTCATTGTTTATATGCGAACCGCAAAGTAAATCCTTGCTTATAAACGACGGAAAATCAAGACCTGAGGTCTGCGCAGGGCAAAGCGAAGCATTAACCGTTGCCCACGCTGTGAGAACAAAAGCATCAGTATCTCTGTCGGCAACAACATTCTCGCATCCGGAAGTCAGGATATCAAGCCCCGAAGCAAAAGTCAGACAGTCAATGATATCCGTAAATGCAGAGTGACATGCCTCACCGCCCAGAGAAAAAGGTGCATGAATAGAAATTTTCAGATTGATTTTTGCCTGCCTGCAATATTCATTTTCAACAAGAACACCTTCATCGTTTTCCTCAAAAGAATCGGTTATCTCCATGCTTTCTATACCTACAGCAACAGTTGTATGCTTAAGCGGTATCGCTTTTTTGATTGCCGGAAATTCCGTAAGAAATCTTATATATGAAAGCTCTTCACGGTTTTTGAGCCATTCAACTATATTTGAAGGCAATGCACTGATTTCACTCATTTATTACACCTCATTCCGTTTCAACAATAACCCTGATGATTGCCCAAACATAAAATATATTCTCACCTTTGTAAACCTTCTCGGCTCTGTCAATTCTGTATTTCTCGCCAAGACAGCTTATATACTCACCGTCCGAAAAAAGAGTGAGGTCAGGGTCGGGCGGTCCGATATAAAGATAGTGTCCCTGCGAGTTATAACCGATTTCGGTGTTAACGCCGTAAAGATACATCTTGTTTTTATATCTGAGAGGACTGATAAAAGCTCTCATCTCCTTGATTGTTTTGCCCTCTTTGGAAACAAAAGCCGCAGGTCTGCCGTGTTTATTGAATATTGACTCGATCATATGCACACCTGCCTGAAAACAAAACCGTCATCTTTTAAAAGCGGCAGTGCGGCAATCATAGCCTCGCTTCTTTCCTTTTCAGCTCTTTCAATAACCGCCGAAGGTGAAATACTGACGGTAACATCACCCGCTTTGAATGACGTGACACCCTCATCCGTACCCGATTTTTTCATGCACAAACGGTAATTGACAATTGCGGCGCATGCATTAACAAGCCTTATATCAGTACAATCGGCATTTTCTCTCATTTTCACTTCAATCTCTCTTGCCGCCGCGGCACAGAGAGGAGCAAGCTCCTCATCCGTACCTTCAACAGCATGATTTCTTCTGAGCGCATCAAGAATGCTCCAGACTTCAATCAATGCCATCCCTCCGTCAGACGGAAAGCACCTTTGATGCTCCGTCAAAGATTTTTGCAAAGCCTGCCGTACAGCTGATAACAGCGCGTTCAAGCTGACGGTCAATAAGTTTATCGTATTCGGTCATAACCTCGCCCGCCTTTACCATTTCAAGCGCTGCAGTTTTATCAAGACCGATAATCTTTCCGCTTTCAACAGCAGAAGATTTAAGAAGCTTTGCGCCGAGAGGTGTAATCATATCACCCTTGCCGTGGAAATTAAGACCTGCGGCAGCATCTCTGAACTGTTCCATATTGAGCATCTGAGCCATAAGTTCGGGAGCTGCGATAACCGTATTAAGCTCATAAGGATCAAAACCGTTCCAGAAATTGACAAGATCGGAATATGTAAGAGTACCTGCTTCCTCGCTTGCAACAACAGAAGCTGCATTTCCCGAACCGTCGCCGTTGACAATAACATCAACCGCATCTTTAAGAAGGGTTCTTGAAATATAAGCACCAATCTGTCTGAGTGTTACGGTAAAGAGGTCAAGACGCTGGAATCTGATAGCTTCATATGAAGCCACAAGGCTTCTGCCTCTTTTCTTAAGCTTCACGAGGTTATCCTTTGTGTGGATGGTTGTTTCGGGAATGAACGCACCTTCCTTAACAATCTTGAGTTCCTTTTCATCCTCTGTGGGAACAGAAGTGATTGAACGGTAATCCATGCCGTCGATAAGAGTTGTTGAAGCAACTATACCGGGAAGAATATCCGCCTGCTCAAGACCCTGTTTTACGGCTCTTGAAACATATTCGGGGAAAAGCACTGCGCTGTCGGAGCTTCTGAAAAACTTTTCAACAACATCGCTGCCGCTGCCGCTCACCTTGATGCCGAAACGCTTGAGCTGACGCTGATACGCATCAAGACCTTCAAGCGCCGTACCCTTGTAGTTTTCGCTGGGATCAATGCTTTCAAGTGTTTTGGTAAAATTACCGTTTGAATAAAGACCTTTTTCAAGCTTTATATTATCATAATTTGACATAGTAATTTCTCCTTTCTTACATCAGGAATGTTACGGTTCCGTTATTTTCATCAACCGCAACAACAAGATATTCCCTGCCGTTTTCCGACGCCTTTACTCCTTCGCCGTCGGAAACAAGTGTTTCATAGCCCAAAGCAGGGGCACTTCCGCTGTATTTTGCTTTCACAGTACCGCTGAGCTGCACGCAGGCATAGCCGTTATCCGCGTTCACAACAAAGCCGCAGAAGCTTTCACCGTCCGCACAAGCGGCAACGGTATCGGATTCGCTGATTTTAACGCTGCAGCCGCATTCAAGCTCTGCCGCCGTTTTAAAAGTTACGCAGTTTGAATTAAAACCGCCGAATGATACTGACATATTGAGTCCTCCTTAAATTTTGTATTCGGAATTGCAGTTTTCATTATCCGTCCCTACACAGTCAAGCTGTCTGATAACGGGCAGATTTTTCTTTGCGTTCTCACGGAAAGCATCACGCATTTCGCGCATCGACTTTACCGAAAGAGATTCGCAGATTTCTTCAAGAGAAGAGCTTTTCATTTCGGGAATAACCGAAACCGCCGCACGGATTATATCCGCTTTGAGTTCTTCTCTGTACTCGTTTGCCCATTCAGCAAGCTTTTCCGTTTCGCTTTCGGGAACAAACGATTTGATAACGCCTGCATTCTTCTGTGCAGGCACGGCAACGAACGACCACTCGTAAGCATCCGTAGGCTCGGAAAGATGATAACAGCAGAGCTTTCCGCCGTACACCTTACCCTTCTGATGCTCACAGCCGTGAGTTTTGATATTCATTCCGCAGATTGAACAGCTTATATCGCTCACACAGCAACCGACGCTTGTTTCTTTTTTGATGCCTGCGTCAATCTCCGCAATGAGGTCCTTGTTCTTTTCCGTTCTGACCATATATGCCTTTGCTTTTATATAAGTATAAGGTTCTCCGTCAGAGGTTTTTCTGTTTGTATCAGTAACCACCTCTGCCGAATAAATTCTTGCAGTCTGGTCCTTACTTTTCATGTTGTGGTCAAAAATTCCCGTTTTGCCCACAAAAAGCTCTGCAAGTTTGTTAAGTGCGGAAACCGTAAACTTCTCATTATCTCTGTCAATCTCGTTATCACAAAGAATAAGTGAAAAAGTATAGATTTCATCACTTTCAAGTTTCTTTCTTGCAAACTGTCCGATAAGCTCAAGCTCTTTTTCGGACAGAGTGTTTGTGTTTTCCTTTTCCGTATTATTCACCTCTCTGGATTTTTTCTGCCTGCGCTCTGTAAAGCATGGCTCTGCTTTGTTCAACCTCATCCTGAAGCGTGATATCGTTCCAGACAATCTCAAATCCGCCCGAAAATCCTCTGTTCCTGAGGAATACCGTACAGACTCTTTCTATAACGGGATTGAGAATGCGTCTGTATGCCTCCAGTTCGCTTGTAAGGGCATCCGACTGCTGTTGAGACATTCTTTCCGTGCTCGACCATGAAAGCCCCAGCATAAACGGAGGAATGCCCGTTTTCGCAATAATCTGTTCAAGCATCTGGCGAACGGGCACTTCGCTGTCCAGAATCTGATTATCCGCGCCGATAACCTTGATCTGCACATCACCGACGGCAACAAAGTCACGGATTTCGGAGCCGCTTTGCATCGCTTCTCCCCATTCCTTTGCAACCTGCATAGCCCTGTCTTTCGCATACGCTCTGTCAACGGCATCGTTTTTCGGATTATAGGTAACGGCAAAGCGAAGATTGCCTACCCTCTCCCAGTTTGCACCTATGCTCTCAAATATTTTGAGAAGAACAGAGCTTACAAACGGCATTCCTTTGAGAATTGAATTTCCCGTAAGAGCACCGGGTTCGGGATTCAGAACACTCAGAAGGCACATCTCAGGCGCCGTAACCCTGCGGAGCTCTCCGCTGTCTCTTACAAAAATATCAATATCAAAGCCGTTTCTGTTCCGCTTAAGCTCAATATTATTAAGCGGTGCATTAAAAAGCGCTTTGGGATTCCCCTCGGAATCGGTAACGATTTCTCCGACAGCCGTTCCGCAGGTCAGAAGCTGTTCAAGGTAAGATTCAATAAACGCGGAAAGTCCCTGTCTGTTTCCTCCGACCGAAACGTTTCTCACAAAATCATCCGCGGCATTCTGTGCTGCTTTATCGGTGCATCTTATTTCAAAGCCTCCCGTAAGGCGGACTATCTTTAAAATCGCCGCATCAATAACGGGTATTGCTTCACGCAAGGTGTAATAGAGCCTTATCTGAGGCGCACCGAGCGGTACATAGCCGTCCAGAATTCCGAAGGGATGACTGTTTTTTGTCTGGGTCACGGGTGCGGAAACCCTTGAAATGTTTTTCTTTTTAAATATTCCCATCATCTGCTCCTTCTTGCCGCAACAGCGAAAAATCCGCCGTCATCCTCTTTGTCAACAACACTTGAAACAAAATAGCGGATATCGTCCATTGCGTGGTCGTTTTCTTTTCGGACAGCATCTTTAGCCGCATTTTCTTCCCATCTGTAAAGACCGAATTCCTTTATCGTATCTCTGCATTCGGGCGAAAACATGATTTTCTGCTCTTTGAGGCAATCGGAAACACGCCTTATTCCGTCGATAACTTCATTTTTAGCGGGAATAACCCTGAATCTTCCTGCGCGCCTTATGCATTCGATAAAGCTCGCCGCAGAAGGGTCAACTATAACCGCTTCAATCGGCAATGTTCCCGCAAGGTCACAGAGTGCATCATAATGCTCGCTGTCCGTTCTCTGACTGCCCTCAACCCTCGAGTTGAAATAGTATTCCTTTATCCGATACCATCTGCCGCCGCTTTCGCCCCACAGTCCGAATGACGAGGGGTTCACCGTACCGTAATCGCAGGAGATATAGTATTGCGAAAGGAAATCGGGAGGGGACATAACATGCTTCTCCTGCGAAAACATCGGATATACGCAGCCTTGCGCCGCAACCCATCTTCCGAGAACGAAGCGTTCATAGAACGCACCCGAATAAAGTTTCTCATAACGTAGGATTATAGACGGTGTAAGGGAAGGATTATCCTTCATTGTAAAATGAAGATAAAGGCAGTTTTTTTCGCGGTGCTTTTTGACCCATTCCTCATGAAACCAATGCATCGGATGCTCGGGGTTGCAATTGAACCAGAGCTTTGAGCCGTCAACGGAGCATCTTGCCAATGCCTGTTCAACAAAAGAACGCGGCATGAGCGTTACCTCATCGAGCAGAACTCCAGCAAGAGTCATGCCCTGAATAAGCGCGGCAGAGCTTTCATCCTTGCCGCCGAAAAGCCAGAAGCGGTTTGTTGACCCGCCATACGTAATCTCGATAAGATTCTGTGAAAGCTTTTCACTGCATTCAAATCCGAGTTCACGAAGCACGGGAAGAATAACCGTAACAACGTTACGGCGAAGAGAAGCTATTGTCTTTCCGCAAAGAGCAAAAGAACGGTCAGAAAAAGCAGAAAATGCCCATGCAATAAAAGAAACGGACATACATAAGGTTTTACCCGAACGCACCGCACCGTCACATATAACAGCATCATAATTTTTCAGCGGACTTTCGGGCATCCACCAGCATAAAGCCTTCATCTGCTTTTCGGAAAAGGCTGTGAAGTCCTGCTTTTTGCTCAAGACTCATCCTCCCCCGAAAGCATCTTTGCGCCGTCGGAAAGTGCCTTCACAAAGCTGCTCTGTGTGTCATCTTCACAGTTACCGATTTTTTCAAGACGCTCCAGAGCCTTCAATCTGTCAAAAAACTTGATTTCAAGCCCTCCGCCCTTGGGGCGCTTGATATCGGAAACATTGAAAAGGTCAAGCTTTTCAATCTCCTCGGCGCTCATCGTTTCCTCGCAAAGCATCAGCTTCATTGCATCTGCAACCGAACCGAATGCAAGACGCATAAGACCTCTCTCAACAGAGCCGACAGCTCTCTTCTCCTTTTCGAGCCGTGATATCTCTGACCTGATATCTTCTCTTGCAAGAAGTTTTGCGGCATTCCTCTGAGGCATCACCTGATACCCTGCCCTTGCCGCGCAGCCTCTTGCATCACCGCCGTCTGCGTAATAAGCGCAGAACAGCCGTTCCTTTTCGGTTAATCCTTTTTTCATTAAACCACTCCTTTCCGAAGGACACTGTCCTTCACCCTATGTCGGAACACCGTGTTTTTTTAACCTGAAAATGTTAAAGCTTTTTTCTTTCAAACTTAAATTGCCCGTCAGTTTCTCCCGTTTTCATGCGTTTTTGACTATATATGTCCGTTTTTCTCCGGTTTTGTCAAATATTTTATTTTCTTCAAAAATTTCTTGTTTTTACTTGACTTTATCAATTTTTAGGTGTACGATAGATGGGTAAAAATATTTTTTTGAATGTGTGGTGAAAATTTTGGGCAGTTCCGATATTCCCAACCCTCGAAGTAGAAGCGTAATTACATACAGCCGCATGACGGAGCTGTCAACGGAGTTTTCAGAGTGATTTAAGACTAAATCGCTTTCCTTTGTTTGTGCTGTCTTTGCGGTATGCGAAAGGCGGCGTTTTTTTATGGAAAATTTTGAAGTCATTCTTGCCGATATCATAGAAATGATTAAAAAGGGCGAAATATCTGCCCTGCGTGATTGTCTGACGGAAATCAACGTTGTTGATACCGCGCTTATAATTGAAGAGCTTGAACTGAAAGAAAAGCTTTTTGTGTTCAGAGTTCTGCCGAAAGATATTTCCGCAGAGGTTTTCGCTTATCTTGAACCTGAAACACAGACGGACCTCGTTAAAAAGATTAACGATACCGAGCTTGAAATTCTGCTTGACGAAATGTTCCTTGATGATACGGTTGACTTTCTCGAGGAGATGCCTGCAAGCGTTGTAACAAGAGTTCTTGCACACTCCGATCCCGAAACAAGAAAGCTCATCAACAGATTCCTCAAATACCCCGATGATTGCGCAGGCAGTCTTATGACAATCGAAATGGTGCATCTGCGCACAAGTCTTACCGCGGCAGAAGCCATTGATAAAATAAGAAAAACAGGCATAGACAAAGAAACTGTCTACACCTGTTATTGTATTGATAAAGAGCATCATCTCCTTGGAAGCATTCCCCTGCTTTCTCTTCTTCTTTGCGATAAGGACACACTTGTCGGCGATATTATGGAGGATGATGCACAGCTTATTTCCGTTAACACTCTCGATGACCGCGAATATGTTGCGGATATCGTTAAGAAATACGACCTTTTATCCGTTCCCGTTGTTGATAATGAAAACCGACTTGTCGGCATTATCACTGTTGACGATATCGTTGACGTTATCGAAGAAGAAACCACAGAAGACTTTGAAAAGATGGCATTGCTTGCTCCCTCTGACGACGAATACCTCAAAACGGGAGTTTTCAAGCTTGCAAGAAACAGAATCCTCTGGCTTCTCATCCTCATGATTTCGGGAACATTCACGGGCAAAATCATCGAAGGTTACGAAACTCTCCTCTCGGGATTCGTTGCGCTGACCGCTTCAATGCCCATGCTCATGGGTACGGGCGGTAATGCAGGCAGTCAGGTTTCAACGCTCATCATCCGCGGTCTTGCCGTCGGTGAAATTGAAATAAAAGACTACCTCAAAATTGTTCTCAAAGAACTGCGTGTTGCGGCAATATGCGGCGGAGTGCTTGCAATTGCCAATATATTAAGAATGTATTTATTCAGTGAAGGCACTCTTTCGGTTTTCCTTGTTGTTTCGCTCGCGATGTTCTGCGCAATTGTTGTTGCAAAGCTTATCGGTTGTTCGCTTCCGATATTCGCAAAAATAATCAAACTCGACCCCGCACTCATGGCAGGACCGATGATTGCAACTCTTGTTGATATCGTTACTCTCGTAATTTATTTCGGTCTCGCCAAAGCATTTCTTATATAAAGCAAAAAGGCTTTCACCGTTTGGTGAAAGCCTTGATTTTTTATTTGTTATTGGAAAGACCTCTCTGAATTGCCTTGATGATTTCAACAATGGGAATAACCATAAATGCAAGACCGATTGAAATTGCATATGCCTTGATATCAAGGTGTGTGAAATCAAACATGTTTGCAAGGAACGGAATTTCGATGATTGCTGTTGTGAGAATAAGTGAAGCAACCATTGCACCGTAAAGAACCCAGTTGTGTGACTTCTGACCGAATGCCATGCCGATAACAGAGCCTCTCTGTGAACGCATGTTGAATGAATGGAAGATTTCGCACATTGACATTGTAAGGAATGCCATTGTCATGCCTTCGCCGCTTTCGATGGGGTGGAAGAAATCAAGAACACCTGTTTCAAGATATTCGCCAATGAAGAATGCAGCAAGTGTAAGAATTGTAACAAGAACGCCCTGATATGCCACATCAAAGCCCATGCCGCCTGCAAAAACGCCTTCTTTGCTGTTTCTGGGTTTGCGCTTCATTATATCTCTTTCGGGCTTTTCAAGACCGAGAGCAAGTGCGGGAATACTGTCAGTTACAAGGTTAATGAAAAGAAGGTGAACGGGTTTGAGGATTGTGAATCCGAGAATTGTTGCCGTAAAGATTGAAAGAACTTCCGAAAGGTTTGAACCGAGAAGGAACTGAATAGCCTTTCTGATGTTGTCATAAATTCTTCTGCCTTCTGAAACTGCGGAAACGATTGTTGCAAAGTTATCGTCTGCAAGAACCATGTCTGCAACGTTCTTTGTAACGTCTGTGCCTGTGATACCCATACCTACGCCGATGTCTGCACTCTTGATTGAGGGAGCATCATTAACGCCGTCGCCTGTCATTGCGGTAATCATGCCCTTTGCACGCCATGCATTAACGATTCTTGTCTTGTGCTCAGGCTGAACACGGGCATAAACTCTGAATTCGGAAACTCTTTCAGCAAAATCTTCGTCGCTGATTTCATCGAGCTGTGCGCCCGTAATAGCATTTGATTCATTTTCGATAATACCAAGCTGTTTTGCAATCGCAACTGCGGTATCCTTATGGTCACCGGTAATCATGATGGGTGTGATACCTGCAGAACGGCATTCTTCGATAGCCGCCTTAACTTCGGGACGGGCAGGGTCAATCATACCCGTAAGACCGATGAAAACAAGATTGTTTTCAAGTGCCTCGGGAGCAAAATCTGCGGGTGCAGAATCATAATCTCTGCATGCAACGGCAAGAACGCGGAGTGCCTGGTCTGCCATTCTCTTGTTATCCGCAAGAACAGCAGCCTTAACATCTTCGGTAAAGGGAACAACTTCGCCGTCAATAAGAGCGTATTTGCAGATGTTAAGAATAACATCGGGTGCGCCCTTTGTATACTGAACTATGCCTTCAGCAGTCTGATGAACGGTTGACATCATCTTTCTGCCTGAATCGAAGGGAGCTTCGCCTATTCTGGGAGCGTTTGCAACAAGGTCATTCTTATTAAGACCGAGTTCGTTTGCATAATAAACAAGAGCTGCTTCGGTAGGCTCGCCGGTAACAACGCCTTCTTCATCAATTTCAGCGTCACAGCAAAGAGCCATTGCCTTTGCGATAAGAGCCTCATTGTCGCCGTAATGGTCAACAACAGTCATCTTATTCTGAGTGAGAGTACCGGTCTTATCTGAGCAGATAATCTGAGCACAGCCGAGAGTTTCAACAGCTGTGAGCTTTCTGATGATGGCGTTCTTCTTTGACATATTTGTAACGCCGATTGAAAGAACGATTGTAACAACAGCTGCAAGACCTTCGGGGATAGCCGCAACCGCAAGTGAAACGGCAACCATGAAGCTTTCAAGGAAAACATTGAAGCTTAAGCCTTCGCCGAAATACGCAGTGATAACCTGGAATGCGAGAAGAACAACGCAGATTCCGAGAACAAGGTAGGTAAGGATTTTTGAAAGCTGTGAAAGCTTTATCTGAAGAGGAGTCTGACCTTCTTCTGCCTGTGCGATAGCATCGGCAATCTTACCCATTTCAGTGTCCATACCTGTTGCAACAACAACCGCTTTGCCTCTGCCGTAAACAACGGTTGAACCCATATATGCCATATTCTTTCTGTCGCCGAGAGAAACTTCTCCGTTGTCGCCGCCTGTAAGAACATTTATAAGCTTATCAACAGGAACAGATTCGCCCGTAAGAGCTGCTTCTTCAATCTTCATGCTTGCGCATTCAAATATACGGCAGTCTGCAGGAACAGCGTCACCTGCTTCAAGAACAATAATATCACCCACTACAAGATCTTCACTTCTTACGGAAACAAGCTTGCCGTCACGGAGAACCTTTGAGGTTGCGGCACTCATTTCCTGAAGCGCTTCAATAGCGGCTTCAGCCTTGCTTTCCTGAACAACACCGAGCACCGTGTTGATAACAACAACAACCATGATGATGATTGTGTCGGTGGGAACGGTAATGCTGCCTGCTTCAACCCATTCCGTGATTGCCGAAATTACTGCGGCAACGATAAGAATGATAATCATCGGGTCGGAAAGCTGTTCAAGCACGCGCTGGAACATCGTCTTTTTCTTGCCTTCCGCAAGCTTGTTTTTGCCGTTTTCAGCAAGTCTTTTTTCAGCTTCTGCCGTTGCCAGACCTGCATCTGAACTCTTGACATGAGCAAAAACATCGCCGATCTGTTCGAGATAGAACTTCATTAAATTCAATCCTTTCAAAAATTCTGTTTTATAAAAATAAAACCCATGGCAGAGAACGGCAAAATTCTCTGTCAAAGGTCTTGCTTCCCAAAAGCCGGGTGCCTGCCAGATGCATAAGCAACGGTTGTTGACAGACTGCTCGGGTATAACCCGTAAGCTACTCCCCTTTAACTTGTTGATATATTTTACCACACGGTTATTTTATTGTCAATAAATTTATAATTCAATTATTGTTTATACTTTAATTATAATTTATCCATAAAAGCGAGACTGCAAGAAGCATCTGACCGCCGTAATAGAGAACCATGTTGGCGGTTTTCTTTTTTAAATCCTTGCCTCCCGTGAAGAAATCACTCGCGAGAACGATATCAGATGCTGCAAACATAACCGCGCCGATTCCCGTCACAAAAGCAGAAATAACTCCCCTGCCCGACGATGCAAGCATATATCCGAGGGTGACGGCTTTGACAACCATTATCATAAGCGCAAAGCTGTAAATTATAACGGGCACGCCGAATTTGCCGAGCTTCATACCAAAAGCCCTCATAAGAACATTAACCGCAATGCAGAGAACGGCCGCCGAAGCAATCTGAACAGCAAGAATGTTTCCGGGAAGAACAAAAGCTTTTTCCGCTTTCACAAACGAAACGATATACAGCACATGTCCCACAAGAAAGCTCACTCCGCCGAGTGCATAGTTCACGATTTCGTTTCCGAGTTTCGGATAAACATGAAGAAAAACATCTCCGAAAAAAGAACAGATAAAAGCTGCGAGCATTGTATTGAAAACAAATCTGCCCTCCGAAAAGGACTGCGCGAAAATCGCGGTTATCACAAATATCAGGGAACACAGCGATTTTGCAAGAAGAGTATTCCATCCGATTTTCGGATACATTATTTTAATGTAATGCTTAAGAGCGAATAATTCCGCTATGAACAAAACAGTCAGAACCGCAAATCTCATTTTCACACCTCATAATATACGCCGAGAACCGATGCAAGCTGAACACAGATTCCGTCATAAAGATATTTTTCATAAAGCTCTTTCTGCAGAAGGTTTACCGATTCATTATTGCTGTTCGTTATTGCAGGGAACTGCTTCTGACCCGAACCGCTGAGTCTTATGAGGTCTGTATCCTTATATCCCTTTGCAATTACAGAATCCATGGATTTCTGCAATTCAAGGCATTCGCCCTCTGCTTCTTTGATAAGATAATTAAGCAGATAAATATTCTCATAACCGGGAATAGTGTTTGCATAGTTATAAACAGTTGAAATCTGCTGTTCCCATAAGCTTATCTTTACCCTCTCCTCCGAAACGGTAAATGAAACATTTTTACCGTCGGGCGCTTTGGTATACAGCCTGTTTATCTCTGCAAAAATATCCATTAGCGAAATGATATCCGTTCTTATCTGACCGTATTGAGTAAGGCAAGAATTGACGCGTCGGACAGTTTCTGCAAGCTTTTCCGCTTCAAGAGCAATTTCGTCACTCAGAAGATGCTTTGCATTCTCAATATCCGAAACCGCCTGAGTCCATTCCGAAATTACGGCAGGATTGAAATCAGTCAGCAAAAGAGGATATCTTTCATTGATATCATTTCTGAGAGAAAGGTAAAGCGCAAGAGCCTCCGCTTTTTCGGTGTGAACACCTTCAATCAATTCATAGGCTTCTGAATATTCATGTTTTTCTGTTTTGTGCTGCGAAATTGAAAAGTAAAGAGGATTCTTGCAGGCAAGAAAAACAATGATAAGAACAGAAAGGGTGCAGATTACCGCAACCGCAGTCAAAATGATTTTTTTACTGCGATTATGTGAAATCATATTTCTTTCCGTGTTTCTTTCTGCCATAAATTACCTTTCATACAAATGGTTAAAAATATCCATTATCAATTAATTGTAACACAGATTTATAATATTTTCAAATAAAATCTTTTAAAATTTTTTCAAAAAATATCAAACAAATGTTTGCATTTTACGAACATTTGTGCTATAATAGCGTCGGAAGAGTAAAAACCACGCAAAAACAACATAAAAAGATAAAGAAAGAGGTTAATTTATGAAGCCGATAACACCTATCCAGCAAAAGATATATGAATTTCTGGTTGAAACGGCAAAGAACGGCATGACACCGAGCGTTCGCGAAATCGGTGCGGCTGTGGGTCTGCGTTCAACCTCATCGGTTCAGGCAAATCTTGATGCGCTTGAAGCCGCAGGCTATATTCAGCGCCCGCCGATGCTTAAAAGATGCATCAAAATTGTCGGTCAGGCAGATAACGTGACTCATGTTCCTCTCCTCGGTACTGTTACCGCAGGTTCACCCATTCTTGCGGTTGAAGAAATTGAAGGCTATCTCCCCTTTTCAATGGTCGGTGCGCAGGACAAAGAGCTTTTTGCACTCAAGGTCAAGGGCGAAAGCATGATTCAGGCAGGCATTCTTGACGGCGATATCGTTATCGTTGAAAGAACTCCGACCGCACGCAACGGCGAAATGGTTGTTGCACTTATTGAGGATTCCGCAACGGTCAAAACCTTCTACAAGGAAAACGGTCATTTCAGACTTCAGCCTGAAAACGATACCTATGAACCGATTATTGTTAACGAGGTTATAATCCTCGGCAAGGTTATTGCAAGCTACAGATATTATTGATAAAAAACTTCCGTCCGTGTGTTTCAGATGCACGGACGGATTTTTATTAACAATATTTTTGAATAAAAAAAACGGCGTATCCTTGCGGATACGCCGTGTGCTTTTCAATCAAATTCTTGCGCTAATTCAATCTAATAAGCTAAGTAATTTTAATTATTTGCTCTTCTTTGTGCAAACGTATGCTGCGCCTGCTGCAACTGAAACTGCTGCGAAGAGAGCGATACCAACTGATGATGAACCTGTATCAGCGGGTTCTTCAACTACTGTTGTTTCTTCAACTACTGTTGTAGCAACTTCACCTGCATAGAGGTCCTTAATCTTCTGCTTGATAGCGTTGAGGATGTCTGAAACGCCGGGGATATTAGCGTCAGCAAGAGCTGCTTCGAGGTCAGCTACTGCGCCCTTAACGTCAGCTTCGCCAACAGCTGCTGTGCCGATGTTTTCAAGGAAGTCAACGAGGCGAACGATAACGCTCTCGATTGCATCCCACTGAGTCATTGATGACTTAACAAGGTCAACAAGCATGCCGAGGAGTTCCTGGATTGTAAGGTCAACCTTACCGCCCTGATCGTTGATTTTGCAGCTATTTACGTGTTCGTTGTAGATAGCTTCGTCTGTGAACTGTCTGCCGCACTTGGGGCATGAGTTAACGATGGGGTCTGCTGCTTCAGGAGCTTTGCATTCCTTAACGTGTTCTGCAAAAGCTGCATTGTCAGCAAATTTGCTGCCACAAACGCCGCATTCATTAACTGCGTCTGCTGCGAATGCCATAGCGCTCATTGAGAGAGCCATAACGAGTGCAAGTGCGAGTGCAAGTACTTTTTTCATTTTAGAACCATTCCTTTCAAATTTTATTGCAAGAGCAACAATTGTTACCTTATATTAACATATATCGGGGTATATGTCAACACCTTTCACTACAAAAATGAACCGTTTTTTGCGAATTTTTTAATCATTTTACATAAAGTGTTGCATAACCTCGGATATTGTTTGATTACTGTTCGTTTGTGTTATCTGTTGCGGGAACAGTAGTTGTAGTGGTGGGAGCCTGAGTTGTTGTGGTTGTGGTAGGTTTCTCTGTGGTTGTGGGAGCCTTGGTTGTTGTGGTTGTAGGCTTCTCAGTGGTTATGGGGGCTTTTGTTGTGGTGGTAGTTGTTGTCTTCTTTGTTGAAGTTGTTGTGCCTGTATAGCCTACAAATGAGTCATGCTGAATGCTTGACCAGAGAAGCCACACATCCTTACCGTTCTGATAATATGAATCGTCAACAAGCTGGTCCGAGCCGACTGCCCTTACAAAGCCTGCTTCCTTGAGTCCCTGAACAAAGAGATTTGCCATTTCTTCGCTCTTGAATGTAATTCTGTTCTTTGCCTTAAGCTCTGTTCTGGGCTTGCTGTACTTTGTGAGCTGACCCCAGACAAAGCCTGTTGCCCACCAATACTTATCATAGGGTCTTGTAAAAATCTTTTTGTAATGACCGTCATTGTTCTTGCTCCAGTAACAGTCAAGCTGCATATAAAGCCAGTCTTCCTTATCGGCGCAGTCATAGTGGTTTGCGTCACCCTTTCCGCCTTTATATGTGCCTGCGGGTGCGGTATAGACGCCTGTTTCAGCACCGACAAAGAGCCAACCGTACTGACCCTTCCAGAGCTGGAGCATCCAGTCTTTGTTTTCATATGTAAAGCGGATACGAATCTGGTCGATGAACATAGCTGCTGCGGGAGCATAGTTATCATAGAATTCGTTATAGCCTGCATTCTTCTGCCAGCAGTCCTTATCGTCTGTGTAGAAAAAGTCACCGTTGGGCTCATATCTGTAGCCTGCAACCTGATTTTCGGAAAGCCACTTTGCAAGCGGAGTGAGAGGCTTTGTTGTTGCGGCAGAGTTGGTTGTTGCTGCAACGGGTTTCTTTGTTGTCTGTTTGTTGTTATTTACAACTTTTTTGGTTGTTTTTACAACCTTCTTGAGAGTTGTGAGAGCGTTGCCCGAGGGGTCTGTTACAGTTTCGTGGTTTTCGTTTGTAACAAGTTCGGGAACATCAACATAATATGTTTCTTCAACATACTGATATGTGGGTACGGTTGCCGATGTGGTTGTGTCTTCCTTTTCCTTGCTGAAGTTTCTGATAAGAACAACAGCCGCAACAGAGCCTGCGATAACAACAACAGCGCTGATTGCAAGGATAAGAATCTTCTGCTTTGATAACTTCATTTGAAATCCTCCTGATTATCTGATATTCTGCCAAAGGAAAATAGTATCTTTACCGTGAATTTTGAACGTATCTATTTCATAGGGTGAGAATTCCTCAACCTCTGTGAAGCCTTTTTTACGCATTGCCTGTGCAAAAAGTTCAGCCTGCTCTTCCGTTTCCCATGTGATTCTTGCAAGAACACGCATGGTGTTGGAATCTCTGCGGTTTTTGAGCTGACCGTCAACGAAGCCTGTGCACCACCAGAAATCATTGTAGTTTCTGGAGAACTGGGGAAGATATTCGCCGTTATCGAATTCATCCCAATAAACTGTCATTTCCATCTTGAGCCAGTCATCCTGACTTGCGCAGTTATAGTGGTCAATTCCCAGACCTGTGCCGGGTTTTCTTGTGTAGACACCGATTTCGCCGCCTACGGTACCGATTTCGCCGGAAATATACTGACCCTTCCAGAGCTGGATTCTGTATTCCTTGCCTTCGTATTTGAAATCAAGTCTTGTTGTTTCAATGCTGAAGTCAATAAAGTTTGCACCGACGTCATAAAGAGGGTTATAACCCCACTCCGCCTGGAAACAGTCTTCCTTATCGTTGTTATATATGTAGGGCTTGAGACCGATAACGTCATATCCCATTCTTGAAAGACCTGCAAATGTCATATCCTGCGGAAGGTCGCCCGAGGACTGAACAGGCTTTGTTGCAACACCTTCAAGCTGAGGAACTGTTACTTCCTCTTTATTCTCCTGAGTCGGAGGAACGGTTGTCTGAGGAGTTGTTGATGTTTCTGTTGTTTTTTCGGGAGTTTTTGTTGTTGCATTGGTTGAAGGTACATAAACATCGGTAAGCACTTCAACAGTTGTGTTTACGATAGCCTGAAAAGGCGAGGTTGTGGATTCTTCCTGATAATAGTCATAGCTGTTATCATAATAACCCACGGTGTTTGAGATTTCCGTGTCAATATCCGGCTGATTGCCCGACTTGATTGCGAGAGTTGCAACAATGGCAACTATGCACACCGCAACAACGGAAATGCCGATTACGGGAAGGCTCTTTTTCATCTTTTTATCCTCCTTGTTTTGAATTTTCTTTTTCATTTTCTCTGAATCTATATTAATATATAAATAATTGTTGGTGGAGATGGCGGTAATCGAAACCGCGTCCGAAAAACCCTTGCAGGGACTTTCTACGAGTGTAGCCGTTCTTTTAACATTCCCTCATGCCAACGCCGAAAGGCAGGCTTGGGCACTCAGTAGACAGATTATTCATGACGGGCTATCCGCCGTTACCCGTTCACGTTCACTGCTTGTCGACGCCTCTTATGCGGCCGCAGTCCTCCGCACAGAGACGGCTGCTTAGTTAAGCAGCAAGAGCAACTTTATTGTTGTCGTTTAATTTTGAAAATTGCGGATTTTATAGCGGTCCCGCACCGCTACTCGCTTATCCGGGCTCAGATTCCCCGTCGAAATCCTTTCATCCCCATATATTTATCTGCGCATATTACGCTCGATATCTCTTTGAGCATCTTTCTTTGCAGCAACTTCACGTTTGTCGTAAAGCTTTTTACCTTTACAAAGACCTATTTCAACCTTTGCTCTGCCCTTTGAAAAGTAGACACTCAGCGGAACAATCGCAAGACCGTCCTGCTTTACCATGGCATAAAAACGGCGGATTTCTTTCTTATGAAGCAAAAGTCTTTTGGTACGCAGAGGGTCTCTGTTAAAGATATTTCCCTGCTCATAGGGACTTATGTGCATTCCGTTAACAAACATTTCGCCGTCTTTCACGAAGCACCACGAATCCTTGAGGTTTATCTTGCCCTGACGAATGGATTTAACTTCCGTTCCGAAAAGTTCAATGCCTGCCTCAAGCTTTTCAAGCACAAAGTAATCGTGATATGCTTTTTTGTTGTTTGCCACAATTTTGATGCCGCTGTTTTTTTCCATCAGTCTAACCTTTCATGAAGTGCGATTATATCACACATATATTAAGTGTGTCAATAGTCTGTTTTTGTTGCAAAAAAAACGATTATTTTTTTACGGTACGTTTTTTTGCGTAAAAATCTCTCTTTTTCTTCTTTTCTTCCGCTTCACGCTTTGCCGCCAAAGCTCTTTTTGCCTTTACTCTTGAAAGAGGCTTGCCCTTCTTGGCAGGCTTCTTTTTCTTTTCTTCCTTATCCTTATCGGGATTTTCTTTATAAAGAACTATGCTTCCGCCGACAACCTGAACAACGTCGCTCTCCGTTGCTTCGGCAAGCTTATCCGCAAATTCACGCGGACTTTCGGGTGCGCTTTCAAGCAGAACCTTAAGCTTGATAAGCTCTCTCTTGCGAAGCGCATCGGCTGTCTGCTCAACAAGCGCATCGGACATTCCGCCCTTGCCTATCTGAAAAAGAGGTTCAAGACTGTTTGCCTGCGCTCTGAGCGCCGCCCTTTCTTTACTTGTCATCAATTATTCTCTCCAATCTGTCCGGCAATCTCTCTTACAGCCTTGCCTCTGTGGCTTATTGCATCTTTTTCGTCAGCGGTAAGCTGTGCCATGGTTTTTTCTCCGCCGTATTCAACGGGAAGGAAAAGAGGGTCATAGCCGAAGCCTCCGTTTCCGATTTCTTCAAAACCGATTGTACCTCTGCATTCGCCTCTTGCAATCAGCTTTCTGCCGTCGGGATAAACACAGCAGACAACGCTTACATAAGCTGCGCCTCTGTCCTTGGGTTCAAGACCCTCAAGAGCATTGAGAAGCTTCTTGTTGTTAGCATCATCGTTGCCGTGCTCACCTGCATATCTTGCCGAGTAAACACCGGGCGCGCCGTCAAGATAGTCAACGGCAAGTCCCGAATCATCGGCGATACAAGGCATTCCGCTTTCCTCGCAGCCGCTTTCAGCCTTAAGGAACGCATTTTCTTCAAATGTTGTGCCTGTTTCTTCAACGTCGGTAAGCTCAACGCCTGCTTCCTCGGCAAGAAGAACTCTTATTCCGAGAGGAGCAAGAATGCGCTGAAGCTCATCACGTTTTTTCATATTATGAGTAGCAATTATATAATCCATTTTCTTTTCCTTATTTATATTATTAGTCGTCATTGTCATCTTCAAACAATCCGTCTGCAAAAGCTTTTGCATTGAAGGGTCTGAGGTCGTCAATTCCTTCGCCCACACCGATAAATTTAACGGGCACTTTGAGGTCATTCTTGATTGCAAGAACAACGCCGCCCTTTGCCGTACCGTCAAGCTTTGTGAGGATAATGCCCGTAATTTCGGCAACATCCTTGAATTCCTTTGCCTGATTTACGGCATTCTGTCCGGTTGTTGCATCAAGAACAAGAAGAATTTCACGGTCGGCATAAGGGAGCTGACGGTCGATGACTCTGTAAATCTTTGCAAGCTCTTCCATAAGATTTTTCTTGTTATGGAGTCTGCCTGCAGTATCGCAGATAATAATATCGGCATTTCTCGCCTTGCCCGCGGAAATCGTGTCAAAAACAACCGCTGCAGGGTCTGCACCCTCTTTGTGCTTTACGATATCAACACCTGCACGGTCTGCCCAGATTTCAAGCTGGTCAATAGCAGCTGCACGGAATGTATCCGCCGCACCGAGAATAACTTTCTTTCCCTCTGCCTTGAACATCGCCGCCATTTTGCCGATTGACGTTGTTTTACCGACACCGTTGACACCGATAACAAGAATAACCGAGGGAACTGTTATCATATCTATTTCTTCACCGCCGCTGAGAAGCTCGGCAACGATATCTCGGATTTCCTTTTTAACATCCTTTGCTCTGTGAAGATTTTTTTTGAATACGGAATCACGAAGCTTCTGCACGATTTCCATGGCGGTTGTTACACCGACATCGGACATAACAAGAATTTCTTCAAGCTCCTCGTAAAAATCCTCATCTATTTCATTTTTGCCGTAAAGAGCCGCATTGATTGCTCCCGACATGCTGTCACGGGTCTTTTTAAGACCCTGATTGATTCGTTTGAAAAGTCCCATAGGTTACCTCATATATATAATGTATTACTGTCCCTGAACGTTTTTCATTATTATGTCAATCGTTCTCTTGAGAGTTGAATCCTTTTCGCAGTCCTTTGAAATTGTTTCAACGGAATAAAGAATCGTTGTTCTGTCTCTGCCTCCGAAGTATTCGCTGATTTCCTTCTGCGTAAGGTCGGTCATCTCTCGGACAATGTAAATCGCAATCTGTCTAGCCCTTGCGGTTTTTGCGTCCTTCTTCTTGGAGATAATATCGTTCTGCGGGACACCGAAGGTTCTTGCGGTTTCGGAAATTATATTATTAACCACAGAAGCAATGGGCAGACTATCGGTCATGATATCCTTTATGGCACTCTGAGCCATGGCAATATTGATAGCCGAGCCTTCGATATTAACAAGTGCGTTGATTTTCTTTACCGCGCCCTCAAGCTGACGCACGTTAGTCTTGATTTTTTCAGCAACAAACTGAACTACTTCATCGGGAAGTACAAGACCGAGAATATCTGCTTTTCTCTTGATAATTGCCATTCTTGTTTCGATGTCGGGCGGCTGGATATCAGCGATAAGTCCCCACTCAAAACGGTTTCTGAGTCTTTCGTCAAGAACCTCTATATCTCTCGGAGTGCGATCAGATGCAAGAACAATCTGCTTTCCTTCCTGAGTGAGAGCATTGAAGGTATGGAAAAATTCTTCCTGAGTTGATGCTCTGCCGGCGATAAACTGAATATCGTCAACAATAAGCACATCGCAGGTTCTGTATCTCTTGTGGATTTCCTGCATATTGTTTTTCTGGATACCGTCAACAATAAGATTTACGAAATCCTCGCCTCTTGTGAAAATTATATCAACATCGGGATTGTTTCTTTTGATTTCATTGCTGATAGCACAGAGAAGATGAGTTTTTCCGAGACCTGCGTTACCGTAAATAAAAAGCGGATTATATGCCGCGCCCGGTGTTGCCGCAACTGCCTGAGCAGCCGCATGGGCAAATCTGTTTGATGAACCTACAACGAAGGTTGAGAATGTATTCTTCTCAATGCTCAGCGAGGTTGCGTTTGCGCCTGCATTCTGTGCCGCTTCGGGTGCTTTCTTGGGTGCTGCCTCCTGATTGACAAGCACCACCTCAACGTCAAAGCCCATAACCTGTTTAAATGCATCTCTCAATTCGTTTCCGAACTGCTGTTCAATAATCTTTCTTTTGAATTCACTTGTTGCTATTTCTGCCTTCGCCCCGTCAAAACTGCTGATTTCAAGCGGTCTGAACCATATTTCAAATATTACTTCGCCGCAGCTTTTCTTCAAATGCTCACACACGAGCTGCCACATCTCTTTAAGCGATTCCATAATTCCGACATCCTCCTTTTTAAAATTTTGTCGCACAATTCCTCATTTTAATAGATAATGATACATTATAGAGTATATCATATAAAAAGTTGCTTTTCAAGCAAAAAATAAAGTTTTTAAAAAAAGATTTTGCTTTTAATCGAAAAAAATTGTTGACATTATCGGTCAAGCTGTTATATAATGTGTATTCTGAGGGGTGTATTCACCTCATTTTGTCATGCTTAATAATCGGAATTGACTGCAAAAAGCTTTTGATTTTGATTGTTTCAGGCTCCTGAAAGGACCAAAACATAATTATTTTTGAAACGGAGGTTTGCACAATGAAAAGAACTTACCAGCCCAAGAAGCGTCATCGCAAGATGGAACACGGCTTCCGCAAGAGAATGGCTGACAGAAACGGCCGCAAGGTTCTTGCTCGCAGAAGAGCAAAGGGCAGAAAGCAGCTCACATATTAATCCGAAAAAGGATTGATTTAAATGTCACGAGCAGTAACCCTCAAGCAAAACACGGAATTTCACCGTGCCTACGGCAGGGGCAAGGTAAAAGCCTCCCCCATTCTTGTTACCTATGTTGTCAAAAACAGAGGTTTGGGCTGCCGTATAGGCATTACTGCCGCAAAAAAGCTCGGCAGTGCAGTTGAGAGAAACAGATGCCGCCGCATCATCAGGGCGGCATTCTCCTCAATTTCTCCGTTTTGCACCGGAAACTATGATATTGTTTTCGTTGCAAGATTCAAAACCAAAAAACTGAAAAGCTGTGACCTTGTTCCCGTTATGCACAAGCATCTCACGGAGCTCGGGGTTATCAGAAATGTTGCGGAGGCGGATTTTTGATGAAAAAATTTCTGCTTGCCGCTATTCGTTTTTACCAGAAACGCATCTCTCCGCTCTTTCCGCCTATGTGCAGGTTTTATCCGACCTGCTCAAATTATGCGATAGAAGCGATTAAGGTTCACGGTGCATTCCGTGGAATTCTTCTTACTTTATTCAGATTGTTGAGATGCAACCCACTGTTCCGCGGCGGATACGACCCTGTGCCGCCAAAGAAACATTCACATCCGGAGGACGAAAAATGACCGCTTTATACGAATTTCTCGGCGTACCTTTCGGCGCATTGCTGAGACTGATTTATAACAGCATCGGCTTTGAAAGCTATGCTATATCAATTGTTCTACTCACTCTTCTCACAAGACTTATCACTATACCTTCAACGATCAGTCAGCAGAAGGGAATGGCTAAAACTCAGCGAATCCAGTCCAAGATACGCAAAATACAGACCAAGTATGCGGGCAATCAGCAGAAAATTCAGGAAGAAACCACGGCTCTCTACCAGAGGGAAGGCTATAATCCCATGAATGCAGGCTGTACTCCCATGCTCTTCCAGTTTGTTATTCTTTTCGGTCTTATCGGTGCTATTTACTATCCTCTGAGCAATTTCCTCACCGGAATCACCGATGCGGAAATCAAACTTCTTTCAGATGCTGTTGCAAAAGTCAGCACATCGAAATTTGCAGGCAGTTCACACCTTGCAGAACTGCTCATAATCCAGAATATTGACCAGCTTCAGGGCATTCCCGGTGTCAGTCAGGCAACATACGATGCAATCGCTAACATAAACTTCGATTTCTTCGGTCTGTTCTCGCTCGGCGATGTACCCAAAGACTTTGGATTGCATATTATCTGGGCAATTCCCGTACTCTCCTTCCTTTCATCAATGGCAACCTCGCTTTATTCTCAGATAAAGCAGAAGAAAAACAACCCCACAATGGCAAACAATCCCATGATGGGCTGCATGATGTTCGGTATGCCTCTTATGTCGCTTTACTTCGTTGTAAGCTACCCTGCAGGTATCGGCATCTACTGGATTGCATCCAGCATTTTCAGCTTCATTATTACAGTTGTTGTAGGTCATTTCTACAGCCCCAAAAAGACAATTGCCAGAATTATGGTTGATGAAACAGTTGCCCGCCGTTCAAAGGAAAACAATACAAAGCAGATTGCTGCAAATAAAAACAAGTAATATCAGGTGGTGACTCAATCTTGATAAAAGAGGCTATCGGCACAGGTGCTACTCTTGAAGAAGCAAAAGAGGCTGCCCTCAGAGAGCTCAACGCTCCCGAAGAGGCAGATGTAAAATATGAGGTTCTCGAAAGACCCAAATCAAAGGTTCTCGGCATTTTCGGCGGTTCACCCGCAAAAGTAAAAGCATTTTACGAATATGAAGATGACCCGTTCGCAAAAGCAAAGGATTATATCCTTAACATTCTCAAAAATCTCGGTATCGAGGAAGCTGAAATCAGCGTTGAAGCAGATGAAGAGGACGTTCGTTTCTCAATCGAATGCGGCGATGATTACGGCTCGGTTATCGGCAGAAGAGGCGAAACCCTCGATGCTATTCAGTATCTCACACGTCTTGTTATCAACAGAGGCTCTGAAGATTACAAGAGAGTTTCAATCAACGTAGGCAACTACCGTGAAAAGAGAGAAAACACTCTCCGTTCACTTGCACGCAAGAATGCCGCAAAGGTTCGCAAATACGGCAGAAACGTTGTTCTTGAACCCATGAATCCCTACGAAAGACGCATTATCCACACAACCGTTCAGGAAATCGAAGGCGTTACCTCACATTCAGTAGGCAGCGACGGCGACAGAAAGGTTGTTATCACCCTTGAAGAAGGCGTAAAGCCCACCAACGGCGGCTACAATAAAGGCGGCAGAGGCGGTTACAACAAGGGCGGATATAACAAAGGCGGCTACAGAGGAAACAGAGGCGGCAGACGCTATAATGACAACGCAGAAGCTTCTTCCGATGCTCCCGCAAGAGCACCCCGTTCGGATTCAGCAGGCGCTTCACTTTACGGCAAAATCGAAATCAACAAGTAATACAAAACCCACTCATCAATCGGTGAGTGGGTTATTTTTACGGCTTGAGCAAGCCCGCTTCAATTGAAGTTGAGATAATCCCCTCAACTATATGCCAGAGCTCGGGGGTTGCGGTGCGGATTATATCCATTCTCTTATAAATCTGCGGTGCATGAACATCGCCGAGCTTCCATGTGTGTCCGTTTGTGAGATAATTCAGAATAAGAGGCTGGAGGCGGTCGATTGCGTTTGCATACTTTGATTCGGGAGTTTCCTTTGCCTCAAATTCATCCCAGAGTGCACGGATTTCGTCGCCCTGACCGTCTTTGAGCATTCCGAAAAGCTTTTCCGCTGCCATTATTTCTCTGTCAAGCTTATCCTCGTTGCCCTTGACATCATAGGCAAATGTATCGCCTGCATAAACCTCAACAAGGTCATGCACAAGTGCAATTTTAAGTACCTTTGAAATATCGACCTTATCTGCGCTGTATTCTTCCAAAATCATCGCCATAACGGCAAGGTGCCATGAATGCTCTGCGTCGTTTTCTCGTCTTGAAGCATCCGAAACAAGATTTCTGCGCAGAATATTCTTCATTTCATCAATCGTTATTATAAATTCAATCTGCTTTTTTATTTTTTCACTTTTTATAAAATCAAAATTATTCATTATTCCACTTCCTTTACCATGATTATAACAAACACATTTCCGTTTTTCAAGGTTGAAGGTTGGGTTTAATGGTGATATAATATAATGTATCAAATTTAAGGAAGTTTTGCCATGAAGGTTTTGATTGAACTTTTTGACACCGAACAGATTTATAACTATATTGCCACCCTCGTTTTTAAACCCGAGAAGGTTTATTTTGTGGGTGACAGTGAAATTATGGGCGGAAACAGCCGCAGAAAAGCAGAAAAGCTTGCCCGCATGAAAAATCTTAACACAAAATTTTTATATAAATTCGTAAATCCCGATAATTTCCCTCTCCTGCGCAGTAAAATCAAAGAGATAATAGAAGACGAAAAAAAGCTCGGCAACGAATGCGTTATTGACGTTACGGGCGGCCGTGACCTTGCACTTGTAGCGGCAGGAAATATCATGTCACTCGGCGTTGATGTTATCAGATACGACCCGAAAAACAAAATTTTCCGTACTCTTTCAAACGGCGAAACACACCCTGCCGAAATCAGTCTTTCATGTGAAGAAATCATCACCGTTGCAGGCGGCACGGTTTACAGCAACACTCACAGCCTTTCCTTCTCCGATAAAGAATGGGAAATCATTGATAAAATCATTCGCTTGTATTTCAAAAAGAGAGATGTATGGACAAAATTCGTCAAATATCTTCAGCGTATTTCCAAAAAAGAGGGCGAAAAGGTCGGCGACAGACTTTGGATTGAAGCACCTGCAACATTGAACGCTGACGGAAAAACATTTTCGGCGGATACCGAAATATTATCCGGGCTTGAAAAAACGGGCGCAATCTCCGATTTTCGCTTTTCACGCAAAAACAACCGACTTGAATTCAAGTACAAATCATCCGAAATCGCAAATCTTCTTGTCAACGAAGGCGTATGGCTTGAACTTATCATATATTTAACCGTCAGAAATTCCGATGTATTTACGGATTCAAACACCGGAGTAAAATTCATCTGGGATATCCCCGACGGCGGAAATTCTCTCAATGACCTTCTTTCAGATAATACTCCGAGAAATGAGGTTGACGTTATGGCTGTCCGTGGAATAAAGCCGATATTCATTTCCTGCAAAACAAGAGCGCCGATTAACGAGGATTTGAACGAGCTTTACGCAATCCGTGAACATTTCGGCGGTGAGCTTGCCTGCGCTGTGCTTGCAACAACAAAACACGTTGAGCTTGAATCTCCAATATACGAACGTGCAAGGGCAATGGGTATTGAAATCATCCATGAGCACGACCTTGATTTCGGCACAGCCAAAAACAAATTAACAAAACTCAGCGAGGTATGATATGTCAACGGAAAAAGGAACGGTTGAACTCACCAATATGGTGATGGTTACAGATGAAGACGGCAGAATGTTGGTTCAGGAAAGAGTGAAAAGCTGGAAAGGCATATCCTTCCCCGGCGGTCATGTCGAACCGGGCGAAAGCTTTGTTGACTCCGCAATCAGGGAAATCAAAGAGGAAACGGGTCTTGAAATCCGGAACCTCAAGCCCTGCGGTGTTATTCATTGGTCACACAACCGTAATTTCAACAGATATATTGTTTTCCTTTATAAAACCTCGGACTACAGCGGTTACCTGCTCCCCGAAACAGACGAGGGCAGAGTTTTCTTTGCAGCATATGACGAAATAAAAAGCATGAAGCTTTCATCAAATTTCGCAAATTATCTGCCGATGTTCATGAGCGATGAATACAGCGAAGCCTACGGCTCATGGAACGAGGATGACCCCGAAGTTTTGGTTTATAAATAATCTTAATAAATTTGTAATAATTTTGATGCTTTATTTGTAATTCCGACCCTTTAGAATGATAACTGTTCCAAGGGATTGAAATTATCTGAGGTGAAATGATGTATACCGTACTTGTCTGCGATGACGATATCGCAATACTTGATTCCGTTGAAATCTATCTGAAGCTGGAGGGCTATAACGTTCTCCGCGCCGAAAACGGCATGCAGGCTCTCGAAAGGGTGAAGGATAACGAGGTGCACTGCGTTATTCTTGACATAATGATGCCCGGACTGGATGGCTTGCAGGCAACATTGAGGCTTCGCGAAAAACACAACATACCAATTATCCTTCTCTCCGCAAAAAGCGAGGATACCGACAAAATAACGGGGCTTTCCTTCGGCGCGGACGATTATGTCACAAAACCTTTTAATCCTCTTGAGCTTATGGCAAGAGTAAAATCGCAGATAAGAAGATTCACGGCACTCGGCTCAATGGAGAAAAAGGAAGGCGTTATAACAACAGGGGGACTTTCACTTGACACTCTTGCAAAAGAGTTAACTCTTGACGGTGAAACGGTGAAGCTGACCGCCACCGAATACGGCATAATCAGTGTGCTTATGGAAAATCTCGGCAGAGTTCTTTCAACGGGACAGATTTATGAGGCGGTGTGGGATGAACCCGCCCTTAATACTGAAAAAACAGTTACGGTACACATCAGAAGAATCCGCGAAAAAATCGAAATCAATCCCAAGGATCCGAAATATTTAAAGGTGGTGTGGGGAATTGGCTACAAAATCGAAAAATATTAAATATTCCAAAGGGACAAAAACCGCTGCGGTGCTCATTGCGGTTATCATGTTTTTCTCCTCGGGATACTTTGCAAATCTCTTCATAAGAGGCTTTGCGGACTACAATGCCTATGACAAGGGCAGAAATCACTACACGCATACAAACGCTTTCCGTGAACTGATGAATACCGTTGAGAATTATTATATCAGCGACTTTGACACGGACAATCAGGTTTTTGACAGCTTTGAAGAATTCAAAAAAAGCGGTCTCTACCAGACAGCTCTGGCTGATTACGATGCACTTGTTGCAAAAGTTTCCGAGGCATATGATATTCTTGAAAGCTCGGGAATTGAGGTTTATGTAACCAACGATAACAGCTACAGATATCTCTATCCTTACAAAAACTTTGTTTATCTGTTTGATTACAGAGGAAGCATACAGCACGAGGATAATTTCTTTTATCAGGGCGTGACGAGAGTTTATCCTCATGATGAACCCATGCAAGAAACATCTTTACGCATCGTGCCGTCAACAACGGCTGTTGAGCTTACAGAAAAAGACGGAACTTCCTATACCGCCGCCGCAGCACGGGTTACGCACACCAATTCAATCAATTCTCAGGTATGGGTGGAAAGCGACGGCAACGGAAGATATCAGAAAAACGACTCAAGCCCCATACTCCGTTTTTATCTGCCCGGTAACGGTCAGCCTCCTCTTGAGGTTCAGGATATCGGCGAAGCACTCCAGACAATAAATGCCATAAACGGTTACACCTGCTACGGCGAATCAACAAAAACTCGTTTCCTTGAAGAAGTCGAAGCAACCAAAGAGCAGTTTCTCGCAGACTTTTATAATAACAACACATCGCATTTCTCATATGACAATATCCTCAATCAAATCAAAACGGTGAATTATGCAATAATCGGAAACGGCAAAATCAAAACCAACTGCGGAGTTACCGCAACCGATACTGAAGCACAGATTATTGAAAAGCTCGGCGGAGAATTCATTGAAGCAAGCATAAACGGTACATATAAAATTCTGAAAAGCAATGAATACAAAAGCGTTCCGAGTGTTTATGACGAATTCAGCCAATGGCTTTTCGGCAACAACGACAGTATTTTGGAACAAAGTCAGATGTATTTTGCGGACACTAAAAACACCGCCGCTTATTTTTCATACGGCTTCGACGGTAATGTCACTGACCCGTTCATGATTTCATACAGAGCATATAACTCCTTCCACCATGCGCCGATAAATAACATCACAACCTGCCTTATTCTTTTTGCAATAAGCTTTCTTATTGCCTGCGCAGCCTGCATTTATCTTCTTTCTGATGCAGGCAAAACCGCAGACGGAATAAAAATTAATTTCTTTGACAAAATCCCCATGGAAATCAACTGGATACTCGGCGCAGGCGTTGCAGCACTTGCGGCGGCAAGTGCGGTAATTATTGTTGTATGCGAAGCATTTCCCGATGAAATTTTACATACATATATGTTCCAATACGGATTCACCGCAACGCTTCTGATAATTGTCAGCACTTTCACCGATATCTTTGTCGGTGTTTTCGCAAGCATATTCTTCATGATAATCACGGGACTTCTTGCAAGCCTTATCAGAAATATCCGCAACAAATCGTTCTGGAAGAACACTCTTTGCTGGCAGATTATCCGACTTGCAGGCTGGCTTCTTAAAATCATCTGGAAATTCCTTGTGTTTATCCTTAAACCTTTTAATAAGGTATTCAAAAAAATCGGTGCTTTCTTTAAAAGACAGGTTGATAAAATCAAATACATCCTTGCCTGCGATTATTCAAAAGGTCAGGGCACAAAATTCAAAATCGTATCCCTTGTGTCAACTGCGGCAGTGCTTCTGCTTCTTCTCCTCACGGGGATGTGGGCAGGCAAGGCTACCGATTGGGGCGCACATGATTTCTCGGTAATATTCTTCCTTGTTCTCCTTGTCTTTGCGGCGGTCGGATTATTTGCGGCACTCATTTTTGTTTCGCTTGACAGAATAATGGCTTGCGTTTCACAGGCAAGAGAAGGCAAGCTTGACGGAAAAATTGACACAAAATTCATGCCTCCCTTCATGCGCCGCTTTGCAGAGGACATCCTCTCCATGCAGGACGGACTTCAGTCTGCAGTTGAAAGTGCAGTCAAAGACCAGCGAATGAAAGCGGAGCTTATAACAAATGTTTCGCACGACCTCAAAACTCCCCTCACCTCAATCGTGAACTACGTTGACCTTCTCAAAAAATGCGAGGTTGAGGACGAAACGGCACAGAGATATATTAATGTTCTTGATGAAAAAGCCGCAAGAATGAAAAAGCTTATCGAAGATTTGGTCGAAGCTTCAAAGGCTTCATCGGGAGCAATTGAAATTCACCCCGTAAAGGTCAATCTCTGCGAATTTGCCGCACAGGCTGTCGGCGAGCATGAGGATGAACTCAAGACCTACAACATCGGTCTTGTTCTGAAAACTCCTCCCGTTCCCGTAACGGTAACCGCAGACTCACAGAAAACATCGAGAATAGTTGAAAATCTTTTCTCAAACATCAGAAAATACGCCATGGAAGGCACGAGAGTTTATGTTGAGGTTGCCGACGGCACGGACTATGCTTCGATAATTTTCAAGAACATTTCAAAATATCCCCTTGATGTTTCCGCAGACGAACTCACTCAAAGATTCGTCAGGGGTGATGCTTCCCGTTCGGGCGAAGGCAGCGGTCTCGGACTTTCAATAGCACAGAATCTCTGCGAGCTTCAGAAGGGCAGATTCAGAGTTGAGATTGACGGCGATTTGTTCAAAGTTACTCTCTCACTTCCGAAAACTGAATAAAAAAAACACGGTGTCGGAAACCCGACACCGTGTTTTTTTATTTGTACGCTTCAACCAAAGCAAAATATTCTTCTTCCGAAACCGCAACAACCGAACCGTGGCGCGGTCTGAGGTGATCCATTGAATAGGTTGACCTCTGCACTCTTCTGAAATTCTCAAAATCTCTCGTCATCTGTGCAAAGAATGTTCCCTGAGAATACTCATCCATAATCATCATCCATGCATCCGTACCCGTTATGCGGTACATTGAGCTTCCCTCAACACCGTGCCAGTTAAGCGAACAGATTGTGTAATCCGTATTATACGGACCTGTGAGATTTTTGGATTTGACATAAGCGATTTTCTGCGTTAAATCCTCTTTGAAATAGAGATAATAATAACCGTCTTTTTCGTTATAAATAATATCACCGTCGATACACTG
This sequence comes from Clostridia bacterium, assembly GCA_017517665.1. GTDB lineage: Bacteria > Bacillota > Clostridia > Oscillospirales > Acutalibacteraceae > CAG-177. The sequence continues at coordinate 32,853 of JAFWYP010000041.1, read as the reverse complement.
AATATTTCTTGTTTCTCCCGTTTCGGGGTCAACCTCATTCCATCTGCCGAAAAGCACCTTCGGCTCTGTTTCAAAGGTCTTGAAATCCTTTGTATATGCATAGTAATGACCTGCAGTATCGTTTTCGGCAGTTGAATTTGCCCAGTAGACCATATACATACCCTTGTCATTATCCCATATAGCCTGAGGCGCCCATGCTCTGTTTGTTGTTTCAAAACCTGCAAACTGACGGATATCAATAACAGTTTCGTCTGTCCAGTTTATCATATCGTATGATTTCCATGTGATAAGTGCATGGTTTGAAGTCCAGCCTTCAAGAGCGTTCATATCGGTTGCAATGATGAAATAGCAATCCTTGCCGTTTTCGTCAACGCCTTTGAGCATATATGGGTCGCGGACACAGCCGGTGCCTTTTGTCTGCAGGATTACAGGCTCATTATTGTTGAGCGCTTCAAAATTATAACCGTCGGTGCTGACTGCAAGATGAATTCTCTGCTCATCAACTTCGTTTCCGACGAAATAGCAGAAGACATATGCACCCGATGTGCTGACAGCGGGATATGCATAATCATTAAAAATATAATTAAAAAGAAAATACGGTATCATCACTGCCGCCATAAGTATTCTCTTAAGTGCCATAAATGTCATAATAACACTCCTTTTAATTTTCTGATTTGCATTATATCATGTTTTCGATTTAAAATAAAGCATTATTTGACTTTATATCATAAACAATATATAATTATACCATCAAAATCAAGGGAGAATACTATGAAAACTTTTGAACAGCGTTTTAAAATCGACTGCTCACCCGTTGCGGATAAAAAGCAGACACTTGTTTATAAAAATGTCAGACTCACGGTTATCACGCCCTGCCTTCTTCGTGTCGAAGTTCAGAAAGAGGGCAGATTCTGCGATGAACCCACTCAGAGTGTATGGTTCAGAAATCTCGGAGAAGTAAATTTTGAGGTTAATGACTCGGGAAATAAGGTTGAAATAAAAACCGAAAAAGCAACCTTTACATATTCTCTTTCCTCAAAAAAGATGATTTCAATAAAGCTTGCCGACGGCAGAACCGTCAGAAACTATAAATCAGGCAATCTCAAGGGCACCTGCCGTACACTTGACATAACCGCAGGTATAATCAGACTTTCCGACGGTGTATGCTCAAGAAACGGTGTTGCAATTCTTGACGACAGCAAAACTCTTGCAATAAAAACCGACGGTCTCATTCTCCCCCGTGAGAACAAGGAAACCGATGAATATTATTTTGCCTACGGCAACGACTATATCGGCGCAACAACCGACCTTTATAAGCTCACGGGCAAAGTGCCTCTCATTCCGAGATATGCACTTTCCAACTGGTGGAGCAGATACAAAGATTATTCTCAGGAAGAATATTTAACCCTCATGGATAAGTTCAAAGGGGAAGAAATCCCCATCACCGTTGCAACCGTTGACATGGACTGGCACTGGGTTAAAATCAAAGAAAAATTCGGCAAGGATGCTCACAAGGTTACAAATCACAGAAACTTCATGGAATATGTCTATGACGTGTGGTCCGTCGGCTGGACGGGTTACAGCTTCAACACCGAGCTTTTCCCCGACCCCTATGCATTCCTCAAAAAGCTCAAGGATGACAATTATCATGTAACCTTCAATCTTCATCCCTCGATGGGTGTGCGCTGGTTTGAAAATCAGTATGAAGACATGTGCAAGGCTATGGGACAGAATCCTGCCGAAAAGAAACCCGTGCCTTTTGATATAACAGATAAGAAATTCACTGAAAACTATTTTGATATTCTTCATCATCCGTTTGAAAAAGCGGGCGTTGACTTCTGGTGGATTGACTGGCAGCAGGGCAAAAATACCGCTGTAAAGGGTCTTGACCCTCTTTGGGCACTCAACCACTATCATTTCCTCGATAACGCAAAGGATAACCACAGGCCTCTCATCCTCTCCCGCTTCTGCGGAGCAGGCAGTCAGAGATATCCCCTCGGCTTCAGCGGCGACACAACGCAGACATGGAAGAGCCTCGATTTCCAGCCGGGATTCACGGCAACAGCCTCAAACATCGCCTACCCCTGGTGGAGCCACGACATCGGCGGTCATTGCATGGGCAAAAAAGACGATGAACTCTATCTTCGCTGGGTTCAGCTCGGAGTTTTCAGTCCCGTTATGCGACTTCACTCCACAAACAACGAGTTTGCAGGCAAAGAGCCTTGGAATTTCAGCGGTCCCGTTCAGAGAATCGCAACGGATGCTCTCCGTTTAAGACATAAGCTTCTCCCCTATATTTACACAATGAATTACCGCACCCATACCGAGTGCAGAGCAATCTGCGAGCCCATGTACTATGCTTATCCCGAGGATAGGAGCGCATACGAATGCAGAAACGAATTCTTCTTCGGAACGGAGCTCATCGTTGCACCCATCACCGAACACACCTCACTCAAAACCAACCTTGCAGGTGTAAACGTATGGCTTCCCGAGGGAAGATACACCGATATCTTCACGGGCAGAATTTATAAGGGCAACAAGTTTGTAAAGATGTTCCGTGACATTGATTATATCCCCGTTCTTGCAAAAGAGGGCGCAATCATTCCCATGAGTGCAAACGACAGAACAAACGACTGCTCAAATCCCGAAACACTTGAACTGCTTGTTTACAGAGGAAACAACACCTTCACCATCTATGAAGATGACGGCGATACCCTTTCATATCAGAACGGCGAATATCTCAAAACCGCATTCACCGTTTCGGAAAGCGGAAACAAGGTTGATTTCTCCGCTTCAAAGGCAGACGGAATTGCCGATGTTGCACCCGAAGACAGAACCTTTGTTGTTAAATTCAAAGATATCGTTTCCGCAGATGCAGCAATAACCGTTGACGGTGCAAAATATGATGCCGCACCCGAAAAAGACGGCGACACAATAAAAATCACTGTTACCGCAAAGGCTGTTTCGGATATAAAAATCGCTCTTGACAACTGTGTATATCTCACAAACAAGAACGAAAGACAGGAACTCACAAGAGTTATTTCAAAATTCCAGATGTCAACCGATAAAAAAGGTATGATTTATAACGCTTTTATAAAGCAGGGCAAAGCTCTCCCCTCGGTTTCCAAAGAATTCGCAGAACCCATCAGAGAAATCCAGAATTTATACAGATAAAGAGGAACTGAAATGAAAAAATTGTTTGCAATTATTTCTCTCACGCTTGTTTTTTCGCTCATAATCGGTATCACGGCATCAGCCGAAAGCGGTTATGCTTACAACGAAGAGGTGCTTGCCGGATTTGCTCCCAAATGGGATGCAATTCAGGCAGATGACACCGTTATCTCCGTTTCGGTCGGTGCTGCGCAGGGCGAACTCCGTTTTGCTTGGCTTTCTTCAGAAGCCGACACCGATGTTTCTTTTAAAATCTCCGGAAAGACCGACATGACCGATTCAAAAACAATTGCTGTTTCAACCGAAAAATGCGACGGTTACAACTCAAACAAAGTAACCGTTTCGGGTCTTGAAGAAGGAAAAACATACTATTATTCCTATACCGAAAACGGCGTTTGGAGCAATCCCGAAAAAATCACCGTTCAGCCCGACGAGAATTTCACCGTGCTTTTTGTTTCCGATGCGCAGATAGGACGCTCGGGCGAAGAAACCGAAAGAGAAGTTCTCATCCGTGACACCTGCGGCTGGGATTATACCGTTAACAAAATGCTCGCGGAATATCCCGATGCTGCTTTTGCGATTTCCGCAGGCGACCAGTTTCAGTCGCCCGACAGCATTCCGCAGATGAAAGCATATCTTGCCCCCGAAAAGCTCCGTTCGCTTCCCGTTGCAAACACAATCGGCAACCACGATGACGGCGCCTCCCTCTACGGCGATATTTTCAACAACCCCAACGAAGTAAATGAGCTTTTGGCGGATGAAGCAGGCACAGGTTATTTTTACACCTACGGCGATGCACTTTTCATAACCGTCAACTCGAACAACAGCTTCATGTTTGACACGGCAAAGGTTATCCGCACGGCGGTAAATACATATCCCGATGCAAAATGGCGAATTCTCACAATGCATCATAATCCGTATTCAGCTTCGCTTTCAGATGATGATTTTTCGGAAGAAAGACTTTATTTCTCATCGCTTATCGACTGCTATGATATCGACCTTGTTTTAAGTGGCCACGACCATTTTTATTCGAGAACAGCAGTTATGAACGGCGGTGAAAAAGCAGACGAGGGCACTGTTTATATTCAGTCTTCCTCAGCTTCGGGAAGCAACTACGACCCCCTCCCCGAAACTCTCCCCGACTATACCGTAACGGCTTTTGACGTGAGAGTGCCCACCTACACCGCATTCACATTCACCGATAACGCAATAATTGGAACAACCTACCGCACAGATACAGATGCAGTTGTTGATTCATTTGAAATAGCGGATAACGAATCCAACTCAAACGCAAACATTTTCAGCGTTGCAATTTCATTTATCAAAACACTTTTTTCAATGATTTAACCCCAAACTATACTGCCCGACTCGGTCAATCGACTGAATCGGGCTTTTTTTATGAAAACTATTGACAAGCGTACCGTAACTGTATATACTGTATATATACAGTTGTGCAGGAGGTGTCTGATTGAAAATACTTATAAACAACAAAAGCGGTCAACCGATATATGACCAGATTTATCTGCAGATAAAAAATCAGATTATAAACGGCGCTTTGAAAGAAGACGAGGCACTCCCCTCAATCAGAAACCTCGCAAAGGATTTGCACATCAGCGTCATAACTACCAAACGAGCCTACGACGAGCTTGAACGTGAAGGCTTTGTTTATACCGTTGCAGGCAAGGGATGCTTTGTTGCTTCAAAGAACACGGAGCTTCTGCGCGAAGAAAACCTGAGAAAAATTGAAGATTATATGCAGAAAATTTCGGAAATTGCGGCTTCCTGCAACCTCGGCAAAAACGAAATCATAGAAATGTTCAAACTGATATCGGAGGAGGAATAAAAATGAATGCAATTGAAATCAAAGGTCTTTGCAAAAACTACGGCAGATTCAGACTTGACAACATAGACCTCACTCTCCCCTGCGGCTGTATTATGGGACTGATAGGCGAAAACGGTGCAGGTAAAAGCACAACCATCAAACTTCTGCTTGACATAATCAAAAAAGATGCAGGAAAAATTCACATTTTCGGAAAAGAAATGACATCCGATGCAACCGATATAAAAAACGATATCGGAGTTGTGCTTGATGAACCCTGCTTCCCCGAATTGTTAAAGGCATCCGATATCAACAGTATAATGGAAAAAATATATACAAAATGGAACGGGGAAACCTTCTTTTCTCTCCTTAAACGTTTCGACATTGACGAAAAAAAGAGATTCAAGTCGCTTTCAAAGGGCATGAAAATGAAAATGAGCATTGCCGTTGCACTTTCCCACAACGCAAAGCTTCTCATTCTCGATGAACCCACAAGCGGTCTCGACCCCGTTATCCGTGACGAAATCGTTGAGATTTTCTATGAATTCACAAGAAACCCGATGAATTCAATCCTCATTTCATCGCACATTGTCAGCGACCTTGAAAAGCTTTGCGATTATATCGCATTTATTCACAAGGGCAGGCTTCTTCTCTGTGATGAAAAGGACAGGCTTCTTGAAAAATACTGCGTTATTCACTGCACGGCAGATGAGCTTGCCGAAATCCCCGAAGATAATGTGATACATAAAAAAGAATCCTCTTACGGCGTTGAAGCAATCGTGAAAAGATATGCCGCAGACGGTTTTGAAACAAGTCCCGTGGGAATCGAAGAGCTTTTTGTGGCTGTTATAAAGGAGGCGAAATAATGAAAGGTCTGCTTTTAAAAGAATTTCAGGTATGGCTGCGGACAAGGTCATATTTTCTGATTTATTTACTCGCAATGACAGTTGTTGCCTGCTACACATCGGGCAGAGTATCCGCAGTCGGACTCGGTGTTCTTGTCGGTCAGATTGCAAGTGCATTCCTTGTTGACGAAAAATGCGGCTGGCTAAGCTACTCCAAAACACTTCCCTGCACACCGTTTCAGCGTGTGAGTGCAAAATATATCGTAACATCCTTTGAACTCTTTTTCGGCATTGCGGCTTATATAATTTCGTCCTTCGTATCGCAAAGTTATCTGAAATCCGTCAGCTCATATTTTTCGCCGCCGGGTCCCTTTGAAATTTATTCCGAAACCTGTATACTCATCGCCTTTACCGCACTGTATATCGCCGTTTATCTTCCGCTTTGCTTTAAACTCACAGGTTCAAAACGCACCTTTGTAACGCTCATTCCCTCTTTGATTTATATCTTTGCTTTGATAATGGGGCTTACCGTTCTTAATAACGGAGAATGGAATATCCTTATCAGCAATATAAAATGGCTTCCTGCCGTGATTGCCGCTGTCGGTTTTATTCTGTTCGGAATTTCGCTCATGATTTCCGTTATTATTGAAACAAACTCGGGCGACAGCTATAAAAACAAATTTAAAAAAGCAGCAATTCTCCTCTGTGCTCTTGCCGCCGTGATAAGCATACTGACCGCGGCAATTGCAGTTAAAACCGTCGGCACTCACAAAACACAAAAAGAGGAATCCGATAATCTCGGATATTTCATGCTTCGTGATGTTGATGAAATCAAGGACGATTACAACAACATCTACACCAATTTCTGCAACGAATTTCATGTTGGCATGACTGTTCAGCAATGTGCCGAAAGACTTGTCGGCATGGGATATTTTCAGAACCAGACCAACCCCGAAAAATTCTATTCGGAAAGCGGAAAAGTCAATATCAATCTTACAACAGACGACGAAACCGGAAAATTGACTTCAACTTACGTCTATTGCAATCTTGTTGAAGAAAAGGATATTAAAAACGCAACTTATGAAACTTTTTCAAATCTGAAAGAAAACTTCCATGAGGGTATGTCCGAAGATAAGCTTCACCTCACATTCAATCAGCTTGAGGTTTTTCCGTGTGATATTTCCGAAAGACTCTTTTTTGATGACCAACTCAAAAGACACTACACCTTAAAATTCTCAACCGATGAATTCAACGGTTCACCCAATAATCATGCTTTATTCAGAATTATAATTGCCACAGACGGCGAAACGGTTACCTCTATTGAAGATACTACTATCCATAACTACGGTAAAGGCGATGAAGAAACCACCGAAACAACCGAAACTACCGAATCTCATCTTGAAAAAGGGAACCGTGAGATGAGCGAATTCATAACTAATCTCTGCAACGAAAACAACATAAAGAAAACACCGAGAGAATTCACCAAAAAGCTCAAAAAATATGATTATACCGAGTCGGAAGAAAACTACGATTTATATTATTCAGCCGACGGAAAAGTAACCGTTTCCCTTGTTACCGACAGCAACGACAAACTCACCGAAATACTTGCAGTTGCGAATTACGGCGAAACAAAATATATCGAATCGGCATCCGAGGAGGATATGACGGCGATTTTCAAGGAAATCGTTACGGGAATGACAGAAACCTCTTTTCAGCAGAAGCTTTCCGAACTTGACCTGTGTCCCGACACAATAAAAGAAAGCTTCACGGACAACGGGAAGCACAGAAGAACCTACGAATTCAGATACCGTATTGAGGACTACAACGGAAACGGCACGGCAACCTACACCGTCACCGTTGATATCACCGACGGAAAAGTAACGGACATAACAGCACTTTAATAAAATAAATCAAAAAGGAGTTCAGCCATGTTAAATCTTATTCTTCAGAAACTCGTTCCTCTGCTCACAACATTTGCACTTTTTATCAACAGTATCGGCGGATTATTCGGAGTAAGCGCAGTCATCCCATATAATCCCGAAAGAACGGATGTTGTCGTAAGCGGAGAAATCTCAACCGATACTTCGGAAATTCTTGAACATTATAATTCGGCAGTCAAAGAAACGGGTTTTGTTATCGGCAAAACCTCATCGGATATCATCGGAACACCCACGGCAGGCACCGACGATTCGGATATTGACATGACCCCTTATTGGAATGCTATCGGAGAAACCGAAACATATCTTTTTGAAGTTCCCGGTGACGGAAATATCATTGCCGCTGATGTCAAAAGTGCCAAAATGTCCGTGAATGACGGAAAAAGATACGTTATTCTTGAAATCAAGGACGTTAAGCGCACAGAAAAAACAGACGATGCGGTAGCAAGAGCATACGGCTGGTCAACCGACCTTAACGAACTTTTTTCATCCTCGGGAATCGGAATTACCGTTGAGGGCGGCGAATACAAAGAAAGCTATACCGACTGCACAATCTCCTGCGTTATTGACGAAAAAACAGGCAAAATCATCTACGGTGACTGGGATGCAACGGGAACAATAAACATGAAAGATGTAACCGTCAAAGCATTCGGATTGGAATTCACCATGGATATGGACTACACTGCAAGACAGTATATTGACATTTAAAAAACAAAACAACCGTCCGATTCAGACTGACCGAATCGGACGGTTTGCGCTTTATATCTCTTTATATTTATCAATTTCAAGAATTATGCGGTATATGATTTCCTGTTCCTGAGGAGATTTTGACGAAAGGAATTCATAACACTCCAGAGGAATGCTTCTCTGCGAAGCTTCGGATTCGCTGAGCTTTTCAAAAAGCTTTGAAAGAGGAATATTCAATGCCGCCGATATCTTCTCAATGCTTTCGAGAGTTGCGTTTTTCTCCCCTCGCCCTATCTGCCCGATATATGTCGGATGGCAGCCTGAAAGCTCGGCAAGCTTCTCCTGACTCAGACCGAGATTGTTTCTGTAGTTGCGTATTCTTTTTCCGATTATTTTTGCAATTTCACTCATAATACTTACCACTCTTTTATTTTATGTATATAGTCTATAAATATTCAAGCTCATATTCTACAGACTATTGATTTTTTTATCACCTGTGATATACTGAAAGTACAAAATTTGACATGTTGAGTACTTATAGTATTTGATATGTCGTAAAAGGGAGGACAAAAGATGGAATTTACTATTTCAAAAGAAGAAATGCTTGAGGGAATGCATAAGATGAATTCCTTCGGCACAAGGCTTACCGGAAGCAAAGGACACACGGATTTTATAGGCTGGCTTAAAAGCGAAATTGCAATGATGGATATTCCGATTTTCAGCGATCCGTTTTATTTCAGACGCTGGGAAGAAAAGTGTTCATCTATCGAAATAGTTGACGGCGATGAAAAAATCAATGTTCCCGTTTCGTCGGCATACCCCTATTCGGGCGAAACCTCTGCCGAGGGTATAACCGAAGAACTTGTTTATATTGACGGCATAAAAGATATTCCGAAAACAAAAGGCAAGATTGCAGTTTTCAATGTTGCAAACATCAACTTTCTGCCGAGTGAAATTGCCTTTGACAAGCGCACAAGCTATCCCGAGAATGTGGTACTTGAAAAGAAATACGAAGGACCTGTTATAACAAGCTTTGTTCAATGTTTTTACGGCATTGTTTCAAAGCTTACCAATGCGAAAGCTGTTATTCTTATCTGGAAGGGACTTCACGATGACTGCGTAAAGGGTCAGTATCTCTCGTTCATCGCAGATTATCAGGGCATTCCCATGCTTTGGGTTGGCGAATCAGACGGTAATAAGCTTATTGAAGCGGCAAAAGAAAATAAAAAAGTCCGCTTCGTGCTTGAAGCGGAAATTGAAGAAAAGGCATTTACCGAAAGCTTTTACTGCATAATTAAAGGTAAAAACCAAAAGGAATGCGTTATTGTCAACACCCACACCGACGGCACAAACTGCGTTGAAGAAAACGGACCGATTGCTCTTTTACAGCTTATGAAAAACATGAAAAATCAACCGCTTGAAAGAACGCATATCTTTGTTTTCACAACAGGACATTTCCGTCTGCCTCATTTTGAGGATATAAGAACGGGTGCGTTTCAGTCTGCTTCACGCTGGCTTGCAATGCACCGTGAATTATGGGACGGCAAGGATAACCATTTCAAATGCGTTGCAAATCTCACAATCGAGCATCTCGGCTGTAAAGAGTGGCGTGATGTTGACGGCGAATACAAATATACATGCAAGCCCGAGGTTGAGCTTGTTTATACGGGCAACAAATTTGTTGATAAGCTCTATATCGACACAGTTAAAGACAGAAAAAACATACGCACCATGACTTTAAGAGGACACAATGCACTTCATTTCGGTGAAGGACAGAATTTCTTCACAATGCGTATTCCCGAAATAAGTCTTGTTCCCGCACCGTATTATCTCTGCGTTGTAAGCGATACTCACGAAATGGAAAAATTTGATATCGACCTTATGACGGAACAAACCGAAACCTTTGCAAAGCTTATTGAAAAAATCGAACATATCTCTGCAAAAGAACTTGGAAAGAGCGATTTTTATTCTTTGGTCAAGGCGAAAAGCGTTTCGGGAGGAAAAGATTTTTCTCTTAAAGGACTTGCCGAAAAAATCTCGGAAACAATCAAAAAATAATGTAAAAAGCAGGGAATGCCTTAATGACATTCCCTGCTTTTTATCAGTTTGCTTTATCAGTCATATTGAAAACAAGCTCGCCGCCGTTCATGAGCTGTTCGTGTGTGACGTAGAATCCGTCAACAGCCTTGCCGTTGAGAGTTACGCTGCTCACATAAATATTCTTGTCGCTCTGATTATTTGCGGTTATCTTGAGAGTGTTTCCGTTTGAAAGGGCGATTTCAGCCGAATCAACATTCGGTGAACCAACCCAGTATTTATCCGTACCTGCAAGAGGATAGAAGCCGAGCGCGGAGAAAACATACCATGTGCTGGTTGTACCGCCGTCATCATTGCCGTCAAGACCGTTGATATCATCGCTGAAACGGTTTTTGAGAGTCCAGCGCACCCATTTCTGCGTGAGGTCAGGTCTGCCTGCATTATTGAAAAGATAGGGTGTGTGGATATCGTGCTGATTGCCTATCCAGTAGCCGTGACCCGGGTCGATTGCAGCTCTTGTGAGAGATGCATCTTCCATGAAATCTTCAAGCTCGCTTACGAAATATTCTTCCGAGCCGAAAAGCTCAATCATGCCTTCGATATCATGCTGTGCCGCCCATCTCCAATGTCTTGCACTGCCCTCGGAATAGCAGTTTGCAAATTTCTTTATCATAACGGCATCATAGAATTCGGTTATATAGGGACTGAAATTCCATACAAACGAGCCGTCGGCATTTCTTGCCTGGAAATACTTTGTTTCGGGATTGAATACATTTTTATAATACATGGATTTCTCTGTGTATCGCTTGAAATCGTCTTCCTTTCCAAGTGTCTTTGCAAGAGAAGCGATTGCGGCATCCTGCCATGCATATTCAAGAGTGCAGGCAACGGATTTTCTGACTCCCTCGATATCATTGGGAATATATCCGTACTGATTATATAATTCAATGTTTTCTCTGCCTGCTCTGCTGACAGCGTTTTCAGATGAATACTTCATCGCCTCATATGCCGCTTCAACATCAAAATCGGTTATTCCCTTGAGATAGCTTTCGGCAATAACGATGTTTGCGGAATCGCCGAACATCGAGCTCGAATATCCTGCACCCATGGGCCAGCGGGGAAGATTTCCGCCGCCCTGCTGAGCCATGTTGACAAGGCTGTTGAGGCAGTCGGTCTGAATATCCTGAGCAATTAGTGTGTAAAGCGGATGAGTTGTTCTGCAGGTATCCCAGAGAGACATATCCGTTCTGTATGTAAATCCTTCCGCAGTGTGTGCCTGCTTATCAAAGCCGAGATATTCGCCGTTGACATCGGTGAAATCCGTCGGCATTATCATTGCGTGATAGAGTGCAGTATAGAAAACTGTCTTTATTTCATCATCGTCGGAAGCGATTTTGATTGTTGAAAGACGTTCATCCCATGATTTGACCGCTTTTTCTCTTACGGCATCAAAATTCTTGCCGTCGGTTTCCTCTTTAAGATTGAGAAGCGCATTTTCAACACTTACATAACTGATGCCCATTTTAAGCTCAACGCTCTCATCTTTAAGCTCGCCGAAGTTGAGGTCAATACCGACCTTGCCGTCTTCTTCTTTTATTTCAAATGATTTTACAGGTTTATCGGCAACTGCGGCGAAATATGCGGGAAGACCGTCAAATCTGCCTGCAAACTGGCCGTCAAGAATACAACTGCCCGTGATGATTCCCGTTTCTTTATCATATGAAACCTTGCCGTCTTTTGATGTTTTGTTTGAATTTGCGCTTGTTACATCAATATAAAGTCTCGCATCCTTATCCGTGTCAAACGTGTAGCGGTGGATGCCCGTGTGTGTATCCGCAGTCATTTCCGCAAGACATCCGACCGTGGGAAGATAAACCGCATAGTAACCGGGAGCAGCGGTTTCGTCAGAATGCGAATATGTCATAACCGCAGGCTTATTATCTCCGATTGCAGGTGTAACCCTGAAATGGCTGTAGTCTTCAGCACCCGTGCCCGAAAGTCTTGAATGGCTGAAGCCTTTGATGTGTGCCTGCTCATAGTAGTAACCCGAGGTATTCATTTTTGTGATATAAATGCCGCCGAGAAAGGTTGTGTCGGGTCCGAGTCTGACCGCACCGAAAGGCACCGTTGCCGCAGGACTTACCATGCCGCAGGTCCACGGAGTGCCGCCCGTGCCGATAAACGGGTCAACATATTTGGTATATTCCCCTGCAGTGGCTTCGGGCATATCAACGCTTTTGGGCATAACTCCGCCGAAGATACCCGTAAACAGAGTTTCAAATGCAACAAACACGGAAACAAAAATTCTGATTATTTTCCACATAGAAACCGCCTCCTGATACTTTAAATATAGTTTAAAGAATAAAAAAAGTCAAGCTCAAAGGATTGGTCTTGAAAAGTAATTGCGTATATGATAATATCAAAGCATAAAGGAGGCTGAACATATGGCAACAATCAAAGCGATTTTTTCACTCTTTGAGGTTCTTCTTTTTGCCGTGGGAATCATTCCCCTCAACACAAACATCGACTACGGCGGAAACGATTATATTGCACCCGAAATAACAACCCCGATGTATATTGTTGAAAACGGCGAAACGGATTATGTTATCGTCACCGAAGAAAATCCCGACGAGTGCATACTCACCGCAGTTGATGAATTGCAGACATATATCGAAAAAATCAGCGGTGCGGAGCTTGACCACATAACCGAAAGCGAACTTGCAGACAGTCAGAATGCAATTATTCTCGGCATCGGCGAAAACCTTGATGCTGATGCATTCACTCTCAAAGCCGATTCGGGCAACCTTTATATATCGGGCGGAAGCAACAGAGGAACGCTCTACGGTGTTTACACCCTCATTGAAGAACACTTCGGAGTACGCTGGTTTACACCAACCCTTGAGGTTGTTCCCGAAAACAAAGATATTGCCGTTGATGCAAACCTCGACCGCACGGTTGTCCCCTCATTTTCCGTTCGCAGAAATGACACCCAGGGCACAAACGATGCTCACCGCGCAAGAACAAAAATGAATGTTTCCTTCTGGAATGAAGCGGAAGCTTACGGCGGTGCATTGACCTATGTTTTATGGGACGTTACTCTCGATGTTCTTGTTCCTGATTCGCTTTTTTCAGAGCATCCCGAATATTTTGCTCTTCAGCCCGACGGTACAAGAAGCACCGACCATGTCTGTCTTTCCCATCCCGATGTGCTCCCGATTGCCGTTGAAAACGGAAGAAAAGCCATTCTCGAGTGCGAAAGAGATTCAAAATATATCCATATCGGTCAGAAGGACAACATGAATTACTGTCGCTGCGAATCATGCGAGGCACTCTACGAAAAATACGGCACTGTATGCGCGCCGACAATTATTTTTACGAATAATTTTGCAGATGCGCTCGATGATGAATTCCCCGATTTCATGTTCACCTTCTATGCATATAACGAAACCGACAGACCTCCCACGGATTTGTCCCTTCGCTGCAACGAAAATGTTGCACCCGTGCTCTGCGGACTTCATAAGGCGTGCAGAAGTCATCCCATCACCGAGTGCGGCGCAATGGACGGAATAGAAAATGAAACCTTTGATATGCTTTACGGCGACCCCAATCCGCAGATTGCCGAGGATTTTGCAAACTGGGTCAAGGTTGCGGACACAACATATATCTATGATTACACTATAAATTTCCTCAACACCGCACAGTTTTTCTCAAACTTTGAAACCATGCAGTCTACAATGAAATATATGCACGATATCGGCATAACAGGCTACATCTACAACTGCGGCGACGGTCACTATGCCGCCTTCAACGAGCTTCGCAACTATCTTCTCTGCAAGCTCCAATGGGATGTTGACTGCGATGTTGAATATCACATGAACGATTTCCTCAAGGCATTCTACGGTGAAGAAGCCGCACCTTATATAAAGGAATATATTGACCTTCAAACCGCACAGACAAAAGCAACCGCACACGCATTTGACTTTGACTGGCATTATCAGGCTGCTTCTGCTCACCCTATACGGTTGCAAAGAGCGACCTTCTCTTTGACCTTGCACTGAATTCCGATGTAACGGAAGAACAAAAATTCAACATTGAGGTTGCGGAATTAAGCTGGAGATACTATAAAGCAAATCTTTTCATGGGCGAATATATTTTCCTCAATCCTTTAAGACTCAAGGAAAATGAAAAGCTTTATGACGATTTCAAAGCCCACGGGCTTGACAGGGTTTCATCATTCGGAATAATTCCCCAGGACAAAGACTCCGTTGATTTCATGGACAGACCGTTCAACTGGGGTTAATAATAAATTATCAATTAATTTATATTGACAAAAGAAACAAAAGGTGCTAATATTGTATAGATTTAGTATAATGCTAAACTAAAAAACGAAAGGACAGACACAAAAATGAAAAAGTTTGTATCGCTTCTCCTCGCACTTATCATCGCTCTTTCAGTATCAGTTGTAGGCTTCGCAGCAAGCAATTATGAATGCGGCGTTTGCTTCGCTGTTTTCGGCGACGAAAAATCATACTCTGCTCACATGAACAGCGGTTGCCTTGAACAGTACAAAGACTGCCCGTACTGCGCAGCAAAGGTTGCTGAAGCTAACCTCGAAGCACATAAAGCAACTTGCCCCAAGGGTGCAGGTGAATGCAAGTACTGCGGCGCAGGCTATGCTAATCAGGAAGCATATGCAGCACACCTCGAAAACGATTGCAAACTCGTAACAACAGTAGGCAAGGACGTTGCTGACATCCTCATCAAGATTCTTGATTTCCTCAAGGGTGTTGACTGGGAAGGCCTTCTCGGTAAGGTTACAGATGCTCTCGGCAGCATCGACCTCGGCGGTATCGTTGAAAAGATTAAGCCCGCTTTTGAAAAGGTTATCGGTTTTGTTACAGAAAATCTCGGTGACATCGAACTTCCTGTTGCAGCTGAATAATCAAACAGCATAAAAATTCCCTCTGTCTTGCGACAGAGGGTTATTTTTTTATATCAGCGATTTGCCTTCCCATTCATTGTCCGGCTCAACTCCGAGAAGCTTTGCAACTGTAGGTGCAAGGTCAATGATATTAACATTTTCAAGAATCCTTCCCGCTTCAAAATCCCTGCCCTTGATCATAACGGGAATAAGCATATCCTCGGGCATTTCCGTGCCGTGAGTTCTGTCATGTCCGCCGTGGTCGGCTGTTATAATATATGTATATTCGTCACCGAGAGCATTCATAAGCTTTTGGATATTATCCCAGCAGCTTTCAACAGCCTCCATGTATTCATCCGTCATCCAGCCGAAATTATGCCCCTGCATATCGGGATAACCGAAATAGATAAATGTAAAATCGGTATCGTATTTTTTCAGATACTCAATTGCGGCATCGGTAAGTTCCTCCCCCGCCTGCTTATAGCCTATTCTTCTGCCTGCATAAAAGCACGAATGCGCAAGAGAATTCGGGCGCGAAACATCGCGGATTTCCTCCCAGTTATAAAAAATTGCACACTTCTTATCAACCTTTTTCAGCACCTCGCAAAGACCGTCAACGGGTCTGACCTGCGGCATATAGGTGTTTGTTGTTGTTCCGTGTCTTGCGGGAGTAACGCTGTGGAAAAGCGAAATATGGCAAGGCAGAGTGACCGAAGGAGAAACGGTTTCCGCATCCAAAGAATAAGAAGATTCTTTTATTATTTTCTGCGCTTTTTCAATATTTGCGAGAGAATCGGGTCGCATTCCGTCGGGAAGAATCATTATAACTTTCATTGCATTTACCCCTCTATTTCATCAAGATTTGCGCCTTTGGTTTCCTTAACCTTAAGAACAAACATAATCGCTGCAACCGAAACCGTCGGAACGGAAGCCGCAAGGCATGCCCACCAGATAGGAATAAATGTCATGCCCAATATTGTTGCTCCGTATCCGAAAACAAGTCCGATGATAACAAGCAAACCTTCAGCACCCACAACAGATGCACGGATATCCGTAGGCACTTTTTCAGTCATCATAACATTCATGTAATCTCTGCCAATCCAGTATGAGCCCTGATAAAGACCCGCCAAAGAACCGACAAGATAAGGATTCCAGCCATTCAGAATACCTGCAACAAAAAGGCTGTATCCGATAACGCAGGTTGCAGAGAAAAGAGTAACGGTTGTTTTTCTGCCAGCTTTATCGGCGATAAATCCCGAAAGGAAAGTTATTGTTGCATAAATCACGGGAACCATAAACAAGGCCTTTGTGATATCGCTTGTGCTCATTCCCGCACGGTGCATTGACGATTCAAAATAAAGAGCGATTGCAGGCATTGCCGCATCAAAAATGATGTGGGAAATAATGAGCATTTTCGTATCTTTGTTTGAGAAAATATATTTAACACCGTTGAAAACGCCCGACTGATTTCTCTGCGCCTGCTTCTGCTGCTTTTTGAGCGCCTTTTCAGCCTGTCTTTCTTCATAAGAACGGGAAAGATATTCGATTCTTTCTCCGATGAAAACCTTTGTATCCTTTGCAAAAAGAATAACAAGCACAACCGCCGCAAATCCGATAAGTGCGGGAACAAGGAAAATTTCGCGCCATTTTGTTGCATCATTGCCCATAAGCATATCACGGAGAGTAGGGATAAGAATAACACCGAGAATACCGAAGCTTTTGAGGAAGCTGTAAATCTTCGCGCGGTGCTTATCGGGTGCTTCTTCAAGAATATAGATAATCTGGATATCATGTCCCATGAAGAAGCTGATAATCGCAAAACCGACAAGGAACATTATGTAGCTTGACGAAAGATGGATAACCAGCAGACCCAATGCCATTCCGAGGGTTGAAATTGCAAACAGCGGTTTTCTGCCCCATTTATCGGCAAGTGCTTTATAAAACGGTGTAAAAAGTCCGAGAACATACGTAAATACACCTATACCCGAATGAAAAGCAAGTCCGTCTTCATATGTATAATATTTGCCCATAAAGGGATTGTTGACGAAAAACTCCGTAACAAACGATGACTGCACGGTAACGGTCAGATTGCTCGTTACTTCATCGAGAATGTTGACTATCGCAATAAGCACAAGCAGAATCAGAAAATATCTGCTGCCCGAGCTTCTCTTCTGCATTTTTCCGAGTTTCTCCAATTGGCGTTTTTCACCTTTTAATATTTTTTCGACAGTTTTCATATTCTGTACCTCATAAATTAACAATATAAAATTATTATAAAACATTATGAAGTATTTTACAACCTGAAAATAAAAGCAGTGATGTTTTTTACTTTCTCTGTTATAATTGCCATGCTAAAAAGGAGGTTGCATCATGCTTGATTTATTCAGATTTTTATTCAATTGCTTTGTTACTCTGTCAATATGTCAATAACGATTTCTTCGATAGTATCTCCCGCGGTTATTACACCGCCGAGCGAAAATCTTGATTTTGACGTGCTTCAATATTCCGCAGAAGCCGTAAAATCACTTGAAAAAATGGGGCGTCACCGAAGAAGAACTCAAATCCCGTGCCGATTCGAAGCTTGAACTTTACGTGGGCAATCAAGGGTATGACGATATTAACGGCATTGTTATTTCACCATATTACACAGCAAAAATCAGTGATAAAGACATTCCTGTTTATGCGGCAACCGTTTTTCTCGGAGAAACACAATACGGCGAGCTTCATTCATTTTCGGAAATTTATCTCGACGAGAGCGTTGATTTTTCATTCAATGTCGAGCTTCATTCAAAGGATTTCATAATCAAAAATGCAATCTGTCTGCCAGAAAATCTCGGAGTCAAGGCAAAATGCTCGGGCGGTGTTATGACGGAAGCATCAATGATTTCGGCATTTACGGCGAAGTGAACAGACCCATACGCAATATCACTTTCAAAGACAGTGCGGTTATCTGCCGCGACGCAACCTGGAACAACAACAGAATCGCATCCCTCGCCGTTATCATTGAACTTGCAGAAGGAAGCATTGACAGAGTAACATTTGATAACATTGAGATTTTCCGTGATGACGGGCGTGCAATGGCGTGTGTGATATTCACGGAAGAAATAGGCGATATGGAAACTGTGCCCATCAATAACTTCACCGCAGACAACATTATTTTCAAAAATATAACCTATAACGCGGCAATGAAATCAAAATTTTCCGCCGCCAACGAAACAAACACGGTAAACGTTACTGTTGAAAACGCAAAATTCAGAAACTTCTCCTCGGATAAGAACAGCAGACTGATGTTTGAATCAGACGAATTTGCAAACGTAACATATAAATAAACAAAAAGATAAGCTGTCCTGCTCAAAACAGGACAGCTTATTGTTTTACTTGCAATAAATCTCATATGCATCCAGTATGAATTTCGCAGTGCGAATTCCTCTGTTATCCACATTAGACTCGAAACAATCATCATCAACATACATATGTCCGAAACCTGCAAAGATTTCAGGAGTACAGGTGTAAAAATCATCGGATGTATAAGACTTGAGCTTCTTGCCAGGAAACTGTGCAACTTCGTTTCTGTTGTTATCGGACGTAGTCATTTATATCCCTCCTTTTTTGGTTCAGAGTAGCCGAGAACAACGAATGCAGTTGAAACATCTGCAAATCGGTCTGTCGGTTACCCTCATACCCGTTGATTAAACCGAACGGAATTATTCAACATCATTTTGTCTTGTTGAAACCATCAGACTCTATGGCTTTTTCTGCTTTTTCATCATCCCTGAAATACTTCGGATAAACAGGGAGACAACTGTGGTTTTCGTTTCTCTTAAAATAAACAGGGACATCCGCTATATACACAAAACCTTCTTCAAGTGAAAACGATTCATTTCTATACACTTTGTCATTGACAAATGAACCGTTGAGACTGCTGTCTTTTGCGAAATAGCCCATATCATCTCTACCTATCCTGAGATGAACGTTGCCGACATACTCGGAGTTCAGCACAAGGTCACAATTCTTGTCTCTGCCGATTGAGAAAGGTCTCTCACATGTGGCGTTCATGGGTTTACGGGTGATAATATTGCCTTCCTTATCGAAAACACATACCGTCCACGCGTATGCATTATTTATGGGGTTACATGGAACTTCAGTGACGGTTTTGTTTCTCTTGAATTTTTCGGCTATTTTAGCAAAAAGGTGTTTTTGATTTTATTGTCAGTGTTTTCGGCTATGAGAATTTTTTTCATCTTCGTGTCCCTCTTTCACAAAAAATTATGGTATTATCAGTATAAACATCTGACAATACCATAATATCAAAGAGTATTTGTTTTGTAAATTTCTTGGAATGTTTTTGGATATCATTTCAAACCATTAATTAACTGTAACAGTATACTGTTTACTCTACAACAACTGTATCATGTACGGATATCTCTCTGCCGGAACTATCTGAGGCTGTTATTGTTATGTTAATAACATCTCCTCTTTTGGGGATCGGGATCTTTTTTCTCCTTCGGCTCGTTCTGCACAAACTTTCCAGCGCCCATGGTTACACTTGTTCCTATTTGTCAAAAATCAACAATATTCTTCGCATTCAATTTGTTTGGAATAAAAATAACATAGTATGATTATTGACCGCACCTTTGGTTGGATGTTATAATACAATCGCAAAATCATCAACTCATAAAGGAGTATCAAAAATGAAAAAGATAATTTGCTTTGTTCTCGGACTTCTCATTGGAGCAACCGGCGTTTTTTATTTCGGAGATTACCTGAAAGATGATTCTGATAAAACAACTGTATCCCAGGTTGAATCGACAGACTCATATAATACTTCAGAAAAAGAAGATAATAATAATAAATATTACGATTACAAAGAAGTTTCAATCGACATACCTTCTCGACTCAGCCACTGGGCTACATTCGGTGATGACATAGGTTTTTCCTGGCCTTCCGAGGAGTTGCTTAATCCGTACAGAGGCGGAGATGATTTTATATATGATATGCAGGAAAACGGTAAGGCTGTTCTGATAAACTGCTACGGAGTCGGAATGAGCAAAATGATGACAGATATATATGTAACCTCCGATTCCGGCAAAAGCTGGAAAGCAGTTTGGATGGACAAATCTTTTCTTAACGGTTCTCTTGATGTTGTTTATATCGGAGATACAATAATAATCATAACTGTCGATAACGTATATATGAACACACGCGTCGAAATATCCAATAATAACGGAAAAAGTTTTGAATCTACCATAAAAGAAGGCGGACCGATTTCACTGGCATATCTCATCGGAGAATCTCCGGATTTGCTCATGATGGCATTCCCCGTAATTCTTTCAAAAGACACGGGAAATAACACGGTTCTCTGCGCATGGTGCCGTGATTCTTACAACAGAAATGAGGTTCTGCTTATTTCCGAACATGACGGAACAACATTTGAGATAACAAAGGAATTCTACAGAAACAATACCGAAATTACAGATCTGATTAAAGAATACAATGGATAAAACCAAACCCTCACGATTCCGAAGCTTTCGTCCGGTATTGTGAGGGTAATTTTTATAAACTATAAAGCAGGTGCGAAATCACTCTCCATCCTGTAAGTTTATCAGAATCATTGAATGATCATCACCGTATTCCTTCGCTTCATCCGTGTCGATAAGTTCGCTCAACGCACGGTTATTGGTTGCTTTATCAAATATTTTGCTTAACTCTTTTGAGACTTTGCCTTCATTCTTGCTTCTGAAAACACCGTCAGAGAAAATACAGATTGAAGCCACGTCTTTTCGGTCTATTCTTGTTACCCGCATGTACTTGCATGCATTGTTATCAATTGTAAATCTTGTTCTGTTCGACATACCGAGAATATTATCAGGTTTGGAAACACAACTGACTTTGCCGTTTTCAGTACGGATATATGCCGCACCGTCGCCAAGATGGAAAATTATTATTTTTTCTCTGCCGATAACAAATCCAAGAAATGTTGCGCTCAGATCCTCCAGCTTGGCATTGATTCGGTTAGCTAATGCCTCCTGTGCATTGCGGCAGAAAAAAACAATATCTTCCGCAAGTGCACTATCATTGATATCCATCATTTCGCTTACATCATATTTTCTGAAAAAATTGAAAAAAGCGTGAATGTTTTCTCTTGAAGCAAAATCTGCAAATTTCGCAGAACCGGCTCCATCACTTAATGCAGCGGCAACAAAGCCGTCGGCAGTGAGCATGTAGTCACAAGAATCCTGACATGCCCTTTTCTTTTTCGTATTGTTTGTCCCGGTTATACACGCACGGTATATCTTCATTGTTCGATTACCTCTTTTTCCTTCTCTGTTGAGAGGTTTCTGTACATACATTCGTTCACGTTGACTTCATCTTCCTCAAGCCTTTTCGTGAAAGACTTCATACGGCTGTTAACAAACATATATAAAGTGCCTTCCTTTAAAAGACCCTGTACATGGTTATTTTCACTGCTGAGCATAATTTTTTCATTTTTAAATTCGGGATGCTGTCTGTATAACTGTGTAAGCACATGGATGAGCGTACTCTCATAGGGGTTTTTCGAGCAGAGAGGCTCCATATTTACCATCCCGAGAAGTTCATTTATTTTTTCAAGCGGCAGTGCCATGTGCAAGAACAGAGAAATAAGCAAGTTCCTTTTGGGAAGAATCTTATCTTTGGGACGCGACATATTTGACATTGCTTTGGGATACATGCTGTGCAACTTCTTATCTTTAAAAAAGGCATCCTTGGAATAATATCCCATCTTTTTAATGCAGGCAACAATTTCGTCATGGAGCTTTCCTACGCTTGATTCTGAAAATGAGTTAGCATATTTATACATTCCGATAAACTCAGTATCACCGAGTTCTTCGAGCTTTTTCGATGCAAAGTTTACATCACCCGAATCAAGACACCATTTGATTGCATCGTAAACACCGAGCAAATCACGGTACACGCTTCTTCTTTCGTCATCGAATTCGCTGACAGGTCTTTCGGAGATCTGCAAAAGTCTGATATAAATAATATCGTTGGGATTCTTTTTATCCAGAGCATCATATCCGCCGAAACGGTTCATGATTCTTGAACATCCGGATTCGCCGAGTCCGAAGACACAGGCGATTGCAATATAGTGTTCTCTCTTCTTGGGAGTTTCGTATCTCCATTTATTTGCTGTCTTTACATTGACTATACATAACTCGGCATATTTGGCATCGCTGATCTGTACTCTGCCTTTGAGTTTGTTTGTATATTCAACACTCCAGGTCATATTGATCTTTGAATCCACTGCCGCTCTTTCATTATCAAAAAGTCTGTTGAACTCCGCGTCATTTTCACATTTCTGTATTTCTTTGAGCAGTTTTGTGGTATTGTTTTTCTGGAACGGTCTGTCATTGTCAATAACATTCGCTTTGTTACCGGACAGGCTTAACAATTTGCCTATTTTGATACCCATAACAACCTCCTCCGTTTATATTCTTATTATAACCGCTGAAACATTATCTTCAGCTTTTTTGAAGTCTTCGATATGTTTCCATATATCTTTTCCACGCAAAAAATTCTGCGCCTTTTTGTCCCCGTAAATCACCATTCCGTCAGACATAACAGCAAATATGTCACCGGAAAGATATTCTCCTTCGCATACATTGACTTCAGAATATCCGCCGCTTCCGATGCACTGAACAAGGCAATGACGGTCACTTTCAGATATCCTCTTTTCAGGGACACCGTCATCAATCTTCATACGCGCAAGCGTGTGTTCCTTGCTGAGCTCAACACAATCACGTTTTCTGATTAAATAAATCGGACTGTCACCTATGTTGAGCGCAACAAATCTTCCTTTATACAAAAGCAACGCACTGACGGTAGTTCCGCCTACAGTATTTCTTTCATTCATTGCATTTTCTACTATTCTCTGCGCTTCCTGAACTGCATTGAGAAGCGCATTCACCCAATCTTCGGTTTCACCCGAATCCTCAAGAGACTGTTCGAACGCCTCATTCAGAACCAGAAGAACTGTTTCGGAGGCAATTTCACCGTACTGCTCGCCTCCCATTCCGTCAGCCACCGCAAAAAGCGCGGGTCTTTCCTCATTGGTTCTGACAGACCGAAACAAAAACTCTTCTCCTGTATATAACTGTCCGCAAGCGAGAAGACTGTCCTGATTATTATTTCTGTTGCCCGTCATACTGATAATATCTGCATTCATCCCGAAACCAACCTCCCTTATACCAAAACAAATTAACTTTTCCGTATTATTATCTGCTTTTATTATATAGATGTAATCATTAAAAATCAACCGAATAAAGCAGATTTGTCAGCTTTGGAATAAAAATGACAGTTCCTTGCGTATCACAAAACCCCTTAATCACGCCGAAACAGTATTCAGAAAACAATTTCATAAAAAATCTTCAACCATTTAAAAATCACCCCGTACAGCTAATTGTACGGGGTGAAACTGTTTAATGTCAAACAATTATTTTGTGTATCTTGGTTGAACCGACAGCAAACTTTATCAAAAATGCTTTATGTTTTCCCATGCACTGACGTTGCAACGATCATCATGATAACCCACTGCAACAACCTTGCCGTTGGATTTTATGCCTACGGTATGATAAGAATTTGCGGAAATCTCAACAATATCAGTCCAGTCGCTTACATCACACTGACCTTGATCATTTAATCCAACCGCAACTACAGTGCCATCGGATTTAAGGGCTGTTGTATGATAATAGCCTGCGAAGATTTCAGTAATATCCGTCCATTCACTGACATCACACTGACCCCTGTCGTTTTTGCCAACCGCAACAACAGTGCCGTCAGACTTAAGCGCCACGGTATGATAATCACCCGCAGAAACGGCAATGATATCAGTCCAGTTGCTTACATTACACTGACCGTCAGAATTACTTCCGACTGCTACAACCGTACCGTCAGGTTTAAGTCCTACGGTATGATGTCTTCCTGCAGAAACGGAAACGACATCTGTCCATCCGGTTACATTGCACTGACCGTAGTCGTTATTGCCAACAGCAGCAACAGTACCATCCGATTTGAGTCCTGCAGTATGATCATCACCTGCAGATACAGAAACAATATCCGTCCATTCGCTAACATTACACTGACCGTCATCGTTTTTGCCAACCGCAATAACCGTGCCGTCGAATTTAAGCCCCGCAGTATGCTGTCCGCCTGCTGAAACAGCCGTTATTCCTGTCCAATCATTCACATTGCACTGACCGTCAGAATTACTTCCGACTGCTACAACCGTACCGTCGGATTTTATTCCTGCAGTATGGTAATTACCTGCAGAAACGTTTTTCTTAACCGAAAAATTATTAAGTGAAAATTCATTTTCGGTATCATTACGGTCTGTTGTCGGAATACGTTCGGGAATCATCATGTTTTCCCATCCACTTACATTGCACTGACCTTTTGAATTGTTGCCAACCGCAACAACCGAAGCATCGGACTTAAGTCCTACGGTATAATAACCGCCTGCAGAAACGGCAATGATATTCTTCCAGTTATATACATCGCATTGAATATACTCGTTACAACCCGTTGCAACAACCGTACCGTCGGATCTGATACCTAAAGTATGATAATCACCCGCAGAAACTGCAACAATATCCGTCCAATCATCCACATTGCACTGACCTTTTGCTTTACCTTTTTCGTTGCCGCCAACCGCAACAACCGTGCCATCGGATTTGAGACCTACTGTATGAACAGTTCCGGCTGAAACGGCAACAATATCCGCCCACTTTTCTGTATCACACTGTCCGTCAGAATTGCTTCCCACCGCAACAACCGTGCCATCGGATTTGAGACCTACTGTATGATAACCGCCGGCATAAACAGCAACGATATCTGTCCATTCGTCTGTATCGCATCGGCCGTTATCGTTATATCCGGTTGTGACAACCGTGCCATCGAATTTGAGTCCTGCGGTGTGATAATAACCTGCAGATACAGCTACAATATCCGTCCACTTTTCCGTATCACACTGATTGTGTTCATTATCGCCAACCGCAATAACCGTACCGTCAGATTTAAGACCTACAGTGTGAATGGCGCCTGCGGAAACAGCAACAATATCCGCCCACTTTTCTGTATCGCACTGATTGTGATCATTATCGCCAACTGCAACAACCGTACCGTCAGCTTTAACACCTACGGTGTGGTCATAACCCGCCGAAACGGTTTCTCTGAATGCAATTTCATCCCAGAGAGCAAAACATTGTTCTTCTGCGTCTTTATAATCATCGGCTTTTTCAAAGTGTAAAGCTGCATTCACTTTGTCTCCGTCCTTGACAAACGAAACTGCCTTGCGGTAATTCCGTATATCGTCCATCGCATCAGACAAATCGCTATGGTAAGAGCCGAAAGCGATGCAGCCGAGACCGAAGACCAGAATAAGCGCTGCTGCTGCAACATACTTTAATTTTGACTTTCCTTTCTTGCCTCCGCCAGTACCTGTTACGATTTTTACGGGATTATTGTCCCATTTTTTCAGTTCCTCCTCCAATGGGTTAAGAGGAGTAACTTGGCGGGTAAAGCGTACAGCAGGATTACGTCTGTACGTCTCGATTTCGGCAAGCATATCTGCAGCAGAGCGGTATCCTTTTGATATTGCATACATGATTATCTGCTCGAGGCCGATGGGAACAGCATTGTTGACTTCCCTCGGAGACTTCATGTTATTCACATAAAAGTTCTGTCCCGTAAGCATCTCATAAAGAATTTCACCGACCGAACAGATATCATCTCTGAAACTTACCGCACCGCTGTGTCCGGAATGCGGAATGCCAAAATCATCCACTAAAACTCTGCCGTTGGAAAGAATCTTTATGTTATGCGAATTGGAGTTTCCGTGAACAACACCTTTATTGTGTGCATGCTGAAAAGCACGGAGAACCTGCTCGGCAATATAAAGCGAAGGTTTTAAACCAAGTTTACCGTTTTGCTTGATAAACTCCTTCAAATCAATTCCTTCAACATACTCTGTCACCATATACTGAAGTTTGTCGCCGTAAGCCACATTATATATCCTGACAATATTCTGATGAAAAAGGACCGCAGCTGCCTTTGAATCATTCTTGAATCTGCGACATAACTCCTCATTTGCAAGGTGTTCTTCTTTGAGAATTTTCACAGCTACAATCCTGTCATCTATCAGGTCATATGCCTTATAAACCACAGCAATATTGCTTGTGCTGATTACCTCCTTGATTTCGTATCGGTCATCAAGCCTTTTACCGGTATATTCACCGGAAGAACCAAAAGGAACGACAAAATCAAAATTCATTTCATCATCTTCAGATTTGATATTAACCGGAACGTGGGTTTTATCATGAGTAATAGTATCGTGATTCCCTGTATGGTTCATAGCAAATTCTTTATATTCATCAGTTTCTTTGAGAGCGTTGAGCATCTCGGCACAAGACGCAAAACGTTCTTCGGGATCAAACTTTAACGCTTTGCAAACAATATCTTTCAATTTCTGTGAACCGTATTCGGGTGCTTCACAGTCGGTTTTGCGAATTTTCTCCCAATAATTCTCATCAAGAGCTTTACCATCATATCGATCAATAAAAGGAAAGGTTCTGTCATTGAGATAATAATACATGGTTGCAGCCAGTGAATACATATCCCCTTTGGTTGAGCCTCTGAAGATGTACTTAAACACATCTCTACCTTCAACAGCAACCTCATACGGTCTGTCGCGAAGAATAATGTCCGGAGATGCAGTCTCCGCAGTTCCCAATCTCAAGATCTGAGTTTTGAGGGTTCCGTCTGAAAAACTTGTCACGATTCCGAAATCGCCGAGACAAAATCCGTCGGAGAGTCTGGTTGTCTTTAAGAATATGTTTCCGGGCTTGATGTCTCTGTGAACATATTTTCCTTCCATAGCAATAAGCAAAGGAAGCAAATCAGCACCCAATCTTATTGCTATTTCACGATCATCCCTTTTAGGATTCAGTCCCGAAGCTATATAATCATCAAGGCAAGGATGATATTTTTCAATTATACAGTGAAGAGTATATATGTTTCTGCCTTTTCTTATAATCACATCAAAACAGGACTCAACCTTCAGAAACAACCCGTCAATTTCCTTGTTTCCGGAAAAATTATTGCTGAAATTAATTGTTTTTTCAAAACCGTCTTTTGAAATCTTAATAACATATTTATTGCCGCCTGCTTTTGTTTTAAGAAAATAAACGGTAGCCTGTCCGCCCGAATTTATCCATCTGCCTATTTGGGCTTTGGGGAAATCTTCTTTAAAGTTTTTCAACTCTTTATTGACAGCGTTTATCTCAAATCTTTCAAGCATAATTTTTTCGTCTCTTGTAATCAAACGGATCTCCTCCTCTCATATCCCACAATCAATTATATCTGCAGCTTTGTCAAAAATCAACAGTATTCTTCGCATTTAATCGGTTTGGAACAAAATTACCATATATGCAAAACAGAAAATAAACTCTATGCATTCTTGCGTTAATCAATTG
This sequence comes from Clostridia bacterium, assembly GCA_017517665.1. GTDB lineage: Bacteria > Bacillota > Clostridia > Oscillospirales > Acutalibacteraceae > CAG-177. Next base: position 4,930 of record JAFWYP010000041.1, on the reverse strand, counting down.
TCCGTGATATACTTGAAAAACCCGAATAATAATTAGTGGATTTGCGAACAGAAGTCAACAGAAAAATCATAATTCTTATGTCGCACCTCTAATCAAATATATTATACAATAATTAAAAATTGACAGGAGAGTTGTAACATGAAAAAATTAGTTAAAAATGCTATACAGTGTAAATTGTGCGGAGATATCATTGAATCAACTTACACGCACAATTTTGTCAGATGCAGTTGCGGCAGTTGCGCCGTTGACGGCGGTCTGGATTATCAGAAATTTTGTTGTAAAAATGCGGATGATATCATAAATTTAGCAGAATATGAAAATACTGATGAAAGCTAATGACAAACGGCACCTGCGAAAAAGCGCAATTCGCAGGTGCCGTTTTATAATATCTGAATAATCAGCAAGCCATACAAAGCTTAATTCTTATCCCTTGATATGCATTTCTATCACCTGTGATATGATTATAACCCATAACGCAACGTAAGAGTCAAAAAAATCCCCACCGGGTAATCGGCGGGAACAGCATTATATGTTTTATTGCTTGTTAAATTATACCAAATGTTCTGAGCATTTCTATGAATTCGTTCACATCTGATGAAGCAATATCGGAATCAATTCCGTATTCTTGTATAAGCAGGTTTGCAAGCTCTTTTTCTTCTGCGCCTTTTACGATGTTTTCCCAAAGGAATTTTCCGCTTTCCGTCATCGTAAAAATTCCGTTATATTCAAGAACTGTTTCACCTGCAGGTATAAGCATATGTTCACCTGCAACGCTTCTTAATATGACTTGCTTTTTTATTTTCATTTTACTCAAGCCCTTCTGTTTCTTTCTTCATAAGCTGCGATATACATTCGGTCATACGGCATATATATGCGGGAACTGCCGAAAAATCTCCCGTTTCCGTATAGCAGGCGGCGGCACAGACACAACAGATGTTTTTATATCTGCACCCTTCGCATCTGGCCGGTGTTCTTATTGAAGCGGAAAACTCTTTTACCTTTTCCCATGCTCCGTTGAATCCGTATTCATCTATACTGAAAGAATGACCTGCAATACCGCAGAAGCACATTTCGCCGCGAAAATTCACCCATGTGCTGCTTTTGCCTGCACGGCATTTCACTTTGCCTTCACCGCATTCCTCATCACCGGATAACTCAAACGCATCCACACCTTCAACCATAGACTTAAGACGCATTTTGTATTCCTCGGGGGTATAAATCAGCTTAAGCCATTCAACACGTTTCTGCGCTGCATCTTCGGGTGAAAGTCTGCAGGGATTATCGCCATATTTTCCTCCGGCAAGCACCGGCGGGAACATATACTGAGTTCCTTTTATATACACATTCAGTTCACGGCTGATGTTATAAATCTTTTCGGCATCACATGCATTAAGATTTGTAAAACTGCCGTTGAATCGGATATCTGTTCCGATATCAATAAGCTTCTTCACATTTTCTATAACTCTTGAAAATGCAGGTAAGCCGGTTATGTTTTCATAAGTTTTATCATTTGCTCCGTAAAGTGAAATATTCAGTCTCGCAGGAGGATTTTTTCTGAAAAGCGTAACAATTTCATCTGTAATAAGATAACCGTTTGTGTTGATGGATATGATAAAGCCAAGCTTTGAAAGTTCTGTATATATCTCTTTGAAATCCTTGCGAAGAAGAGGCTCTCCACCGGTAAGGAGCAAAAAAACAACCCCCTGCTCTATGGCCTCTTTTCCTAAAGCAATCCACCATTCCGCACTTTTTTCCTGCGCTTTGCAGAGCACGGAATCCTGAGAATGGACATAGCACATTCTGCAGTTGAAATTGCAACGGGCAGTCAGCTCAAAGGTAGCTGAAACCGGCACTCCCGCCGCCGCTGCCTTTGAATGAAGGTATGCCACAAACACAGGTTCATTATTGACAACTGCTCTGTTTATAAGCTTTTCAGTATCCATAAACTAAATCCTTTCAGAAAGATATTTCACCGCTGATTCATCTTTAAGACAGCTGTAGCTGTAAATCGGTATCCTTTCCGCAATTGCAATAAGCAGCTCTGTTACAGCATTTACATCTGCCGGATTCCATGTGTTATAAGCAAATTTACCCAAAAGAAACATAAAAGCATTGACAGGCGAAAGCCTTTCCAACTTATTATCCGTGCCTTTAGAGAGACAGATAACAGCCTTAAGCGGATACTGTTTGTTTTTACAGATACCGGATGTGCCGCAATAAGGCACACCGCCTGCGGTTACTATTCCGTCTTTTACGAAAAGACCGGCTCTGTCTCCGTTGATTATTGTTGCTGAAAAATATTTTTCCCAAAGCGCCGCCTGAGTAGATTTACCCACCTGCTTGTCTCCCGCAAACAGAATGGCTTGTCCGTCAACCTCTATAAAAGAGCAGTGAAGAATACCTATTCCTTTTGAAAGAAGAAGCTCGGAAAGTCGCAACCCCTCAAAAACCAGAAATTCATTTGTTTCATCACGGAACGAGATATACAACTTTTCATTGTTTACTCTGCAGGCAAAATCTTCTTTGAGCTGATCCTCACCAACAGGAAATGCAGAATATGTTCTTCTGATTTCACCGTCAAGATAAACATCGTTCAGCTCACCGTCAAACAAACATATCCCCTTTTTTTCGGGAAGAATATCAGTTTCTGTTACTTCAACAGAAAATTCGGTTGTTTCGGAATCTCCCAAAAAAAGACTGTAATTATTTTTTTTTGAAATAGGTTTGTTATGCTTTATTTCAACAGAACAATCGCAAAAAATGTACTTTTCACTCTGCATAATCTACAAAAAGCACCTCGCTGTCAGACGGATCAAAATTTGCCGCCGGAAGCTGTTTTATTTCGTTCGGCATCAGTCCGACGGCTTTAGTGCGGAATGTTATACCGCCGAAATAATTTCCGTCTGCATCTTTTTTCTTGTAATAAACGTAAATATCTTCCTGAATTTCAGTTGCTGATATATTTTTGATGTTTATTGTTGCAAGATTACCCTGCACAACGAAAACATCTTCTTTAAGGGTTATGCTGCTTTTAAAATCGGATCTGTTAATTATTTTAATACTGAGTATTTTTTCGTCTTCAGCCAAAGTCTGTTTTGACTTTTCAAGAGCAACCACCGCAGCTCCCGAATTAAGAGTTGTGATTTCAAATGTTAATTCTTTAATGTTTGTTTTAACATTTATCCGAAGCAATTGTATATCCGAGCCTGAATTGTTTTTCACCTTAAGTGCAACAACATTTTCACAATTTCCGAAAGAGATATCCTCTATATATTCACCTGAATAAAGATAAATATCTTCTATTGTAACACCATAGTCTATTTCGGTCTGAAGCTCATAACCATACACGGTTTTTTTATCCGTTTCCGTGCTGTCAGAGTTGCAGCCGAAAAGCATAACAATGCATATACACAATAACAACGGAATAATTTTTTTTACAGTTTTCATATTTTCTCCATCAGAACAACAAGCCGAGCCCATTGTTTAAGCGAGCCCGGCTTTGGTTAATCAAGAACCAAAAACACTTATTATACCAACGGGACCGTGATAACAAATATCAAACTCTTCCGGCTTATTAGTTGCCCAAGTACACGCATAAGCTGTAAAAACTGTTTCACCGGGCCAGTTGGGAATTTCAACGGGACACTGATAAGGAGCACTGTTAGCAGCCATATTACATCCGTCTGAAACGTTGGTTGCCATATTTAAAGGCTGAAATGAAATTGCAGGTTTTGTATAGTTTTTCATGCCGTTATACCTCCCATCACAAATGTTGAAATCGTTCTTAAGATGTTAATTAATTTCTTAAAGAAATTGCATATAAATGAAATAAATTTCATAAAACAACAGCTGTTATCCGGTGTAGTGTCAGTCTCTCCGTCATCAGGTGTTTCGGGTGTGTTCTCTGCAACATCCTTAACATCAGCTGAAGCATAAACAGATTCGCTTGTAAAGCCGTTTTCGTCGCTGGCAATAATCTCGAATGTCACAGAACCTACAGCGTCAGCTGTAAATTCATAAATCCATATCATTCTGTCGTTCTCATCAGTGCCGTTGCCAATATCGCAGAGCATATTTGTTCCGCTGAATTCGTGAATTCTGTCCGCAATAGCGGCAAACCCCTGCGGAAAAATATCCGCACCCGTGAACTCTACCTTGTAGTCAATGCCGTTGAAGCTGAATTCAACCTCTTTGTTCTGCAAAAGGTAGCTGCGGAAAGCTTCCTTCTGTGCAGTGAGCCAGGTCAGAGGAAGACCTGCCGCCAAGTGAACTTTAGCCTCACGCAGTCCACGTGCACGAAGCTCGTAAGCGACAGCTGCCAAGGTCAGAACATAGTAATCCATATCCTGTATTTTGTCGGCAACGAACTCCTTGTGACCTTCACCGATTGTGTAATATTTACCGTTCCACGTAAGCAAATTGTCTTTGAAAGCGGGCTCGGTGTCGCTTACATAAACACCCGTTCCAAAAGTCTTGTTTGCTGTTTTGATATTCCCGTATCCGTGGTCAATACCGAGAATAAGAGAGTCGTTTGAATTCTTCATAAATTCTCCTTTCTTTGATAATGATTTCGCCCTCCAACTATATACGACACAAGAAAACCAAAATGTTCCAAAGGTTGGAGAAAAATTTTATAACAAATCCAAGTAAGCGGAACAAAAAGAAAAAGCCCCGCACGAAGCGGGGCGAATAAAAACGGTCTGTTTATTTCTATATGTGCAGAGTAATCAGTACCTTTGCATATGAACGGAATAAAAAACACGGTGGAATTTTTCTTTTTACTGTGGTATGATTAGAGTGATAAATAAGAATTTGTAGGTGTGAATGATGAAAACTTTATATATGATTGGTGGCACTATGGGAGTTGGAAAAACAACTGTGTGCCAACAGCTCAAACAGGATTTACCGAATAGTGTATTTCTTGACGGAG
>JAFWYP010000040.1 GCA_017517665.1 Clostridia bacterium | reverse complement strand
CTCAGTTGGTAGAGCAGTGGACTGAAAATCCACGTGTCGTTGGTTCAATTCCGACCGGAGGCACCAACAGGTGCGGATGTAGCTCATCTGGTAGAGCGCCACCTTGCCAAGGTGGAGGTAGCGAGTTCGAGCCTCGTCATCCGCTCCATTTAATTTTATACGGTGCCATAGCCAAGTGGTAAGGCAGAGGTCTGCAAAACCTCGATTCCCCAGTTCAAATCTGGGTGGCACCTCCAAAAATCGACGAATTTCGACAGAAGTTCGTCGATTTTACTTTTTACTTCTTCACTATTCACTCTTCACTAACCTTCGGGTCGATTTTTGGAAAGTAAGAAGTAAGAGGTAATAGTGAAGAAGTATGTGCCTACGGCACAATGAAATTGCCCTTACAGGCAAATAGATTGACTTTTTAGATTTGTTGTTATACAATGAGTTTGAGGTGATTATATGAATAAGACTTCTTATTATAAGCATTCAATTTTCAATATAATATTTTCTCTTTTCTACATATTGCCATTTGGATTTTTACCTTTATATGACTATTTTGTAAGTATTGGTAAGCCAATTGCGGATTCTATATTTGATATATTTTCAAGTGTTTTGTTCTTGTTGTTTTTTGTTGGTACTCCGATAATAATTATCATAAACACAATTTCTTTGTGTTATAATGTCGGTGTTTGTATTAAAGGAAAAGAACACAAAATACAATGTATTATTCTAACTGTAATTAATTTATTGTTAACATTATTTATAGTCCTTGTTGCCTATCTGTTTGCTGACAGGGCTTGGTAAAAATCAACACTGTTAATATTTTTCTTATGGTTCTAAAATGAGACGTACTGCCAAAAAATCCTGAATGCGACAGCGTTCAGGATTTTTACTTATTACCTATTACTTCTTCACTAAAATCGCATTCAGGATTTTTGGGAAAGTGACAGGTAATAGTGAAGAAGTTTGGGTGGGACACCTGCACCCGATTGAAATTTCAGATTATCTTTGATATAATCATTTCGACAAATAAGAATTAATGAGCTGATTAAGATAAAATCAAGGAGATTCCCATGAATATTTTACAGACAATTATTTCCTATCTTGCAATAGCGGCAGCTTTTGTTTCTTCAATTTTTTCATTTGGTGATTCGGCAATGATACCGTATACAAATGATTATAAGATTCCCGACAGTATTCCCGGATACAATGTGATTTCTACCGAAGAGAAAACCGATTGGAAGGCAAAATGGATTTGGAATAAGGAAAACCTGACTGAAAAAAATGTCTGGATGTGCTTTGTTAAAAAGGTCAGCCTTGATAAGATTCCCGAAGAACTTATTGCTGACATCTCAGCCGACTCGAAATATTGGCTTTACATAAACGGAGAAACCGTTGTTTTTGAAGGAAGCGTGAAACGGGGTCCCGAAAAAAACAGCGGCTATTATGACAGCATAGATATTGCGCCTTATCTCAAAGAGGGTGAAAACTCAATTTGTGCTTTGGTGTGGTTCTGGGATAATGAAACAAGCTATTCCTACAGCGGCAGCGGTCAGGGCGGATTTATTTTTGAAGCCACAGGCGAAAATGTTTCTGTGATTTCCGACAGAAGCTGGAAGGTAAAAAGAAACAGCGCTTATATTGACAGTTCTCTTTATCCGCCCAATTACAGACTTCCCGAATACAGCATTTATTATGATTCAAGGAAAGAGCATGGAGATTGGACAAATGCGGATTATGACGTTTCATCGTGGGAAAATGCAACCGAATATGCCGCCGGCGGTGAGGGCGTTTACGGTAAGCTTTATCCGAGAGGAATACCTTTTCTGAAGGATTACGGTCTTAAAGATTATGAGAATTCAAAGGATTATGAAAACTATACCGTAAGTAAGCTTTTCGGTGAAAAAATCACTGTAGATATTCCCTATAACGCGCAGCTTACTCCCTATCTTAAAATCATAGCACCTGCCGGAAAAAAGATTCGCATAACAACGGAAAACACTTTAATCGGCGCAGTTTCAACTACCTATAAAACCAAAGAGGGAGAGCAGGAGTTTGAGGCTTTAGGTTGGTTTAACGGAGAGCATATTACTTATAAAATACCGAAAGGCGTTACGGTTGTTTCTTTGAAGTACCGTGAAACGGGATATGACAGCTCATTCTGCGGTGACTTCAGGTGCGATGATGAATTCCTGAATTCTCTGTGGCAAAAATCTCTGCGTACTCTCTATGTTACCATGCGTGACAATTTTATGGATTGTCCCGACAGAGAAAGAGCCCAATGGTGGGGTGATGTCACAAGTGAAATGATTATGACAATGTACTCTATGGACAGTAATTCCTACCTGCTGTATCAAAAGGGCGTGGAAGCGATGCTTTCTCACGTTGACGAAACAAAAGTGCTTCAGACTGTTGTGCCTATAAGCGGTGATTATTTTGAGCTTCCCGTTCAGCAGCTTGCAGGAATCGTAGGTTTTCACACTTACTATGAATATACCGGTGACAAGGCTTTTATCGAAAAGGTTTACGATGCTTCCCTTGACTACCTGAAACTTTGGGAAATCGGTGAAAATAATCTTGTTGTTCATCGCGGCGGATCATGGGATTGTGCTGATTGGGGCAAAAAGGCAGATATGACAGCCATCGAAAACGCCTGGGTTTACTATGCTCTTTCCGCTACAGAGGAAATGGCGGAACTTTTAGGAAAAGACAAGGACATCTCATTTATTACCGAAAGAAAAGATACAATCTCAAAGGGATATAAGGCTCTTTGGACAGAAGAAGGCTTCAAAAGTAAAGACGCGAAAAAGCCCGATGACAGAGCCAATGCCCTTGCAGTTTTGTCGGGACTTGCAGAAAAAGAGCAATATGAAACCATTACGAACGTACTCACAACCACTAAGAATTCAAGCCCGTATATGGAATACTATGTTCTTGAAGCACTTTGCAAAATGGGAAAATATGAAGCGGCAAAAGACAGAATCAAGGACAGATATGAGGGTATGATGAGTGAGGATTACTCTACTCTCTGGGAATTCTGGGACTTCTGGCGAGGCACTAAGAATCACGCATGGAGCGGCGGACCTCTTGTTGTAATGAGTAAGCATTTTGCAGGCATTATTCCCCTTGAAGCAGGCTATGAAAAGGTTAAAGTTGAGCCTCAATACACTCTGTCCGACAGCATGAACTGTACCGTTCCGAGCGTAAAAGGTTTAATTACTTTGGATTATAAAAAGGTGTCCGATGATTATATTATCAACCTTACTATCCCGCGAGATGTAAAGGCTGTTTTATATGTGCCTGCCCATGCTATTGTAAATATCAATTCAGAGGTTTATTATCAAAACGGCGAATATGTAAACGGCGGTATGGTCGGTGATGTGGAGATTGCAGAAAGCACTCTGTGACGGATGAGGTAAATTCCGATTTGTTGAGCTGCGGTTCCCAAATCGGAAGTAAACACAAAGTCCCAAGGACGAGGGTTCTTGGGACTTATTTTTCGGTTATGATTTACTTTTTTAAAGAAATGTATTATAATTATTTTATAAATTTTTGCAGGAGAAGTGAAAGTTATGTTCAGAAAAAGACAGGTACATCTTGATTTTCATACAAACGGTACATTGCCCGTCGGTAAGAAGTTTTCAAAAGAGCAGTTTCAGAGTGCTCTGAAGCTCGGACACATTAATTCCATTACCGTTTTTTCAAAGTGTCATCACGGTTGGTCATATCATCCCACCGAGGCTAATGAAATGCATCCAGAGCTTGATTTTGATTTGCTCGGTGCGCAGCTTGAAGCCTGCAAGGAAATAAATGTCAATGCACCTGTTTATATTTCGGCGGGTTTTGACGAAAAGGAATATTTGAAGCGTCCCGAATGGCGTTGGCGTCATTCTCCCGATAAAAAAGAATGCGAGGAATATGAAAACGAAGTTCATTTTCATGTTCTCTGTTTCAATACGGGATATCTTGATTTCCTTTGCAATCAGATTGAAGAAGTTATGCAGAGATATAATCCGTGCGGGATATTCCTTGATATTATTGCACCGAGAGTCTGTTATTGCGATAAATGCGTTTCGGATATGAAAGCGCTCGGCATGGATATCGGAAATGAAGATGACCGAAATAAATTCGCAGTAACTGTTCTCAATAAATATATCGAAGCAACCAATGCCGCAGTAAGGAAACACAGCGATACTGCAACAATTTTCCATAACAGCGGACATATTCCCAAAGGCGATTACGGATTTATTGAAGCCAATACGCACCTTGAGCTTGAAAGTCTGCCCACAGGCGGATGGGGCTATGACCATTTTCCGCTTTCTGCAGCTTATGTGCGTACTCTTGAAAATACTGATTTTCTCGGCATGACAGGCAAATTTCATCACAGCTGGGGCGAATTCGGAGGATTCAAGCATCCCAATGCTCTTATATATGAAACTTCGTTGAGCATTGCCAACGGTGCGGGATGCTCAATCGGCGACCAAATGCATCCTCTCGGCGAAATGAATATGGCAACCTACGGTCTTATCGGAAAAGCCTATTCGCTTGTTGAAGAAAAAGAACCGTGGATTGACGGCGCTGTGAACGTTGCTGATATAGCCGTGCTCAGCGCTGAAGCGCTCACGGGTAACCGCGATATTAAAGCCGATATCGGTGCAAACCGTATGCTTCTGGAAAACAATTGTCTTTATAATTTCATTGATGCAACAATGGATTTCTCAAAGTATAAATTGCTTATTCTGCCCGATGTTTCAATTGAATCCGATGAAACAATTGAAAAAATCAGAAGCTATGTAAATAACGGAGGCAAGGTTATCGCAAGCGGACAGTCGATAGTTAAAAACGGTGAGTTTGTTCTTGATATCGGTGCAAAACATATTGGTGAAAACGAGTTCAATCCCACTTATTTTATTCCGTGCTTTGAAACTGTAAACGGTAAAACCGAATATGTCATGCTTTGCGATTATTATAAGTTTGAAGCGAAGGATTGCGAAGTTGAGGCATATATGCAGAATCCTTATTTCAACAGAACGGCGGAGCATTTCTGTTCGCATATTCATACACCGAATAATCCCGACGAAAGTTTCCCTGCAGTTGCAATAAAAGGAAATGTTGCTTATATCGGATGGGATATTTTCTCGGCTTATGCACGTCACGGACATCTTTGCTTCAAAGAACTGTTTACCCATGTCCTTAAAAAGATGATGAATGATGAGTTTACAGTTTCTGCGGAAATTCCCGACAGAGCTGTTGTGACATATACAAGACAGGAAAAAGAAAAGAGAAATATTCTTCATCTTCTTTATGCACACACAACCGTCAGAGGCGAAAAAACAGAGGTTATTGAAGACACTGTTCCTCTTTACAATGTTAGATGTACAGTCAGATGTGATTCAGAGCCGTCAAAAATTTCGCTTGTTCCTTCGGGAGAAGAGCTTGATTTCGAGTATAATAACGGTGTTGCGGAATTTGTTGTTCCGAAAGTTAATATTCATCAGATGGTTGCAATTGAGGATTAAATAAAAATAAGGTGAAAAATTGAAAATTTCTTCAGAAAAATTATTCGTTATCCAAAAAAAGCGTCAGACACAGCTCTGATATTGACAGTGTCTGCCCTTATAGGTGCTGTGTGCGGCATTATAGGCGCATTTTTTGCGAAAAGCATCGGATTTGTAACGGATTTAAGAGAAGCAAACGGTTTTCTTGTTTATCTTCTTCCCATAGGCGGTCTTGTTTCCGTGGGTTTATATAAACTCACCAAAAATGAAGGTGTCGGAACAATAAGAGTGCTTGAAAGTGCAAGGGGAGGAGAGAAAACGCCGATACTGCTTATGCCTGTTATTTTTGCGGCATCGGTTATAACTCATCTTTTCGGCGGCTCGGCATGCAAGGAAGGTGCGGCACTCCAGATTGGGGGTGCTGTTGCGGAAGCGGCTTCCAAAATAACCCGTGCCGACGAGAAAAAACATTCGGTTTATTTGATTTGCGGTATGGCGGCGCTGTTTACGGCAGTTTTCGGACCACCTTTCGGTGCGTGGATTTTTGCCCTTGAGGTTGTTGTGCTAAAAAAAGCAATTATAATTTCTGCCGTTCCGGCTCTTGTTTCAAGTATAATCGCAAATATTGTTTCCGTTGCAATCGGCGTTGTGCCCGAAAAATTTGAGGTGCATTCAGTGCCCGATATCGGCTTTGCGGTTATCGGCAAAGCATTATTGATATCGGCGGTTATTGCGGCTGTAAGCATGATATTCTGTTATCTTCTTCGCGGAGGAGAAGAGATTCTCGAAAAGCTGTTTAAAAATCCGTTTATCAGAATTTCTGCAGGCGGATGTGTTGTTATTGTTCTCACACTTGTTTTCGGAACGGACTACAATGGCGGCGGAATGGGAATTATAGAGCGAATTTTTGAAGAGGGCATTGTAAAACCCGAAGCATTCTTGCTTAAAATGATTTTTACGGTTATAACTGTTTCGTCGGGTTACAGAGGTGGCGAAATCGTACCTTCTCTTTTTATCGGTTCAACCCTTGGCGGTACATTGTCACCGCTTCTGGGCTTGTCACCTGCATTCGGTGCTGCAACGGGTATGATTGCATTTTTCAGCGGTGTCACAAACTGTCCTGTTGCTTCTGCCGTAATAAGCATGGAGCTTTTCGGTATGGAGGGATTCCTCTTTTTTGCCGTTGCGGCATTTGTTGCAAGACTGGTTTCGGGCAAGAAAAGTCTGTACACTAAATAAAAAAAGGTTGCAGAAGTCCTTTTTCTGCAACCTTTCTCGTTTTTTCTATTGCAAAAAATATAAAACAATGTATAATGCTTTTGAATTTATACAATTTTATTCGGGAGGTATTTTAAAGTGGCTACGGTTATTCCTTTTACTTTTTGGATTCTCTTTGGTGCTGCAATGCTTATAAGTTCAATAGGATTTTATAAGTATGTTTATTTTATTTCACTTGGTTACGGTTTTTCAATTGCAGGACTCGGTGCGATAATGCTCTTGATGTTCAGAGAAAATCTCTCAATCGGAACGGTTCTCGCCTGCATTCTTTTTGTTATCTACGGTATACGTCTCGGTGGTTATCTTCTTGTAAGAGAGCTTAAAAGCGCCGCTTATCGCAACACCATGAAAACCGAAATCAAAGATGGAAACACAATTGGTCTCGGCCTTAAATTTGCAATTTGGATTACCTGCGCCGCACTTTATGTTACCCAGATTCTTCCTGTTTTCTATCGCTTGCTCAACGGCGAAAAAACAGACGGGTTCTGTATCGCAGGTGTTGTAATCATGGCTTTTGGCATCATTTTTGAATCTGTTGCCGATATGCAGAAAAATAATTCCAAGAAGAAAAATCCCAAGAGATTCTGCGATACGGGTCTTTATAAAATAGTCCGTTGTCCTAACTATCTCGGAGAGATGATTTTCTGGACAGGTGTTCTTATTTCAGGTGTGAATGTTCTTGAAAATGCAGGTCAGTGGATTCTTGCTCTTATCGGCTACATAGGTATAATTTTTGTTATGTTCAGCGGCGCACGCCGTCTTGAAATCCGTCAGAACAAAAACTACGGCAATGACCCTGAATACAGGAAGTATGTGAAAACAACGCCTATTCTTCTTCCTTTCATTCCTCTTTACAGCGTTGAAAAGTATAAATTCCTTGTTGCATAAAAATAACAGCCTTGTTCTTCGGAATAAGGCTGTTTTTCTTGACACGGAAAAATATTTGCTGTATTGTTTTCATGAGGTGATTTTTATGTTTGCAAAAATCTACGATAAAGAAATCAAAATTGATTATAACAACGTTGACGGATTTAACAGATATCCTTCCGACATTATGAACGAATATGTTCAGTCAATGGAGGAGGGTGTTGATATCGAAAAATACAAGAGCCTTTTTGAGGCTGTTTCCGGGCTTGAAAACGGTGAATATAAAACGCGCATGAGCGATGTTATTTACGAAATGGTTATCAACGCAAAAATGCGCAAAGATTATAAATATGATGAACCCAACGATTTGAGAGCAATCAGAAAGCTTCGCGAATCACATGATTTTGAATGGGTGATGCCCGATGAAGAAACTCTGCGCAAAAAGCTTCTCGGAGCATGGACGGGAAGAGCAGTCGGCTGCCTGCTCGGCAAACCTGTTGAAGGAATCAGAAGCGATGAGCTTGTTCCGCTTCTTAAAGAAACGGGCAACTATCCCATGCACAGATATATCCTAAGCTCTGATATTACCGATGAAGTTTGTTCGCATTATAAATTTTATCTTAAAAACAAAGCTTATGCGGATACG
>JAFWYP010000039.1 GCA_017517665.1 Clostridia bacterium | reverse complement strand
CTGCGATTGTCGGTTCTTTTTCTTCTTTGAGTTCGGAAAGAATTTTCTTGATTTCTTCAATCCATTCTATCAATTCTGCAAGTGCTTTTCGTAAATGTTTTCTAACAGAGTTGAATTTTACAATGTCCCGATTCAGAGTGCCGAGAATTGTTTCTTCACCTCTGCGTTCCATTTCCGATGCAGCGGGTCCGAGATGAACTGTCGGGACTAAATCAATTCCTTGCCGTTCATAAGAACGCATATCAATTCTTTCGGGTCGGTTGTTCTTTTCGAGATACTCGTTGACTTTTTCTTCCCAAGCGTGACGCCAGATTTCTGCATTTTCTTTTTTGTTCCAATCAACAATATCTTCACGGTGTTCGCCGATACGGTTGCCGTGTTCATCAAGTTTATAAACCTTTCTGCACTTCGGAAGCCACTTTCCGTTTTCATCAATCGCTCTCATCGTCAGCATAATATGTGTGTGCGGATTGCCGTCACCTTTATCGTGAACGGCAAAATCACAACACATTCCTCTTGAAACAAATTGCTCACGGCAATAATTTCTGATAAGCTCTGCATACTGCTCATTTGGAATTTCTCTTGGAAGTGCGATGATAATTTTTCGGGCGAGCTGTGAGTTCCATTGTGTTTCAACTTTCTCTGCAGAGTTCCATAAAGTTTCTCTGTCATAATATTTTCGGGTGCGTTGGGTGGGAGAAGAATTTCAGAGTGGATGACTTCGTTTTGTTTTCTTGTATAGTTTTTGCTTCGGTTATCATATTCCGAGAAAAGTTTGGAGCCGCTTTGGTAAGCGGCTCCTGCAACAGCGGATTTATTTTCACTACGTTTTTGTATTGAAATCTGAAAATGGGTACAGGATATTTTTATCACGCTCCTTTCAAATTGGGGTAGACGAAGTCACAGGGGTGAAACCCTTGTCTGATGAAATCAGCGGAACTGTGTTCCGAGTATTTTTGCAAAAAATCGCAATGGCACCTCACACGGGGTCCCCGAAAAGTTCAAAAAACTTTTTGGGGAAGAGGAAGAACAGCGGAGTGATTGAGTTTTCGGGCAAAGAAAAGTTTGAAGCACGGAAACGAAAGATACGCAGCTTGTTCTGACGAGGTGTATAATTGCGCACTTTTACAAAGTGGTGTTTTCGTTGCTCTCTCTGAATTGCTCAATCGCTCTGCCAATTGCTTCGGGTTGAAATGCAATTTTCAGAATTTCTTCGACCTGCTCGTCGGTCAGCTCATTGGGACAGCCGAGAAATTTTTCAAGCATAGCTCCACGGGTGCAAAGTCTGTGAGTGCGTTCTTTGCGTGTGAGCTGCTTTCCCTGCGATTCAAGATATTTTATTTTGTTTTCCATATATTTGATTTTTGCTTCGCCTTTAGCTTTTATTTCACGAAGTTCATCGATGGATTTGTTTTTAAGATTTGGGGTTGACATTTTTTCATCTCCTTTCGGTTTTAGGGTATAAGAAAACCGCTTCACAAAAAGTGAAACGGTTTGGATAAAACTTATTTAGTTTTTATTATGCGTTTTTTATCATTATATTACCGAACATATTGCCGCCGTCTTTTATAATGAACTCATTAGACACTTCCTGCGGAGCATTATTATTCGGCATATCGGGTCTTTCGCCAAACGGTTTTTCGGGTCTGTCGCCTTCGGGTATTTCAGGCGGTGTTTCACCGTTTGGTTGTGTAAAATCTTCAGGCGGTTCAAAGCCTTCGGGAGGTATTTCGTTTACGGGAGGAATTTCACCTTCGGGCATTTCAGGAGGTGTCAAACCGTCGGGTCGCATTCCGTGGCCGCCCATCATACCGCCGCTGTTGCCTGCAAGCTGTTTGTCACCGCACCAAAGAGTGTAGGTGCCTGCCGTTAAATCGGGACTGCTGAAAATCAGAATTGAATATGCGTTTTCGGGGCAGACTTCAAGAACGGTTTTTCCTTCATTGTTTTTGAGGGTGACTGCTTCGCCGCCCTTTTGTTTTTCTGCAAAATTGAATACGGCATAATTCTGTCCGCCGTCTTCAATTCTGTCAAGCATATGACCGCTTGCAATAACTGTGCCGCCGTTTATATGAATGCCCATATCGGAATCTATACCCGCATCCGCACTGTCCGAGCAAGCTGAAGCAATAACCGTTCCACCGTTGATTACAAGCCAGCCGTTGGAGTCAATTCCGTCACCTTCGCCCGTATCACCCGTAACTTTTATTGTCAGTTTACCGCCGTTAACGGTAGTAACTGAAACACCGTCTTCGTTGGTGTTTATGCCGTCATTGCCCGACTTGATATCGATTATACCACCGTTGACTGTCAGGTGCATTTCGCTGTCAAGACCTTCGTTTGCTGCGGCGATATTCAGAACACCCGAGTTTCCTTTTTCGCCGTTTATGTTCATTGACATCTTGGAATAGAATGCACCGTCATATTTATGGAGCTTCTTTGCATCCTCAACCTCGGTTTTTTCGTCATTCATAACAACGGTTTCGGGTTTATATATTTTTTCAACATAAGAGCCATTGATCTCATTAACTGTTCCGTCTGCGATGATTACATTCGCACCCGCTGCAGAGGTGTCAACATCCTTTGTTGCTTCATCGGTTGTGCATTCATAAACGTTATAGAATATCACCGCAGGAGCAACGGAGCAGAATATATCAGCACCGTTCAGAATGATTGTTACAACAGCATCGGGATTTTCTTTTGCACCGTCGCCAAGGTCTACTGCAATCTGACCTTTTGAGAGCTTTCCGCTTATGCTGTATGTGCCCGCCTTTGCGATGTGAACAACGGTGTGTGCCGCCGCTTCATCTGCAGAATGAGCATCCTTTTCCGAGCCTTCGCCATAGGTGAAATCTTTGCCTGATTCATAATAAATTATGTCGTTTGCGGTATAAACGGCACTTGAATTATCGCTGCTTACAGTTTCACCGTCAACCGTTATGCCGTTATCACTTAAAAATATTTCAACAGCATACGTTACGGTGTTGGGAACTTCGTCGGGAATTTCCGTCGGTGTTTTTCCGCAAGCCGTAAGAGCGAATATCAGAACAAGAATAATTACCAAAGATTTTACAGGTTTCATATAATCAACCTTTCGTAGTATGTTGGAATTATTTTATCTCGTAAATATGAATTTTTTTACAGATTTTTGTAACGTTTTATCACTCATATACAGAAAAATCTACACAACATCCAAAATCATTTCATCAGTTTTCTTTGCTTTGATTTATACCGTGTTTTTTCGCATGCTCGTTCAAACTGTTTCTGCGTTCTTCCGAATACGGTGCGGTGAGTCTGAAACTCAATCTGCCTTTGAGAATTTCAAAAAGCATTCCGCCGTGTTCGTCATCGTCTGTCATCTTGCAACAGTCGGGATACTGCTCGCTGAATTCTGAAAGTCTGTTTCTCAAATCTGTGTTATGTGTCCGCACATCAATGATGTCACTTTCTTCGTTGAAGCAGATAACAGTATCTTTCTGACGTTTGGTTAATCCTGTTTTCATTTTTCCTCCTTTCTGCCGGATACCGGCTGATTTTTGTGATTTTTTCTCGGTTCAAGAACCGTGAAAAGCACCGTGTTTTCCGATGCATTCTCTCAAAATGATGCGTTGGTCGTTTGAAATATTTCTATCGTATCATTTCTGAAATCCTCCTTTCGGGCATCAAAAAACAGCCACGAAATCAATCGTGACTGTCTTTGTCTGGCTTGATTGCTTCATCAAGAAAAATGTTTTTTTATTATCATTCCACGAGCAATACAGAAAAATTACCCCCTCACTTATATATGGAGCGAAGTCTGATAAACTTTTCCTGAGTTTTAAAAAATTACGAAAATTATCCGAGAATACTTTCTGCAAACTCAATTATTTTTGCATAGACATCGCTGAATACATTTATGAATTCGGATGTATCTGCACCTGTGATTTCTGAAATCATCTGAGCAATATACATAGGGATATCACTAAGAATTGCAATAATTGCCATCATTACGGTTCACCTCCTTTTGTGTAAATGTATTGTATCAGCTTGGTTTGCTTATTTCAATAATGCAACTGCCGTATAAACAAAACTTTAACATTCCGCATACATTTTTCTAACCGTAAAAATATATATTATCTCCGTTATGATACTCGGAAATGTATCTGAAAGGAGAAGATTATGAGTAAAGTCAGCGATTATTCAAAATTCCATACAGTCAGAGATCTTATTGACAACAGCGCAGAAACATACGGCAAAAAGCCTTTCATAAAATATCTCGTTGATGACGAAATAATTGAAAAAAGTTTTATTGACCTTAAAGAAAACAGCCTTGCAATATGCAGATATATCCGTTCTGTATGCCCTGAAAGAATGCACATTGCAATTATCGGGAAAACCTCTTATGAATATATCACCGCTATGACGGGTGCTCTTGTAAGCGGAAATGTTTTTGTTCCGTTTGCACCGAACACTACGGTTGAAGAAGGTGTTGAACTTTTTGAAGCAGGCGATATCGAAGCTCTGTTTTATGAGGATGAATTTTCGGAAACCGCAAAGGCAATTGCCGAAAAATACGGTAAGCTGAAAGTTCTTGTAAATATGGGCAATGCTGATTGGTTTGCGGATATCTATGAAAAATACGGTGACAATTCGGAATATGCTTCGCTTTCCGAAGTTGAACTCAATCCCGAAGAATGTGCAACAATTATTTACACATCAGGCACAACGGGCAAAAGAAAAGGCGTTATGCTTTCGTCGGCAAACCTTATCGCAAACATAACCTATACAGAGTTTGAACACGAAAATGACGAAGTTCTTCTTTCTGTTCTTCCCATGCATCATATTTTCTGCTTCACAAGCGACTATTTCAAATCTCTTCTTGAGGGCTTTACGGTTTGCCTTAACGGCGAAATCAGCAATATCGGTAAAAGCTTTCAGATTTTCCAGCCCACAACAATGCGAATGGTACCGATGATTTGCGAAACACTTATCAGAAAGGTTGGTATTCTTCATAAAAGATTCCCTGACCTTACTCCGAGAGAAGCCGCTGAAAAGGTATTCGGCAAAAATCTTAAATGGGTTGCGGTAGGCGGTGCTCACGTTTCACCCGCTCTTATTGATGAATACGAAAAATACGGTATCCTTCTGCGTCAGGGTTACGGTATGACTGAAACAAGCCCCAAAATTACAACGGGAGATAACGGTAATAATCATAAATACTCCTGCGGCAAGCTTATGAAAAGTATCTTCGACACAAGAATTGTTGACGGTGAAATTCAGGTTAAGGGCAAGTCGGTTATGATGGGTTATTACAAAATGCCCGAGGAAACCGCAGCGGCATTCACCGAAGACGGCTACCTCAGAACGGGTGACCTCGGCAGATTCAGCGATGACGGCGAGCATCTTTATGTTATAGGAAGAATTAAAAACCTTATTATTCTTTCAAACGGCGAAAACGTTTCACCCGAAGAGCTTGAAGCAAAATTTGCCGATGAAAAAGTTATCAGGGAAATCGTTGTAAGCGGTGAAAACGACAGAATTGTTGCCGAGGTTTTCCCCGACACGGAATTTGCGGCTATGATGGGAATTGAAGATATCGAAGCATATCTTAATGAAAAGATAAAGGAAGCAAATGCAGGTGAAAAGCCTGAAAGAGAAATCACTTCTCTTCGCATCAGAGAAACACCGTTTCCAAAAACATCATCAAATAAAATCAAGAGAAGCAATGTCAGCTTCTGAAATACGGAGGGCAGACTATGAAAATCAAGCTTAAAGACGGCAAAAAAGTCAGCGCATATCCTCTTATCCCCGCACAGTCGCTTATGCTCTATCTTTCGGAGCATCACAGCACGGATGCCCCCGTGCTCAACATTGTAACGGGTTACTACTGGCAGGGCGAATTTGATACCGAGGTTATGAAAGAAGCCCTATATGAAGCAATGGACAGGTGCGACGCAATCCGTCTGCGTTTCACCAAAAAGCCTTTCAATAAAGTTTATCAATATCTTGCACACGAACACGAAATTGAAATTATTGAAGAAGATTTAACTGAGATGAAATGGGATTATGCCCACGAATTCCTCAAAAACCGTTCCCATTCAATTATTGATATGTGGGACAAGCCCGTTAACGAAATCAGAATAATTCATCTTGAAAATAATTATCACGGCATTTATATGAAGCTTCACCACCTTGCTTTTGACGGCTATTCATCAAAGCTTTTCCTTGCGGATGCGCTTTCAATCTATCTTCATAAAAAATACGGAATGGCTTATCCCAATCCGATGAGAAGATACAGAGATATGGTCGAAAAAGAGCTTGAATATGCAAAATCCGAACAGCATAAAAAGGATAAGGAATTCTGGAAGGGTACAATCAAAAACTATCCCGAGCCGATTTATACCGACTATGTGCGTCCGAGCAGGCTTCTTCAGCAGAGAATCGAAAAAAACAAGCCCAATCTTCGAAAAGCGGAGGTGCTTGACGCAAATCCCGAGTCAAGAACAATCAAATTCAGCCTTGATGCGGAAACATCTGAAAAACTGATAAAAATGTGTACCGAAAGAGGTCTTTCCGTTCCCTGCGTGCTGATGATGGGTATGAGAAGTGCGCTTTCATCATTCAATAATGACGAAAAGGATATTTCATATAAAATAATGGTCAACCGCCGTGCAACCCTGCTTGATAAAAAAGCAGGCGGTGTAAGAATGCATTTCTACTCAATGAGAAACATTGTTGAGCCCGAAATGACTTTTACGCAAGCGGTAAGAGTTATAGAAAAAGCACAGAACGATATTTTTGCTCATTCAAATATAAGTCCGATGGAGGCTGTTATTCTCAGACATCTTGCCATGAAAACAGGTACACGCTATACATACGAATGCATAACTTTCTCATATCATCCGCATTTTCCCATGCCCTATTACGGCGAAGAAATGAAGAAGACAAGCAGAGGCTTCTGGTATAACAACGATTCATCCGTTCAGCCTCTTTATCTTACGGTTATGCACAGAGCAAACGATAACGGTCTTGATTTCAATTTTGAATACAGAGTTGTAAACAATCCCGTGGACGAGCTTCATCATTTCTACGATAAAATCCACGACACTCTGCTTATGGGCATTGAAAATCCCGATGTCAGAGTTTCTGAAATTCTTAAAAAAATCAAAGAAGATAAGGTGAAATAAAATGGAAAAATTAATCGAGCTTATTCTTAACTATGTTGAACCCGATGACGAAATAACTGCTGATACAGACATCAAAAGCGGTCTCGGAATGTCATCCTTTGACCTCGTATGCCTTTCGGAAGAAATATTCGACGAATTCGGTGTGAAGCTTAATGCCGAAGTTTTCAGAGATTGCGATACAATCGGTAAACTTGCCGATTACCTTGAGGAGCATAAAAATGGCTAAGTTTACAGTAAAGCAGATACCGACTCTTTTTTCGGCATCGCTCGGACTTGCCGAACTTGCAAAGCTTAAAATTTACAGCAAAAGAGCAAATAAAATGCAGGAAAAGCTGTTGCTTTCTCTTATGAAGAAGAATAAGTCAACCGTTTACGGCAAAGCAAACAATTTCAAAGATGTCCATTCGGTTGAGGATTATCAAAAAATTGTTCCTTTAACGACCTACGAGAACTATGCCGATTACGTTCAGCGGATGATGAATGGCGAAAAGGGTCTTATCACAAACGCTTATTACCGCCGTTTTGCCGCTTCATCAGGCAGCACGGGCAAGGCAAAAATCATTCCTCTGTCCGCTAAATCGGAGTGGGTATGCCAGTGCTTCGGATTCAGTGCCCCCGTCGGAAGTGCATTTAATTATTTCAGAAAGCAAGGCAGATTAATGCCTCCGCAGAAAGGACTCAACACAGCCGAAATCGGTTGTGAAAAACTTGAAAACGGCAAAAGTGTAAGCTGTATTTCTTCTGTTCCTTTGCTGAATCTCAAACCTTTTGTGCCAATTTTTGCAAGCTCGCCTATGGAATTGCAGTTTGTTGATGATGACACAAAGATGGATTCGCATTATCTTAAACTGCGTTTTGCACTTATAAAAAAAGATATCAGCTACCTTACCACAATTTTTATAACGACCCTTGAATCAATGTTCTTCTATATGGAAGAAAACTGGGAGATGCTTTGCGATGACATCGAAAAGGGAATCATAAATCCCTCTGTTGAATGTCCTCCCGAAATGCGCGCAAAGCTTGAAAAAAGGCTGAAGCCTGACCCCAAGCGTGCAGAAGAACTCCGCAAGGAGTTCCGTAAAGGTTTTGACTGCTCTCCCATAGTTCCGAGAATCTGGCCGAATATCAGCTGGATGTTCGGTATGGGTACGGGTGCGGTTGCGATTTATCAGAAAAAGCTTCAGCGTTATCTCGGAAAAATCCCTGCTCACTATCTCGGCTATGCCGCTTCCGAAGCATTGATGGCTGTTCCTCTTGAGCTTGATTCATTTGAGTACGTTATGCTTCCCCACAACGGATTTTATGAATTCCGACCCGTTGATTCTGATGATTACGATAATCTGCTCACAATCAAAGAACTTGAAGTGGGCAAGGAATACGAGATAATTCTCACAAACACAAGCGGATTTTACAGATACAGAATTGAAGATGTTATCCGTGTTACGGGCTTCTATAACGAACTGCCGAAGATAACATTCTGCTACAGACTCAATCAGGTTGCAAACATCAGCGGAGAAAAAATGACGCAGATGGCATTTGATTATATTGTCAACGGTATGTCGGAGAAACTCAATGAACTGTTTGTCGGTTACAGCATTTATGTTGACCATAACACTTCGCCCGGTCATTATGTTTTGTTTATTGAAACAGCAAAACAACACGATAAAAGCCTCGAGAAAGAATATGCAAAGCTGTTTGAAGATTTGCTTTGTGAAAACAATCCGTCTGCAAAGCCTGCATTTCAGAACGGCAGTCTCGGACATTGTGAGGTTAAATTCCTGCGCCACGGCACTTATGACGATTACCGTCAGATGCTTAAAGACAGAGGCGCAAATCTCAATCAGGTCAAGCCTGTAAAACTTATTGATAATGAGGAAAGAAAGAATTTCTTCTTTTCACATATTATTGAGGATTAATTATGATTTCAGAGAAAACAAAATCCCTTGACAGAGCAAACGAGCTTGCTTCAAGAGGGCTTTCCGACGAAAAAATTATCAATGATATAATCGAAAACGAAAAGCCGATTCCAAAAAGACTTCCTGCGGAGTTATATGACAAGGTCAATTATATGTGCCGCAGGTGGATGGACAGAATTGCACGCTTTGAAATTGAATATGATTTTATTCCGAATATAAGAGTGTTGAAAACAGTTCTTCTATGCCTTATTGAATCCGCACCCGTTTTCCATTCAAAGTTCATTGACAATCATATAAATCCTTACTGGAAAGTTTCGGATTATCATATTGACGATATTTTTTCGGTAAGGGAAACAATGAATTTAGAGCGTTCTGCAGACGATTTTCTGCTTCAGGGAATTCCCGTCACAAGCAATGTTCAGATTAAAATCGGTCTGTTCTTCTGCGAAGGCAAATGCAGACTTTGTTTTATCTTCAATCATATGTGTATGGACGGCGGCGGTCTGAAAAGCTTTCTGAATGATATGTTCAGGGGCTATGAAAGTTATATGAAAAACGGAACGGTTTCTGTTTTTTATTCAGGCAAATCCCGTGCATACGAGTGTGTTTATGACGATATGAGCGAAGCGGACAGAAAGACAGCCAAAAAGCTTTTTGCCGCTGTTTCTTCAAAAGATAAACACACTCTGCCTTTCACCAAATTAAGAGAAACCGACAGAAAAATGCTTGTCCGCAAGAAAATCGGAGCAGATATTTTTGAGCCTGCAAGATTAAAAGCGAAAGAATGCGGCGCAACGGCAAACGATCTCATTTCCGCTGCATATATCAGAGCTTTTTATGATGTTTCGGGTTGTGACGAAACAGAAAAAGTCGGCATTTCTTCCGCTGTTGATTTGAGAAGATATATAAAACATCCAGAAAACATCGGCTATACAAATCATACAGCATTCATACCCTGCATTGTTGAATCCAAAGGCGAAACAATGGCAGATACTCTGAAAGCTGTTGCAAAAAGCACAACTGAATCGAAAAAAGATAAATTTATGGGGCTTCACGGTCAGCCTTTGCTGAATCTTGGCTTTTCAACAATGATTTATGCCCAGGCAGAGCTTATAACAAGCCTCGGATATACAAACGCAAATCTTTCGGTCAGCAACGTTGGTGCAATGAAACCCGAATCACTTGCTTTTGACAGTGTTGTTCCGACATCGGTATGGGTTGGCGGCGGAGCAAAAGAAAAACCGTGTGCCGCACTCAATGTGCTTTCTTATAACGGAGATTTAATGCTTACGACCTGCATAAGAGGCAACGAGAGCGACAGAAAAATGCTCGCAAACTTCTTTGACAGAATTGAAGAAAACTTAAAACTCCTGTAATTGGGGATGTTAAAATGAAAAAATTATCATATCCGATTGTGTTCGTGCACGGAATGTTCGGCTGGGGACAAAACGAAGGCATAAACAAGAAAGCACCCTATTGGGGAGCAACAAGCGGAAGCATCACAGAATATCTTTCTAACAAAGGAACAGAATGCTATGCCGCTTCGGTCGGCCCGATGTCAAGTGCCTGGGATCAGGCTTGCGAGCTTTATGCACAGCTTACGGGAACAAGAGTTGACTACGGCGAAGCTCATTCAAAAAAACACGGTCACAAACGCTACGGACGAACATACGCCAAGCCGCTGTTTGACGGTTGGAGTGCCGATAATAAGATTCATTTAATCGGTCACAGCTTCGGGGGTAATTCAAGCCGTATGCTTGTTCATCTGCTCGCAAACGGTGCACCCGAAGAAATTGAAGCAAGTGAAGATGTTTCTCCTCTGTTTCTCGGAGGAAAAGAAGATTTTGTCTGCTCTGTTACTGCTATATGTTCACCTCTTGACGGCACAAAGGCTTATGAAACTGCCGAAAAATATAAACTCATTAATCCTCTTAAATTTATCGCCTACAATTACGCAGGTATTTTCGGCAGGACAGCAGTCGGGCATAAATTTGCGGATTTTCACCTTGAGCAGTTTGGCTTGACGGATTCTCCCGATAATAAAAGCAACGCATCTTTTGTTGAAGTAATGAAAAAACTGTTTATTACAGACGATTGCATTGCCTATGATATGTATGCTCAGGGTTCAAAGGAGCTTAATGAAAAAATACATATTTCACCGTCGGTTTTTTATTTTTCATATCCGTTCAATGCGGTTGATGAAGTAAAAAATAAGCCTTTGAACACGGCTTTCATTCTTATGAAAGCAACATCATCGCTTATGCTTCACGACTGCAAAAAGAGCGGCAAACCGATTGTCGGCAATGACGGTCTTGTTGATGTTGAATCGGCAAAGCATCCGTCAACCGAACCGTCCAAAGATTTTGACAAATATGATATAAGAGCAGGAATGTGGAACGTTATGCCCGTAAGCACAGGCGATCACGGCACACCAATCGGACTTTTCGCCGACAAAGAGAAAACACATTCTTTTTATAAAAACCATCTTTTACTTCTTTCCGACATTGAAAAAAAGAATGCAGAAATAACGAATTTATGATATAATCATCACGGAGGTGCTTTTATGGCAAAAATTCTTATAGTTGAAGATAATCAGGATTTCAACAGAGCTGTTTCCGCCTATCTTTCTCAATACGGTCATGAGGTTTTCGGATGCTTCAACGCAAATGAAGCTTATGATGTTCTTTATGAAAATCAGATTGACCTCATTATTTCTGATATTATGATGCCCGGTGCAGACGGCTTTGAGTTTGCTGCCGCAGTTCGTGAAACAAACAAGGAAATACCCATTCTTTTCGTTACCGCAAGGGATGACTTTATGTCAAAACGGATGGGCTACGGCATAGGCATTGATGATTATATGGTTAAACCCATTGATCTTGACGAGCTTAATCTCAAAATCGGTGCTTTGCTCCGCAGAGCAAAAATTGCCGTAAGCAAGAAAGTTGTTATCGGCAATCTTGTTCTTGATGCTGAGGAACATACAGCATATTACGGCGACGAAGAAATCCAGCTTACTGTTCGTGAATTTGATATCATTTTCAAAATGCTTTCTTATCCGAAGAAAACATTTACACGTTCCCAGCTTATGAATGAATTCTGGGATGTTGACACAAATTCAAGCACAAGAACGGTTGATGTTTATATGACAAAGCTCCGCGAGAAATTTTCTTGCTGCAATGAATTTGAAATTGTAACCGTTCACGGTCTCGGCTATAAGGCGGTGCTGAAATGATAAAAAAGGTGCTGTTTGCTTTTTACAGGTTTATTCTGTTCTTTTCGGTTGTAGGTTTTGTCATATCCTGCAGTCTGATGCTTTTCCTTAACATTCTTCAGCGTGATACAGGAATTGTTTACACCAAAGAAAACATACATTTCGCCGCCATTTTCACACTTTATAACGCTTTGTTTCTTGGGCTTATTTTTACCGTTTTCGATTTTATAAGAAGAAAAATTCTTGTTCAGAGACCCGTTAAAAAAATTCACGAATTCACGGAAAAATTAACCCACGGCGATTTCAAAACCCGCCTTCAGTCTATAAGAATAGGTGAATACAACACGGTTGTTGCCGACCTTAATCGGATGGCGGAAGAGCTTTCGGGTATCGAAACATTGAGAACCGATTTTGTTGCCAATGTTTCTCACGAACTCAAAACTCCGCTTTCCGTTCTGCAGAATTACGGTGCATTGCTCGAAGAACCGAATCTGCCGGAAAAAAAGCGGCTTGAATATGCAAAGTCAATCAACAGAGTGACCAAGCATCTTTCCGAACTCATCACCAACATTCTGAAGCTCAACAAGCTTGAAGCGCAGAAGCTTTATCCCAACCTGAAAAAATGCAACCTTAGTGAAATGCTTTGTGAATGTCTTATCGGCTTCGAAAGCGAATGGGATAATAAAAATCTTGAAATCGAAACAGATATCGAAGATGATGTTTATATTAATACTGACCCCGAAATGCTGACCATAGTATGGAACAATCTCTTTTCAAACGCACTTAAATTCACACCTGACGGAGGAAAAATAAGCGTAAATCTGAAAAAGAGCGTCAATAATGTCACCGTCAGCGTTTCCGATACGGGCTGCGGAATGAACGAAGCTACGATGAAGCGCATATTTGATAAATTTTATCAGGGTGACACATCTCACTCCGAAAAAGGCAACGGACTCGGGCTTGCACTTGTTAAACGGGTTATTGATATTCTCAGCGGAGAAATCACCGTTGAAAGCACACCGGGTCAAGGAAGCACTTTCACAGTAAAGCTTAAAACAAATTAACAAAACAAAAACATAATTATATCATTTTAAAAATCTTTGCAGGGTAAGATATATTCAAATCAATTCGGAGGATAAAAATGAACGAAAAAAAGAAATATTCCTACTCTTATTCTGCTGCGGAAAACAAAGAAATAAAAAGGATAAGAGAAAAATATACAGAACCTGACGAAAGAGAAACGAAGCTTGAACAGCTTCGCAGATTGGATGAAAGTGTTAACAAATCTGCAATGGCAGTTGCGCTTACCGTCGGAATACTTGGTGCTCTGATTCTCGGCTTCGGAATGAGCTGTGTTATGGTATGGACAGATAAAATGTTTGTGCCGGGTATAATTTTCGGCATAATCGGAATTGCTGTTTGTGCTTTTGCATATCCTGCTTATAAAATAAAAGCATCCAAAAAACGCAAAGAAATTGCACCGCTTATTCTTAAACTTACAGATGAACTCATAAAATAAAAGGAACCGGCTCACTCGAGTCGGTTCTTTTTGTATCAGTTATATTTTCTTGCAATTTTGAGTGTTGTTGTTTTAGGGAATTCCTCGTCACGGATTATGATTTTATTTATGTTTTTGAAAGAGGGCATTTTTCTGTTGAATGCATCAACGTCGCCCTTGAGTCTTGCTCTTGCATCGGGATAATCTTCTTCATTAAGGAAAAATTCACCGATGATTTTCTTGTCATCTGCATAAACAAGAACTTCTGAAACATATTCGATTCTTCGGAGCTTGTCCTCAAGCTCTTCGGGAGAAACGTTCTTGCCGTTTGAAAGACAGATAAGATTTTTCTTTCTGCCCACCATAAAGAGGAAGCCGTCTTCGTCAATTCTTCCGAAGTCGCCCGTCTTTAACCATTCACCGTCAAATGCGGCGGCGGTTGCTTCGGGGTCGCCGTAGTAACCGACCATAACATTAGTACCCTTTACATAAATTTCGCCGACACCTTCGTCATCGGGATTTACAATCTTGATTTCACAGCAGTCAAGCGGAGTGCCGACAGAGCCAAATTTGAATTTATCTGCTCTGTTGCAGGTAACGCCGGGTGAGCATTCCGTCAGACCGTAGCCGTTGAAAACATCAATGCCGAAATCGTGCATTCCCTTTTCATATTCGGGGTCAAGGTTTGCGCTTCCGCAGATAATCATATCAAGATTTCCACCGAGATTGTCGAGAATGGTTTTGAATATCTTGCGTCTTTTGTCAATTCCGAGTTTCATAAGGAAGTTGCTGATTTTAAGACCTTTTTTGAGAACTTCTTCTCTGCCCGTTTTTCTTGCAGTTTTCCAGATTTTATCATAAATTGTTTCAACAACAAGCGGAACACCCGAGAAATTATAAGGCTTGATTTTAACAAGGTCCTTCTGAATATCCTTTATGCTGTCGCACATATAGCCCCATTCAATAACGATGTATGTTGCAAAAAGTGCGCTGACCCATGCGTATGTATGGTTAAGAGGGATGAAACCGATAACATGTCTGCCCGTATGAGCACGGCAAGCGGATGAACAGTTGCTTGCAATATTTTTGTGAGAAAGCATAACGCCCTTGCTTTTTGCGGTTGTGCCGGATGTATAAGAAATGCAGGCAAGGTCATCGGGTTTAACTTCGATATCCTCAAATGATTTGTCGCCGCCGTCATAGATCTCAAGCCCCTTTTCAATAAAGCCATCAAAATCATCAATGCAGAACCAGTCTCTGACAGGCATATTTGCATCTTTTTTGAATTCTTCAACCATTGAAGAAAACTTGGCGGTATAAACAAGAGCATCGCATCCGCAACGGATAAGCTGGTCTGCAAGGTCTTCGGCAGGAAGCTTGTAATCCATAGGAACATTAATGTTTCCGCCGCAAAGAACTGAATAATAAGCAATTACCCATTCGATAACATTCTCACCGATGATTGCAATTTTCTTGTGTTCAACAAGTCCGAGAGATTTGAAATATGTTCCCAGTCCGCAGATTTTGCGCCACATCTGATTGTAGTTCATCTCGCACATATTCTTTTCTCGGTCAAGATACATAACCATTTTCTTGTCGCCGCCACGCTTTGTGCCTGTAACAATTATCTCTTTCAGCGTGCTGTAATCGGGTATGTTTGGATTGCCAAGATTTTTATGCTGTTTTTTCATAATTTCACTCCGTAAAATTGCAAAATACGACATTATAATTTCAGTAATTATATTAATTTGTTGTTTTGCTTGTGTTTTTGAAAGGTTAACGAAATGTTAAAGCAAAAAGCAAGCAACCGTTAAGCTGCTTGCTTTAAAGAATTGTTCAATTTATTTTATCTCAGTTTTTCATTATATTATCGCTCAAAGCAATAATTTCTTTTGCATATTTCTTGCGGCGTGAAGCAAGAAACTTCTTGTAAACAGGATAATTGATAATCGCCATAAGCATACCGATAATACCTATTATAATACCGGGAATCATTGGCTCTGAAAAACCAAGAGTTTCGCCGATATCGGTCATAACAAGACTCATTCCGCTGCCCATAATGATTGCGGCAATGCTTCCGAAAACATACGCAAACACATTTGCGGGCTTCTTAACTTTTGCGTCAAGCTTTTTAAGGGCATCAAGCTGTGTGTTTTCTTTCTCGGTGTACTGTGTTCTGATTTTCTGCACGATAAATTCTTTGTCATTTCTGTTCATTTTGATTTGCTCCTTTCGCGTTTTGCAAGCTGATTATATATTCCGTTTGTTTGCAAAGTTTTCAGGAATTATTTTGCTGTTATTTAATATTTGTTGATGTTTTGTTATTTTACTTTGACAACTTGATTTGGACATGTTTTAGTTGTATAATACATTGAAACGAAAAGAAGGAGACCGCTATGGATAAAAACAAAGAATTTCTGGGCACGGAGCCCGTTGGCAAACTGCTTTTCAAGCTCGCTGTGCCGACAGTCATTGCCCAGCTCGTAAATATGCTCTATAATATCGTTGACCGCATTTATATCGGTCACATTCCCGAAGAAGGCAGTCTTGCTCTGACGGGCGTTGGTGTTTGTATGCCGATAATTATGATCATCTCAGCTTTTGCGGCTCTTATCAGCTCAGGCGGTGCTCCGAGAGCATCAATAAATATGGGTAAGGGCGACAAAAAATCCGCAGAGAAAATTCTCGGCGGATGCTTTACTCTTCAGATTATTATTTCAGCCGTTTTAACTGCGGTTTTGCTGATTTGGAATAAGGATTTACTCCTTGCCTTCGGCGCAAGCGAAAACACAATCGACTATGCAACCGACTATATGAACATCTACGCCGTCGGCACGGTGTTTGTTCAGCTCACTCTCGGTATGGGCGCATTTATCAATGCACAGGGCTTTACCAAAATCGGTATGATAACCGTGCTTATCGGTGCTGTCAGTAATATTATTCTTGACCCGATATTCATTTTTGCATTCGATATGGGTGTTAAGGGTGCGGCACTTGCAACCATTCTTTCGCAAGCGATTTCGTGCGTATGGGTAATCTCTTTCCTCTGCGGCAAGAAAACATATCTTAAACTCAAAGTGTCGGATATGAAAATTGATGCAAAGCTTGTTTTTCCTTGCGTTGCGCTCGGTCTTGCGACCTTCATTATGCAGAGCAGCGAAAGCGTGATTTCCGTTTGCTTCAATTCTTCACTTCTCAGATACGGCGGAGATATTGCCGTCGGTGCAATGACGATTCTCACAAGCGTTATGCAGTTTGCAATGCTGCCTATGCAGGGAATCGCACAAGGTGCGCAACCGATTTCAAGCTACAATTACGGTGCAAAAAATGTTGACAGAGTAAAGAAAACATTCCGATTATTACTCACTTGCTGCCTTACATATTCAGTTGTTTTTTGCACACTGATTATGATATTTCCGCAGATATTTGCAGGAATATTCACACCCGACGCATCACTCATTGATTTCACGGCAAAGGCACTCCGTATTTACTGCGGTGCGATGTTCCTTTTCGGAATACAGATAGCCTGCCAGATGACCTTTGTTTCAATCGGCAACGCACCTTGTTCAATAATTGTTGCGATTGTGCGTAAATTCGTTCTGCTTCTCCCGTTTATCTACATTATGCCAAATCTGGTTGCGGACAAAACAATGGGCGTTTACCTTGCCGAACCTGCCGCAGATTTTCTTGCGATTGCTTTCACGTCAATACTTTTTGCGGTTCAGTTCAGAAAATCAATGAGGAAGCTTGAAGAAAAAACAACAGCATAAACAAGAACAGCAGGCAACATTCTTGTGTGATGTTGCCTGCTGAAAATTTATCTCATTTCGGATAGCGGGGTGTAGTCCGTGCTGTTTCTTAAATATTCTTCCATTTTACCGCTGAGCAATAATTCAACATAATTCAAAGGCTCATTATAGATGAGATAATCAAGTGCTGATACTTCGTACATATTGTTTGCATATTCGTTTTCAACCGCAATGCAGTCAACAGAAACTATAGAGCCGTCGGTTAATTTCACTTCAACACAAGCGGTGTCAATGTTAAATTCACAAGAAATAATGTTGTTAATCATAAAAGTAAACTCCTTACCGATAAAACAAAAGCCATCTGATTTTTTGAATCAGATGACTTTTAAAATGATTTTTGTTTTTGCCAACCCTGTCAGACAGATGCTCTGAACATAATTTTCAAATTACTGTTTTATGAACACCCGGCTAACGATGGTTGTCTTTTTCAGCGATGTTTCAGAAATTACAGTTTAAAACCGGTCTTCATAAGAAAAACAAAAGCCTTGATGCGGATATTCATAACCAAGTTTTCTATGTCTATACATATTCTGACTATCATATCGGAACATATTTCCTCGGATACGGAGGAATACATAATGTCAAATATCATTGAAGCGTTTTATATTGCATAGACACAATCTCCTCTAATCCCTGTTCCTCATAAATTATCGTCCGGCCTTAATAATTATGATATAAAGTATTGTTTAAGTTCAAAAAAAGTTGATTTTATATCGGTAATAATTTATCGGCAAAGGTTTACGTATAAGTTGACAGATGTAAATGCGAATGTTAGAATGATGTTTGTGTCACTTCGTCTAACACAGTGAATATTGTAAAGTCTCTTCCGAAAAAAACATCTTCTTTATTCCCGCTAAAAGGTTTTATTATCCCAATCCTCATCCGTGCTGTGTTGATTTGAAGCTCAACACGCCTTAGGCTGTTCTGTCGGTTCTGCAGAACGAAGATAAAGAAATAGTTGTTGGAGATTCCGTGCGTATCGGCTCCCTTTTACCACTTGAAAGAATGTCGGAGCGTGCAAAGTGAAATGAATGAGGATATGATAAAAAGCAGAGTGCAGCGGAAATGTTACAAAATAAAATGTTGCAAATCTTACCCGTATTGATGTAAACTATATATCAAGAGGAGCTGTATCGGGCGGTAAGCTTTCCGAAGAATCCGGAGTATCAAGACAGATTATTGTTCAGGATACAACCGTACCCAAGAGTTCCGGATACGATAATCTTTCTGCTCATAACGGATATATCATTCGGAAATCTCCTCTGAAAGGGCGTGTTTTCAAAGTGTATCATACAGCTGAAGAAACCAAAGATAAATTAAACACTATTGCAAATCTTGGCGGAACGGCAGTTGATGTGTTTTTATGGCATAAGGTTTACGGTAAAATAACAGCACCGCTGAACATCTTTTAAAATCTCCATATAAAGCAATTTATTGAGGGAGTAAGAAGCGACAAATCCACCGAGCTTATGAATATAACAGGCGGTTATTATTATCATATCGTCAGTGCGGAATCGGGACAGATACTTGACGAAATTGAGCAAGCTCTCATAAGCAATAATTACATTGCTCCTGAAATATAAGATCTATGGAAAGGAATAAGTGATATGGCAATTTTATCAAACAAATAATTTCGTTTTTTACATCCATTGCACTTGTCGTTGCAAATTTTCTGGGCATAAGCTCACTTCCTTTTATTGAAAAGGTTGACGATTTCAAAGTTACAACATATATCAGAGGCGAATATGTTCAGTCCGAAGGCAGTCTTTATCCCGAAGACTTTGATATTGTAACGGATGTTATTCTTTTTGAATGTGCTTCATTCAACAGCAAGGGAGAAGTTATCTTTAACGAGCCGATATTTGAAACTGCTCTTGCCAATATCCGTAAGGCAATCGGCGACAGAGATATCAGCATCTCTCTCAACCTTCTCGGTCCGTGGGGCAAAACGGATTCGGATGTCTGGGAAGAACAGATGGAAACGCAGAGTGACGAACACAACAAAGCTTTCACAAGCGGTGTTCTCGAAGACAATATCATCGCCGTGCTTGACAAATATGATTTTGACGGAGTTCATTTTGACTATGAATATCCCATTTCAGACAATGCGTGGAAATATTATAACAACTTCCTTGTTTCTCTTGATAAGAAGCTCGGCGACTACACTCTTGGAGTAGCAGGTAACTACTGGAACATAAATTTCACCCGTGCAGCTCTTAATGCAATTGATACTTTTGAGCTTATGATTTACGATATGGTAGACGAACAAGGCAGACATGCCACTTATGAGGACACGGTTGAAGCTGTTCAAAGGCTTGGATTACAGGGTATGCCTTCTGAAAAGGTCAACATCGGACTTCCTTTCTATTCACGCCCCACAGATATGTCTGCTTATTGGTACGGCTACAACGGATGCTATGAAGAAATGACTGATGACGGATGGTATCATTGCGCTGTCACCGACAAAGATTTCTGGTTCAACACTCCCGAGGTTATTGAAAAGAAAACCGAATATGCAATAAATACCGGTTTCGGAGGAGTTATGATATGGCATTATAACTGTGACCTGCCGTCAACTCACGAGGATTCTCTGCTCAACGCCGTCGGAAAAGCAATTGAAAACAATTATTAAAACCGAGTACAAATATATATCCGTAAATATATAAAAACATTGTAATTAATATGATTTAATCAAAACCCCCGGCTGAACCGGGGGTTTTCACTGCCCCCTGAAAGGGACTTTGAAGGTTTAGCAGCGCATTACTGTCAATAACATCATATACCATGCCTTTTTCTTTACAATATGCTTCTGCGGCAGAACCGGCAGGACAATGAACCGTTAATCTTCCGCAACCATTGAATGGTGTATTCCGCCTGTTTACATTTTATATATAATTGAACAAAAGGGGTTCAGATCTCCACGAATATGATGTCATAATCTTTGGCATATTCTTCTGCTTTGCTGCCTGAACTGCCTTTTATGGTGATATTCTCGCTATGCTTGAAAGCAAAAGGATAAATCCATTCAATACTGTCGGGAATTGTAATTACCAAATCTTCACAAAATCCAAACGCTTCTTCTTCAATGTTTTTTACACCTTCAGGAATAACTACTGTCTTGAGACTGCGGCATTCACTGAATGCACATTCACCAATTGTCCTTACGGTGCCGGGAATTTCAACATATTCAAGGGCTATACAAGTAGAGAAAGTGCCCTCTTTAATTTTTGTGACTCCCTTTGGAATGACCACCTCAGAATCTTGACCTGTGTATTTTTTTATACACCGTTCTTGATTTCAAAATCAATGATATATTATCTATAGGATATGTTCCTGTTCAACTTTTCAAGAGCTCTGTATATTCATTAAGTATCGTTTCGTCGTCAGTTTCCGCAACATTATCTGGTTTGTTGTGAACTTCACATTCCGCAATGCTTTCATCATCAAAGAAATCAGACTCCACTATATAGACATCATTCTCATCATCGGGATTCTGCTTTTCGGGTTCTGCTATTACCCTGCACACAACCTCTGCAAAAAGAACTGCTTTTTTTGCATACCTGCTTCGGACAGAAATCGGTTCAACATAACTGACAAAAGCTTTTTCAAACACCAGATTACCGTTATCAAAAAGAGGTGCAATTGTGTTGCACAAAGCGGCAGGCATATTACCTATATCTTTGTTTGATTCGGTCATCAGCACAAAATTGTTGGAATTGAAAGCGTTTTCGGAATCTCTGACAACTCTGATTATATCCCCTGTTTTTATTGCTTCAATCTGCTCTGTTCTTCCTTCGTAACGGGTTCCCATAGACTCAAATCTGAGCAAAAGCGTTCCTGCAGGCTCATCGTACAAGCCCTCATATTTATCAAGGAATTCCATCATTCCGGGCTCATAATAATTCGCTCCGATTGTTTCGGAAAGTTCGTGACGCTCATGAAGCTTTCTCGCTTCATCCAGAAGAATGTTCAATAAAGCATTAAAATCATTCATAATCACATACCCTCCGTTTCTTCAAGTTCACGGTAATACGCTTCGGCAGATGAATAAAATCTGTCAAGAATATTATCGTAGTAAATTTCTGTTCCGTACAGTCTGTATGTTACATCGGATTTTTCATCAATTCTGCATCCGTAATTATCGGTAAGTTCGGTCATAAGGTCATATACATCAATTGAGCCAAAAGACCTGACAAGCCACATTTCAAAATTCTTTATGGTTACATCGCTCTTGCCTTTGTAAAGAATTACATTTGAAAACATCTGACCCGATGAAAAGCGATCGTCTGACGCAAGAATATTGGCATAAAACCAATCCGAAAATCCGAGGTCATAAAGCTCATCTTCAAAACCTTCATTCCGAAGAGATTGGATGCTGAAAAATGTGTTGTCCTCAACGAAACCATAAACTCTGTCACAAAAAGCATTGATATCTTCTTTTGTTACACCTGCTGCCTCAAGCTTTCTGATATTAATAATCTGATTAGGATTAAACTCAAAAACAATCTGTTTCTTTTCGAGCAAATGTAAGTTTGACGAAAAAGCCTGGACATATGTAAACCTTTTTCTGTAAGGCGTCAGATCAACGATATCATTTTTGGTCAGAATATCGGTGAAATAAGCATCAAGCGAAGGATAATTCTGAATGGCATATCTTGAAAGCACAACAAAGCCCATAAGCTTCAGGTTATATGGGTTTATTTCGGTGATATCTGCATCAGGAATGCATTCCTCATATATTTTCTTAATCTCATCAATATAATAGAAATCTTCAGTAAGTTTTTCTTTAAGCAGAGCTTTGTTTTCGCTGCTCATAGCTTTGTAATCAACCCGATATACTCCCTGATGATAATATTCGGAAACATCTTTCCACGCAACAGCACCTGATTCAAAGCCATATTCCTTGCGTATAATGTCAAGCAAAGCATTATACTCTATCGGCGCGTTGTTAAGAATCAGTTCAAGTATTGCCGCAGATCTGTCAAACTCTCCAAACGAAATCATAGGTGTTCTTCCGCAGCGGAATTGGTGATAGCTGTTTTCGGGTATTATTTTTCTCAGAAGATTATGAAGTTCATACTGGTCACGAATATCATACTTCTGCATTATTTCAGGATAGTCATCCATGAATTTCAGTGTTGACAGCTCAATATTTTCATAGCCGTCAAGATTCAGAACATTCAGAAGTTCAGTGTAATCTCTTGCATCAATATCGTAATATCTTATCTGTTCGCTTTGTTTCCAAAGTGCAAATTTGGATTCGGAAAGATGATTTTTTCTTGACCTTAATATATCGTGTGTGTAGTAAACCTTTTCATCATACGGAACTTTCTCAGATTCCAGAAATGAATTGTAAATCTTAACAAACTCATCGAAAGAAACATCATCACTGCAATATTTACCAAGCACATATTTTTCAAGCTCGTTCCTTTTTTTCTCAACCCAAACACCGTCAAGAAGAAGTTTGTTTCTGTTGAGATAGTTTTTGATTTTTAATTTCAGGCCGATATCCAGCCTTGCATCCTCAAGTGCATATAAAAGTTCCGCTTTGCCTTGCTTGACATCACGCATTTCCATGTAGAAAATCACTTCCTGACCAATGCCGAACCACACTTCGGCGTCAGCCTTTTCAAATGCATATGTACTGTAAAACAGCTCATAATAATCTTCATCAAAACAAGACAAACCGGTTTCTGACTTATAATTATTTCTGATTTTTTCAAAATTGTTCTTGACAACCTGACGAACTCTTTCTCTTGTCAAGCCGTATTCCTTGCCGATATTTTCAAGAGTTTCACCGTTAAGCCTTTTGAATATAAGTTCACGGTTTCTTTCATCAATCCCGTTGAAATCCTTAAGATAATCTTTGAATTTTTTGTATCTTCGATAGCATCTGTAATCAACATATTCAATCTCATCTGCGGCTATCAATTTACCGATTACAGATTTTATCCGATTTTCCTCAATTCCCTCCGGAAGATTCAGTTTTTCAGTAAAATCCTTGAAAGAAAATCCCGCAAAACTCTCGTTCTTATATAAATCAAGGATTCTCTTTGAAATCTCATTATCGGTATATGCCGATGATATATCACCATTGCAGAAAGCAAGCATCCTTTCGCTGTTTGCGCACAGATATTCATTTATTTTTTCAAGAATATTTTCAACCGAAGCCATTCCCATTGCAGGCAGTCTGCGAAACTCCTCCGCTGTCATAAAAATAATATCGCTCAGATATGAAAAGCCGTTTTTCAGAAGCTGGTTTTTGGGTCTGTTTTCAACATTCCAGTCACCGATAAAAATATCGTTAGCTTTTACATAAGTATAAACAGCTTCTCTGTGCTCCGGATCGTGCAGAATATCAAAAACCGTTATTTCGGAATTTTCACTTTCAACATTATTTTTGTTAAATGCAGCAATAAAAACCTCTTTGTTTTCGCTGAGATATTCACAACAGCCTGCGGCTATTTCAGCTGCGCTGAATATATCCATCCTGTTAATTTTCATCAATTCGTTTCTTTCAAAGAAAATTATCTGATGGAGATATTTTTTGCTGTCAAGTGCAAGAATGTTATATGCCCTTGCTGAAAGAAATCCCAGACAGGATATTTCAACATTTTTTTCCTTCAGGAAAGACAGTATAAACTTTTTTCCCGATTCGCTCCGCACCCATTCATCATAGTTTTCAGCACAAACCGACAGAACCGGTTCGTTATCAAGTTGTTCATCGGTTTTAGCTTTGTTACAATATTCATTTATCTTATCAATAATCTCTTCTTCGGACTTTTTACCAAGATTTCGAACATTGCATAATCCGCCTTTTTCATATAAATCAACCATATCTCCGAATGTATGGACCCCGGCTCTGTGTAAGCAGTTGGTTGAGCGTACCGTGAGATCGAGTTCGTCTATTGATAAAATATTGATATTCATAACAATTTCCTTTACAAAAGATTTTTGAAGTTACCGGCAATTTCAATAAGATTGTTAAGCTCTGATTTTAAAGTTTCTTTATCTTCGGGATCAAGTCTGTCGAACAAACGGGAATCCACATCAAGCAACAACGAAATGCATTTCGATACGCTTTCAGTCGGTTTTGCTTTGATTTGCTTCGACCGGTGGCTCTGAAGTGCTTTTTCCATTGAAAATTTCATTTCGTCTGCCAATCCACAGTTGTCTGAAGCAAACGCATCAACCGTTTCTTTTGATTTGCAGACATCGTCAGAATATTTTTCTCCGATTTTATCCGAGAGTTTTTTCTGTTCTTCAAAATAGGTTTTATAATTTCCGCTTTTTACAAGACCTTTGATATCACGTATAAACTTTCGCTGATCAGGAATTGCTCCCATGATTGCGTTGTTGAAAGCGATTGTTTTCAAAAGCTTCTTTTCTTCAAGATTATTCAAAGAATTGATAACAGGCATCATTTCCCTGAAAAGATCGTAAACCTGATATTCACGTGCAACATGATACTGACCGGGCATTTTAAGATAATCAAGAAACTCCATAATTATTGACGCTATCTCTATGCGTTTTTTTACATTGGCTACGGGTTCATTGGAGCTTTCAGCATATTCTTCGGCTGTCAACAGTTTCGTCTGAACTATATCCCTGTATGTTCCTATCGTGTGGTCGATTGCATCGTAATCAACTTTCTTTTCCTCACCGTGTTGAATTGCGAGTTCAAGAAGTTTTATTGTTTTTTTATCTTCACGGATATCCATATCCATGATTACGGTTTCAAAATATCCCGGCTCACCGTTTTCTCTGTGATTCATTCTCAGGCAGGTAAATCTGCGGTTACCGTCAACGATGCGTCCGTCAGCAAGAGTAACACCCGGTTCTCTCTGGCCGACAAGTGAAATGTTTTTTCTCGTTTTCTGAATTGAATCGGGATTGCTCTCCACAACAAAATTTTCAATGACTCTGTTATAGATATCTGCATTAAGATCTTTCAGAGAATCCTCGCCGTTTTCAGCTTCATACATTGAAATCCATGTTGCAATACGGTCATTCTGATCGTTATAATAAAGAACTTCAAGGCTCACCTTATAGACGGGATATATAACGGTTTTGCCCGCATAAGTGACCTTACGGGTAAGGTCTGTTTTCTGCACAAGCTTTGTGCCTACAAGGTTAAGCAAGCTTCCCTCCGTCAGCTCTCCCCTTTTAGAATCCGTAGCCGGCTGAGCAAGACCCTCATACACAGTCTGTACTTCGGGCGTTATTATATCGTCTGCTCTTGAACGGACTTCTTTATATATCTTGTTGATTTCTTCTGCACCGTCGGCATCGCATTCCTTGCAAAGCAGATACATTGTGTTGAGTGCACGCTCAGCCACAGGCTGTTCAAGGTCCTGCTGACCGATATGGGAAACAATATTTCTGACACACAAAAGTTCTTTTGCCCATGAACGACAATTTAAAGAAAGATATTTTCTGAAAACATCATTCCACTGTCTGTCTATTATTTTTAAACAGTTTGCAACATCAAGCGAATCAACAAGCTCGCCGTATTCTCCGCCGTATGGCAGATTTCTTTGGTCATTCAAAGAATAAAGGACATTATCCCACCAATTATCTTTATATTCAAGACGCATTTTCTGTCCGATAAAGCCTGACACGGAAGTCAAAAGGATTCTGAAGCCTTTCTGGACAAGCTCATAATTTTCCTGCATAAACAAAGCTCACTTTCATTTATATTTAATAAAATTATATTATATATAAAGTAAAAAAACAAGTTTTTATGTCATAATAATGCTGATTTTCTGCTCGTTCCGCTTGATTTTCAATAAATTTACTGAATAACAAAGCACGGTTCACAAATGTAAACCGTGCTTTGTTATGATTTTAGTTTTATGCTTTTGACATTACTCTTGTAAATCCAAAGTCTCCAATTGTCCTATAATCTCTTTCTGTCTTTCATAAAACAGGAGTTCTTTGTTATGATTAAAATATTCCTTACAACCGTAACGGCTGATAAAGCGTGCACCATAATAACTGACAGTCAGCTCTGTTACAAGTATAAGCATTTCCTGCCCGTCTTCAAATACTTCCTCACAGAATCTGAATACATTTGAAAGCTTTCCGCCCGCGGTTTCAGCATCTTTTTTAAGCTGTTTTGTGGTGTTATCAAAGTCTGCTTTGATAAGCGCAAAAGCCTCGTTTCCGTCTGATGGCTTTTCTCTGATAAGCGTTTCTTTTATGCTTTCAAGATTGCTTACGGTACATTTTAAAACAAACCGTTTTTCCTGCGAAAGAGTACCTGCACGGCTGCCGGTTGCGACAGCATCTTCTTTTCTTGAAATCTGTTTTTCAATTTCAGCAACGGCATCGCAGTCCGGTCTTGTCAAAGCCATTTTAACGTTTTTAAGGCAATCCAGAAGTTCTTTTATAACTTCTTCTTTATTGCATACTGATTTCAGTTCGGCGGTTATGCTGTCAATGATAAGGCCGAGAATTGAAAGTCTTTCATCAAATTTTGCGTTTTTTGCACGAATCTTTGTTCCGCTGTCAGCCTTGCCGTCAAGTATTTTATCAACCTGATAATCGGACTTATATTTGTTCCAAAGGTCATAATATATTGAAAAATCTTTTGCAATTTTCTTGTTCTGAAGATACTGCGATACAAGCTTTTCATCAACCTTTATGTTGTTTTTCTCATAAAGCTTTATCATATCCGAAAGGTCTGTCCAACCTCTTGCGGTAACAAAGCTTTTGCCGTCAACGGTAGTTTCTATTCTGTAGAAATCGCCTTTTTTGATATCAAGATATGTGGTTATTGCGGCATGAACTCCTGATTTGTAAGCATATTCCTTCCAGACATCATAAACGGGTTCACAATCAATTCTCTTAAGTCTGTCCCATGTTACGATGTCAAATTCACGCACGGAGTTGTTATATTCGGGAGGATTGCCCGCAGTAACAACTATCCATCCATCGGGCACACGGTGTCTGCCGAAAATCTTATACTGCAAAAACTGAAGCATGGCAGGAGCAAGAGTTTCCGAAACACAGTTGATTTCATCCAGGAAAAGAATGCCTTCCTTAAGACCTGTTTCTTCAATCATATCATACACCGAAGCAATAATCTCGCTCATTGTGTATTCGGAAACTTCATACTCTTTGCCGCCATAAGACTTTTTCACAATAAAAGGCAGACCGAGGGCAGACTGACGGGTGTGATGTGTCATCGAATAAGACACAAGACCGACGCCGAGTTCTTCGGCAATCTGCTGCATGATAGCTGTTTTGCCTATACCCGGAGGGCCCATGAGAAACACGGGTCTCTGGGCTTCAACAGGAATAACATAACTACCAAAATCGTCTTTTGTGAAGTACGCCGTCATGGCGTTTTTTATTTGTTCTTTGGCTTGTTTTATGTTCATAACATATTCCTCTTTTTCATTCAAACGAGTAAATAAAGGTTTTATTCTTCTGCGACAAACGGAATACTGTTTTCTTTTGCGTAGGTTTCGGCATAACTACCTGCAGGTGCGTGGATTATGATGTCGCGGCATTCCTGCGGAATATCCCATTTAAATTCTTTGATGCTGTCTGTCAGATGAAGTCTCTTAAGATACGGCAGTCCGTTGTATCTTCCCCAGTAGAAAATTTCTTCACCTGCTTCAACATATAAGTCTGTAAGCTTTTTACATTCATAAAAACATTTCCATTCTAAAGAGGCATAGTCAGTA
Source organism: Clostridia bacterium (assembly GCA_017517665.1). GTDB lineage: Bacteria > Bacillota > Clostridia > Oscillospirales > Acutalibacteraceae > CAG-177. The sequence goes on along the minus strand of JAFWYP010000039.1, from coordinate 16,769 downwards.
GTCAGACTTTCCAGATTTTTACACCCTTTAAAAGTATCACTGCAAACCGAACATATATGAAGTTTTAATACCTTCAGCGACACGCATCCTTTAAATGTCTCGTTGCCTATCTCTTCAACTGAAGTCGGTATTATTATTTCGCTCAGGTTTGAGCAATCTGCAAAAGCTTTTTTTCCGATAGTTGTAACACTTTCGGGAATAACAACTTTTGTTATGGTCTTATTTTTATTGAATGTAAGCTCGTCTATGGTAACAACTGTGTTGCCGCCAACCTGAGAAGGAATTTCAATTTCTTCATCATTTCCGATATATTTTCCGAGCTTTGCAGTTTTATCAGCTACTGCAATCTTGTATATTTTTCGCCATTCGGCAACCGTGGTTGGTTTTTCATCATTAATTGTATTTTCTGCGTTCTCGGCAGTGTTCCCGATGATATCGGCAGTTTTGTTCATGCTTTCTTCAACTGAAAAAGATTGAAATGCAGAGGCGGCATATTTTTCTGCCGAGCTTCCTGCAACACCGTAAATTGTCAGTTTATCGCAACCCATGGTTATGGTAACATCATTTAATTCTACTTCTTTGGGAACAAAAAGAGATTCGAGCTCTTCGCAGTTATTGAAAGCAAACATCTTTATGTTTCTGACAGTTGAGGGCAATCTGATTTCTTTCAGAGATGAACAACCGCCAAAAGCGTTTTCACCTATTTCCGTAACACCCTCAGGGATATTGATTCTGACAAGGTTTTCACAACACTCAAAAACGCCATCATCAATTACTGTAATTGAATCCGGAATTGTAACCGCAGTAATCTGACTGCTGGCAAAAGCATATTTACCGATTTTGGTTAAGGATGAAGGAAGTTCAATGATTTTTACACGGCAATTGTAAAAAGCATCATTCTCTATTTCGGTTACACCCGAAGGAATAACTATACTCTCGATATCACATTTACAGAAAGCCTTTTTAGCTATTTTGGTAACCTTGTATTTTCCGACAAATTCCGGTATAACAACCGATTTGTCGTTCCCCTTATATCCGCTGATTGTTGCACTTTCGCCGACAGTAGAAATTTTAAAAATTTCTTTCCAGTCAGACAAACTGATATTTGAAATATCCAATGATTTCTCTTGCTTTTTCTTTTCATTTTTCGCAAGTGCATCTTCAGAGTAATGTTTATTCTTATAGTCGAGAAGTATCGCTGTGAGCTCGGTTTTATTATCTTTTCTGCATCGTTCAATGTATGAATCAAGCTCTTTCACAGGTACTTTATTGCGGATGTCAAGAAAACAAACAAGTCTTTCGGTTAAATTCTGAAGTATAATCTGACCGAATATTTTTTCTTTATTTTTGGTAACAGCTGATGTGAAATATTTTATGGCAACCGCATTTCTGTCAATAACTCCGTTGAAACACATTTCAATGGGTGCACAGTCAAATCTTTTTAAATACCATGATTCGTCTTTTGACATAAATAACTTTTTTGCACCTGAAATTTTAATGTTATCATTCAAAAATGAGGAATACGGACCGATACCTTTAAAAGCGTCTTCTCCGATTTCGATGATATTCTCAGGGAGAACAAGATTTCTCAAACGGGAACACCTTGCAAATGCACCGCTGCCTATGGTTTTTACGCTCTCAGGAATAACAACAGATTTCACCTTGTTTGCAGCAAACCAACTGTCGAATGCATAATCACCGATTGCCGTAACGGAATCAGGAATTACAATTTTTTCTTTGTTTCCGATGTATTTTGTAAGCACACCGTTTTCTATGACAAAATCCTTAATATCACTCATTTTATATTCTCCTTATATCTCATCTTTCTGTAAAACCAATTTTATAGCCCATGGGGGCACATCCGGATTGTTGTATTCATCATCAACAAACACAAACGCCGAATCAAAATCAGGCTTTTGGGCAGGGAAAGTACCGTAGCCGTCAGTGAAATAAATCAGACCTTTAAGGTTGGTAAATTCTTTTTCATCAATCAACTTCTGCGTAAATTCAAACACAGGTCTGAAATCCGTTCCGCCCAATCCTCTGATTTTCATAGTTTTCAGATAAGTGTCAAATTCATCCTGCGTTGTTATTTTAATATGTTCCTGAATTTCGGCATCGCACTGAATAATATGTAAATTTATCTTGATGAAAAAACTTTCCGTGCTTTTAAGTATGTTATAAGTTTTCTGCACAAAGGTTTGAACAAGTTCGCCCTCAACAGAGCCCGATGTATCAATGGCAATAACAAACTCCTTGATTCTTCTGACTTCTTTATACTCAAGAGGTTCAATAAGGGGCATTTTTTCATACATTTTCAGTCCGTAGGTATAGAAGATATAATCAAATTCATCGTCATTGATTTTCATCGCTTCACCGAGAACGGCAAACTTTTTAAGGAATGCGGTATAATCATATTTCTCACGGTTGACTGCATTGAGATTCTGCATCAGTCCGCCGGCTTTGTCGCCTTGCTGTTTTGAAAAGGTTTCAAGATCAGTCTGCATCTTTTCCGAAATATCTTTCCATATTTCAGAAAGGCTCTGTCCCGATGCTTCATTGCCGGAGTTATCCCCCGGATTTTCATTCTGAGATTCACCTGTAACAGAAGCAATGACATCTTCCGTTTCATACCATAAAAAATGGTTGTCGGCATAAAAGCAGCCACGCAGTTGTGCCATATCAAGAGATGATAAGCCTTTGTCAAGGTAATATCTGTATATCTTTTCAGCGGTAAGAATTTTAATTTCCTGTTTCAGTTCCGAAAAAACCTTTTGTTGCAACGCTTCACGCTTTGCTGTTGCGGATTTAAGACCGAGTTCCGAAATCGAATATTCAACTGCAATATCGCAGGCAAGATCCCAGCAAGGTCTGTCTATTGTCGGGTTCATAAACATATGACGGAATACACAATGCATAACAAGATGAAGATAATCCCTGACAGACACTTCTTTTTCGCTTTTGTAACGTTTTAATACTTCTATAGAGTTATAACAAAGATGTTTTCCTTCTGTTGCAAGAGGAGCACCGTCATAAGGCACAAATTCAAACTGACTGAGTGCCGAATCGAGAAAACGCAGATTAACAAGGAGCGTATTGCGTGAAAGAATCAGCACATCACGAGCAAGCTTATTGAGTTGTTTTTGTTGTTCTTCGTCCACAGTATCACTCCTTGTCCGATTTTTTATTATTTAATCATATTATATAGTATTTTTCAACAGACAAATATATTGTCACTTGGTTTTTCGCATCCTAACACAATTATGTTTCAACCACTCTCAGGCTTTTGCATACGAACAAATTCTATGGATTTATAAAGAGTATCAATTTATTGCAGAGAATTGTTTTATCAAAACTAAAAAGTGGTTTATGCTGAAATATAAGCCAAACCACTTTTATCGTTAATACTGATTATACTTTTGCAAAAGTATGATTATAATTCAAAAGCGTCATCCGTTTCTTCAAGCGTTACATTAAAAGCCGATGTAACATTGAGAGTATACATAGCAGCTCTTCCTGTAGGTGAATCTTTCACAATCTCAATTATTTCACCGGGCATGTCCGCCATTTTCCCTTGAACAAAAACTTTATCGCCTTCTTTTACATTGAAACTGCAGAAATATGAGTACGCTTTATTATTTTCAAAACGAACCTTAACATATAATTGCTCCAACCGGAAAGCGGTTCAGCGGGCGTCTCATGACGAATTATAGTCTTTTTGTTATCTCCGCCTTGACCGGATTTGTTTAATATCATTGCCGCAATTTCAAGATTACCGCATCGATTGGCTTGTTGAACCATATCAGTAAAATCGATTCTCGAAACCAACTCCATCTCAAGGAGTTTGGAGAGTGTTTCAGCGTCACCGCTTCCGATAGTATGTTTTACAGCAAACATAAATATATTGGTTGCTACCGCATCATCAATTTCCTGAAGATGGTTTTCTATACAGTCCATCGCTATCTTGAATTTAGCACTCTCACTTCCGGCAGAAGACAGTTTTTCGGCGGCTGCCTGATAAGAAAACTCCATTCCGTTTGATGTGTGAGTAAAACAACTGAACATATATTTATCATAAACAGAAACCGTTTCGCCGGCAGGCAAAATCACTTCTTTGATTCCACCTTTTTCCAAAGCGGTAATATTTATGTTGTCAGTATTTCCGCTAAGGTTAATCGTCTTTAAGGATTTGCATTCTACAAGCGAATCATTAAGTAGTTTTTTCATTCCCGGTCTCAAAGTTACTTCTTTCAGTTTCTGGCAGTTGCTGAAAGCATTTTTTCCGATTTCCGAAACATCGTCAGGCACAATGTAAGATGTTTGTTTTGTGAACAAAGTAATAAGTTTTCCTTTGTTGCATATAACAAAATCATCCTTACTGTCAGGATTGTCTGCATACACAACCGCCGTAAGTTTTTTACAGCCGGCAAAAGCACCCTTTCCGATGCTTTTTACTGTACAAGGCAAAATAATCTTCTTGACTTTTGTAAGTTTTTCAAAACAGCCGTCACCGATGGCGGCTACGGTAAGTCCGTCAATTTCATCGGGAACTCTGATTATTTCAATATCAGACAAACATTTTGTACAAATACAAGAATTTTCTTCAGAAGGAACATACAGAATATCAATGTGATCCGAAGGAATAAATCCGGGGATTTTTTCAACTTTTTCTATGGCTTTTTCATATTCAACTTCAACAACATTATACTTACCGGAAGCAGGGTCATCCATAGCATAAATTACAGAAGTCTTAACTAATGTCGCCGTGTTTGTTGTATAATCAAAAAATTTCTTTTCTTTTTCAACAAGTTTTGCGCCTAAAAATCTCAGAACAGTTATGTCAGAAAATTTTTGAGCCAATTCTGTTTTGGCTATTTTTTCAATAAAGCACTCATCAAGTGCAGTTTTTGTCTCTTTCTCATATTCAATGGCAGTAACCATATCTATGCTGGGGAAAGAAGAAATTATTGAATCAACAAACTCACGTCTTTTTTTAGGTGCGGTATACGGATTACATATATCCGAAAGAAGTCCGAGAGTAAGAGGTTGCGAAAGCAAAGAATCCAGAAGCTTCTCGGAATCTTTGTTGGAAATATACCAATTCTTACGGCCGTCAACATGGTGGATAGTAATCGACTCCGATACAGTTTTTTCTTCAAAAATCAAGCGTCCCCCAAAAGACATAACTAAATTTCCATCATAATCTACATAAAATGAATCTTCAAGAACTCCATAATCTCCTGCATATGATAACTCATAATCACAGCAGCCGTGTCTTCCTGCGCCATGATAAACAAACAACTCGCAAGAAGGGTATTTCTCCTTTATCTGCTTAGCATCTATATCTATGCAGCGATTAATTTTCAACAAAACATATTTGCCCTCAGATAAACCTTCAATAACTTTCTGAGCATTCTCTTTGTAGATAATTTTCGCTATCTCTACAATATCTTCCCGTGTACCGACCACCAGAATAAAATCATCATAATAACTGCGCTTCATTCAATCCCCTCCTGATTATTTGTATTGGATTTTATTTATTATATAACAAACAAAACCGCTTTTCAACAGAAACATTATTTACTACTGTTAAAAATTAAGCATTTAGAGCTTCTGAAATCTTGCATAGCAACGGTTTTCGAGTGCGGCACTCTGTTGCCGTGAGCATCGTAATTCGTATATCCGCTGCCGAATATGTTTTTATCGCTGCGCCCGATTTTCTTACCGCTGCTGTCATAATGAGTATATCCGTTGCCGAAAAAATCTCTTTCACTTCTGCCTTTGTTAGCCATAATAATTCTCCTTTTCATATTGTCTGATTAGATTTTATCATTTTTTAAGTCCTATAAAACTCCCTTTACCAAAGGAAATCAAATCAATAATAAACCTTTTGAAAGACAAGAAAAAAATCTCTTGTGAGGATATTATGAACAGGCCACAGTTTGAAACATATAAAGCTGAAAATGTTGATGACGCTCTGTGCAAACTCATAAAAAGAAAGCGTATAAGAAGATTTGAAGAAAACGGCAAAGTCTGGTTTGGCATTATCTGAAAATAAACATCCGATTTAATCAAGTACTGTTGAAATCATCATATTATCGAGAAAAGAATCCGGAATGTTTTGATGATTCGTCTTTTTCATCGGAGTTTTTTGAATTTTGCTTTTCAAATTCACTGATAATTTGAAAGGCCAGGCTCTGTTCCGATATGTCTGTTTTTCCGTCTCTGTTAAAATCAAAAATACCGCTGAAAAAATTTTTATTATTCATATTTTTTACACCTCGTATATTTATTGTGGTTATCTTGTCTGTATTATACCACACTGAAAGTCCTATAAAACGGACTTTCATATTTAAAAGTGATGATTGCAAAACAATTCTCGCTATGCTATAATTGTTTTATAATCTTTTTAGTATTTCCTATAATGAAGGAGTGTTCATTATTAGTGCTGCAGCAAACGAACAAATACTTTTGACAATAAAAACAATTCAAGAAAGTGCAAAAAAAGCAGAAAATGAATTTAAAATCAGAAACAATGAAATCCAAAAAAAATCAGGTAAAAGCATTGATTTGTTTGGCGGTGATGCACCTAATAGAGTTGTAGAACTGGCAAGTGATGCACGCAAAGCGTGTGATGAATTGTATTCCTCATATCAAACATTGGTTGCTATGCTCGACAGACAGTGTCGCCCGTTTTTGGATGAGAATCCGTCTGTCGAAGCGGTATACGAAGTCAAAAAGCTAATTAAGTGGCTTAATGACGAATCTGAAATCGAGAACAATTACGCTGCCTCTCTGAATAACAATAATCTCGGAAATATTCTCAGCGCCAAATATGTTCCAACTATCGAAAACAAGATGATTCAAAAATTCTGGGAACAAACTTTTGATCATATGCCGGGGGCAAATGAAATCAAGCTTAAAGAAAAGGAGGAAGAAAAGAAAAAAGAAGAATCCAGAAGAGAAACACAAAGACTGGTAGAAAAATTCAGAAAAGAATCAGAAAATACCACCACACTTTCTGAAAACGACGAATCGAAAAAACCTGACGATTATGTACAGAAAAAATTAAAGCAGTTTGAAGATTTGGAAAACAATATTCTGAATCACATTTTATCGCTTAAAACGAACCTGAACAATATTGAAAAAGAAAGAGAATCAAAACTGAAATTAATAGATACACAAACTGTACAGTTACAAAAAGAGCGAAAAAATGCCGGTCTGTTTGGAATTAAACAAAAGAAAGCAATTGATGAGCAAATATCAGAATTGATTAAAAAGAAAACTGCATTGTTCTCTTGTCCAGAAGAGTCTGATTTAAAATCACAAATCTATGATTCAGAAGAGAAACTTATTCAAATAAAAAAACACAAGTCAATATTAAAACCGAAATGCGGTGATATATTGCACTTCGGAACAGATCCGTTATCCGGCAACAAAAATTCTATTTCATGGATAGTTGTGCAGGTTACCGCCTCTTATGTTGCACTGTTAAGTCGGGATATCATAGGATATGCAGTTTTCAAAAACGAATGGCACGCTGAAAAGCAAGACTATGTTCAATGGTTAAAAGAGTTCGAGAATTCAGCCTTTTCCGACACCGAAAAAACAGGCTTGTTAAAATCTACAATTGATTATTACAATAGTCCAACATACGCTTTTGTATTTACAAAATCAGATGTTAAAAACTTTTCTCCGGAATGGTTAGCGGCTGAAGCGACATCAGAACTTTTAGAAAGTATTCAAGGTGACGAAAACATTCCCTCGTACGACAAGCAGAGACACATAAATCTCGCTAAATCCTCTTATTGGCTTCACAGTCGTGACAGTTGGAACGAACTCACTGTTAACAGAGTAAAATTAAAAGATAGCGGTGAATGGTCATTGGATACATTAGGAAAAGTTACTAACGATGAATTTCCTGCAGGTATCCGTCCCGCTGTTTTATTAAGCAGAACTTACTTGGCTGATCAAGTACCAACAGAAATGCAATTTTAAAAAGCATAAAAGAGCCTTGAAATCACAATGATTTCAAGGCTCTTTTCAACATAAAACTCATGCAGAAATTGTAACCTTACTTCCGCCTGCTTTTTCTTTGGTGATGATAACCTGCTTATCAATCTTTTCTTTGAGGTCGGCAACGTGGGAAATGATACCCACAAGGCGGTTGCCGTCGCTGAGGTCTGCAAGAGCACGGAACGCCTGCGAAAGGGATTCGGGGTCAAGCGAGCCGAAGCCTTCGTCAACAAACATTGTATCAAGCTTTATGCCGCCTGCAGATGACTGGATTTCATCAGAAAGACCAAGTGCAAGAGAAAGAGATGCTTTGAAAGATTCGCCGCCCGAAAGGGTTTTGACGCTTCTTTCCGTGCCGTTATAGTGGTCGATAACCGAAAGGTCAAGACCGCTCTGACTGCGGTTATTATCGGCGGTTTCGCTTCTTTTCAGTTCATACTGACCACCCGACATCTTCATAAATCTTGTGTTCGCGCGGGCGATTATGCGGTCAAAATAAGTCATCTGAATATAGGTTTCAAGCATTATCTTTTCTTTGCTCGAAATGTTGCCGTTGGCGGTGTTATTCAGAGCATTGAGGCTGATTTTTCTCTTTTCAATCTCCGACAATTCATCGGATTTTCTGTTGATATTATCAAGACATTTTGTGTTTGAATCAATGCGGATTCCGATTTTTCTCTGCACTGCCGTAAGACTGGTTTTTTCTCCTGTGAGTGCGGTTTTTTTCTCTTCTGCCGCTTCAACATCAATCGCTTCAGACTCTGAAAGCTGCTTTTTAAGCTGCTTGATTTTTGCATCAAGACCGACAATTTCCTTTTCAGATTCAGCATAGCTCTTCTCTGAATTTTCAAGTGCCTTCTGCATTGCCGAAAGAGTGTTTTCAAGAGCCTTTTTCTTTGCAACTGCATCGGCTTTGCCCTCGAATTTAAGAGTCGCCGAAAGAGATTTGCACTGCTTTTCGATTTCGGTGCAGGATGCGGTGAGTGCGGAAATATTCTGTCTGCATTCTGCAATAACTTCTTCTGCCTTTTTGATTCTTTCTTCCGCTTTGGGAATCATTTCATCAAGATCTGCTTTACGTTTCGCGTTCTTTTCTTCTACGATGATTTTTTCGCTTATTGCTTTGAGATTTACAGTAATTTCCGCAATGATATTCTTAGCGGTTGACTGTGCAGTTCCCGATTCACAGCTATTCAGAAGGTCTGAAAGGAGCTTCCTGATTTCTTCTGTCTGCGAATCAACCTGACCCTTGATTTCGCCTGCGGTACGGCTGAGTTCTTCGGCATATTTGCGGGCTTTATCGTATGCGGATTTTGATTCGTTTACAGTTGCTTCTGTTGGTGCTGTTGCGGATTTCTGTGCAAGTTTGGGATGATTGGTTGCACCGCACACGGGGCAAGGCACTCCTTCGGTCAGATCCTCTGCAAGGATACCTGCCTGCTCATTGAGAAATGCACGGTAATTCATTTCATAAAGAATTTTTGCGGATTCTGCTTTGTCTGTTGCGGCAAGATACGCCTTTTTTGCCTGCTCATATCTTTCGGTCAGAGAATCAAAAGCCGATAATTTTTTAAAAAGATTTTCAAGGGATGCTTTGCGTAATTCTGCCTGCTCTTTTTCTCGGAGAAGCTTCTCTCTGTTTGCGCCTGCATTTTCAAGAGCTTTCTGTTCCTCTTTCATTTTGGCAATATCTTCCGCTATCCCCTTTTGAGCTGTTATATAGCTTTCAAGAGTTTTGTTGCAGGTCTGAAGCTGATTTGCAAATTTCTGTGCTTCCGCCTTTTTCGCATCAAGTTCATCATATTTCGGGATTTCCGCTTCGATAACGGCAATCTGTTTTGAAAGCTTTTCCTGCTCGGGTTTCTTTGCTTTTTCGGCTTCAAGAGTCTTTTGGGTTTCTTCAAAAGAAACGGTTAATTCTGCGTATGTTTTTTCCGATTTTTCAAGCTCCGACTGTGCTTTTGAGTATTCCTCTGCTTTTGCGAGAACAGCTGTTGCTTCTTCAATAGCTTTTTCGATTTTGCTTATCTTTTCAGATGTTACAGCTTCGGATTTTTTATCATTTTCAAGAATTTTTGTGATTAATTCAACAACATCCTCAACGGTCATTTCACCGTTTCTTGCCTTTGTTGCTTCGATATTCAGAACATCGTTTTCATCGCACTGAATATCCGAGATATACTGCTTTACGCTGCTTTGTGCTGCTTCGTATTCATTTCTGACAGCGGAATATTCGCTCTTGATTTTATCCTGTAGAATACGATAATAATCCGTCTTGAATATCTTTCTGAATATCTCCTGACGCTCTTTTGTCTCGGCAACAAGCAGCTTTCTGAAATCTCCCTGAGCAATCATTGAAATCTGCGAAAACTGGTTGCGGTCAACGCCCATAATTTCAACAATCGCCGTGTTGACATCCTTGATTTTGGTGATAACTCTGCCGTCGGGATAATGAAGCTCCGCTTCAGCTTTCTGAACGGTTACGCCATCACCCTTCTTGGCTTTTCTTTCATATTCGGGGTTTCTTTTAACGGTGTATTCCTTGCCGTCATAGGCAAAAATAAGCTCAACTTCCGTGGGAGTTTCAAGCTCTGCATACTTTGAACGGAGCATTGAGGAATCTCTCAAATCACCGCTTGCTTCGCCGTAAAGTGCATAGGCAATCGCATCAAAAATCGTTGTTTTGCCTGCACCCGTATCGCCCGTAATAAGGTAAAGTCCTTTTGTGCCAAGCTTTTCAAAGTCTACTTCCGTTCTGCCTGCATAGGGTCCGAAAGCAGAAATAACAAGTTTTATCGGTCTCATTTTTCACCCTCCCATATGCTTTCGATAAGCGATTTCATAAACTCCGACTGTCCGTCTGTCATCGGCTGATTATTCTGCTTTTCATAGAATTCAGCAAACAGGTCAAGCGGTGACCTTTGCTCGATATTCTCAATAATATCAAGCTTTGCGGAGCTTCGTGTGCGTTTGTTATCATAATCAAGCTTCATAAGATTGGGATAGATAACACGCAGCTTGCCGATGGCATCGGGAATATCCTCTTCATCGGTGAGGGTAATGTGCATATAGTCATCCGTGTTGGTATTTATATAGTTTTCTTTGAGCGTAATTTCGGCATATGTACCCTTGATTTCACGCATATCACGCTTGGGGTCAAGAGCAACGGTACGGGTTTCGAGAGAGCCTTTTCCTCCCATTTCAACAACGGTTACTGACTTCTTATGCTTTGCTTCGGAGAAGGAATATTTCAGCGGAGTGCCGCAATATCTGACTCTTTCGCTGCCGATATTCTGCGGACCGTGAATGTGACCGAGCGCAACATAATCAAAGCAGTCAAACACACTTGCATCAACGTTATCGGAACCGCCTACGGAAATTTCTTCCGATTCGCATTTCTCCGCACCCGTCACAAACTGATGGGTAACGATAACATTTCTTTCGTCGGCATTGACATTCATATTTTCAACCGCAACACGCACGGCATCGGTGTAGCTTTCAATCTGAGCATCCTCAAAAAATCTGCGAACATTGGCAGGCTTCACAAACGGAAGCATGAAGAAATTGACCTTACCGAATTCATCGTCAAGGCTTATGGGTTCAACCTTGCCGTTATATACGGGCGCCATGTGAACACCGCTTATATCCATAAGTCTGCCGCCGAAAGCCATTCTTTCGGCTGAATCGTGATTGCCGCTGATAACAAAAACCTGCAGTTTTCTCTGAGCAAGTCTGCAAAGGAAATCGTCAAAAAGCTGCACCGCCTCCGCAGAGGGAACGGATTTATCGTAAACATCGCCTGCAATAACAACCGCATCGGGCTTTTCATCGTCAATTATGTTGATTATTTTAGTGAGCATATATTCCTGGTCTTCAAGCATTGAAAATTCATTGACTCGCTTGCCGATATGCAGGTCAGATAAATGCAGAAATTTCATTTTGTACCTCCGAAGATTTTATGCTTTTATTTTAGCATAGCTTTTGTATTGTTTCAACCCAAGTTCTTGGACGTGGCTATCTGCAGAAAATATTGATCACAATCCTTTGGTCCACGCTTTGTAAAAAGCTGATAAACCCAACAATAATATAAATAACCACATATTCCGCACCTCTCAAAACCCGATTTTTGCTTTGGTTTTGGGTTTGCTGTTTCCCGCGTCCGTTTCCTTGACAGGCGGTGTATCGTCATCACCCTCAACCTGCTCAGGTGAAAGCACAAGGGCAATAACGCTCGAATGAGTGATGAACATCGTCTGTGCATAGGCATAATCATCAATTTTATCGTAAAGTCTGCCCGCGCTGACCGTACCCGCAAAAACGGTGTTTGCACTGTTGGCAACATAACCGATTGTGTCAATCATCGGCAATTCAGCACGAATAGCCTCTTCGTCATAATCATTATCGTCTTCCTTGACAATTCTGAAAATCTTGCCGACCTTGAACGGCTTCATGCCGTAATAATTTCTCACACCCGTGATGGTAACAAACGTGTTTTCCATAATATAATTTCCTTTCAGTTTTATCTTACAGACACATTATATCAGTCCTTGTGTACCATAAAACGGACTTTTAATTTTTCTTGATTACACCTTTACAGCATAACATATGGTTAAAAATTGTGCGCATTCACCGGAATCAAAACCGAATCTTTGTATGTTTCACGCGTTGACGGAAGTTGATGACTCCTGGTACAATTGTTCTGAAGAAGAAAAAGCGAATACGAGAACGGAGAAATCTATGACAAATTTTATCGAACAGTTCTACTACGGTAATATAGACCCGCAGGAGTGCAGTTCAGAACTGAAATCTGAACTAAAGGAAAAATTAAACGAGCTCACACAGATTGAAAAAAGGCTTGGTGAAAAACTCACAGATGAGAACCAAAAACTTTTTTCCGAATATTCCGACAAGTATCTTGAGTTTTTAACAACAAGTATAACAGACGGATTCATTAATGGGTTCAGAATTGGTGCAAAGTTTATATTATAGGGTAAAATCTATTGTACGGTAGCCTTTCACAAAGGCACTTCTTGTGACGTTGTTTTCATATTTGGAAAAGAAAGGACATAAAGTGTCAGAATAAATCAACTGCGATTGGATATCTGTATCTCCTGTCGTAGTCTTTATTCAAAGAAAGCATGTAAGATTGGCAACGTGGATATCGTTCTTACATACTTTTATTGATAAAGCTTATAAGAAACTTTATCAAATCTAAGGAGAAACGCAACGAGCAATAAAAATAGTAACTTTATGAAATTATATGGATAGTTTTGTAACTACATTAGAAAACAAAAATATTCGTTACGGTTTAGGCTTAGGCGAATTTATTGATGTTGAAGGCAAAACGTATTGGGCTGCTGCAGACTGAAAATGAATGAAAATAAGGGGCTGTTCATTAAAAACAGTCCCTTATTCTTTTGAAACAGCAATGTTTGCTCAAGATGTACCGAAAACGCCCCATAAGATATTGCACAATGGTGTCAATGATGATAGAATAAACACGAGGTGACAGCTATGGACTCAATGCAGCCGAAAAAATTACTCATTATCAACATTCTTGATATTCTCAAGAAATATACTGATGAGGATCACCGTCTGAGTCAGAAAGAAATCGCGGAGATACTCGAAACGGAATATGATATGAAGGCTGACCGCAAGGCAATCAAGCGAAATCTGATGAACTTGATTGAATTCGGTTATGAAATCGAATACAGCGAGGCTCTGCGAATGGTAAAAAACTCAAAGGGTGAGCTTGAAGAAAGCTATATTCTCTCCGATTTTTATCTTGTGCGTGATTTTACGGATGCAGAACTCCGTCTGCTGATTGACAGCCTGCTTTTCTCAAAGCATATCCCCTATTCGCAATGCAAGGAACTGATTGAGAAAATCGAGGGACTTTCAAACAAGTATTTCAAAAATAAAGTGAAACACATACGCAACCTGCCCGAGAATATGCCGCAGAACAAAGAACTTTTCTTAACAATAGAAATTCTTGATGAGGCAATAAGCAAGGGCAAACAGGTGGCTTTCAAGTATAACGATATGGGTACAGATAAAAAACAGCACCCACGCAAAAACAGCGAGGGCAATGTGAGAGAATACATTGTAAATCCCTATCAAATGGTCGCCACAAACGGCAGATATTATCTTGTCTGCAATTATGACAAGTACAGCAACGTATCAAATTACCGCCTTGACAGAATAACGGATATCCGTTTGCTTGAAATGCCCGTAAAAACGATGAAAAAGGTTGAGGGGCTCGAACACGGACTTGATTTGCCCAAACATATGGCGGAGCATATTTATATGTTTGCCGACAAGACCGAGAAGGTCACATTCAGGGCGAAGAAATACATCGTTACCGAAATTATTGACTGGTTCGGCAAGGATGTAAAATTCAGCGACGAAACCGATGATGAAGTTACAGCAGAAGTCAGAGTCAGCAGAATGGCAATGAAATTCTGGGCGATGCAGTACGGCGAGCATATAACCGTAACATCCCCCGAAAGCCTTGTGAATGATATAAAAAATGCTCTGCAAAAAGCAGTAGAGAAATACGGAAAGTGAGGAAATATGAAAACTGTAATTTTAACAAAAGATGAACTCAATGCTGACTTGTTTCAAGACGTGAAATTTTTTTCCGTTGCCGAAGGCGGTGCTATGGGAATGGCTGGAGAGATTATCTTTCTCAACGGAAATGGAAAAAGCTTTTCTCTGAATTATTTCTTTGGTGATATAACTCCTGATGATATTGTTGAAGTTTTTCCTTTACTTGCAAAATGCAAACTCGGGATATTCGGATATGGAAGAACAGTTCCTGAAGGCTGGAACTATGTCAGTTTGGGACAAGGGAATCATTTGGTTATTTTATCAGATTTATATGATAAATTCAAAGAAAAAACAGCTCATATAAAATACGAACACATACTTTATGAAAAATGGTACAATATAGCAGTTAACATCATAGAAAATAAACAAGGAGATTTGTTATGAAAGAATTTATTGAAAAATTTTATGAAACAAGAGACACATGGCTCGACCTTTTGGATAATGTCAACGCCTATGTTTTCGGCGAAGAAAAATTTGATGAAGATATGTTTGCGGATGCAATGAGAGGTGCTTTTGAAGTTTTTGCAAAAATGCATTCGCTTGAAACCATAAAAGTTATGGGAAATTCAGAAGTTCTTGGTGCCAACCATCTTATGATTCTTATCGGTACTATGCGGGAATATGCTGCAGACAGATATACCGAAGATACAGAAAACATTGTTTTCAGAGCTTCTCAGCTCGCAACCCGTCTTTTGGTCAACGGAGCTGTAAATGATTTTTTGTGGCACGATGACGGAATTTTGCCTGCAGATGAATTGATTGATTATATCTGGCTTGAACTGGATGACAACTATGTGTATGACATCACCCAAGGCGACTTGTCGGAGTTGATTAAAGTGTTGGAAAATCAATAATTTAACTATAACAAGTGGAGATTTATCCGAAATCATAGAAGCCTTGTAAGAATACCGAAAGAATTACGAATGATAAACCGCACTGCAAAAAGCGGTGGAGAAATACGGAGAGTGAAAAAATGTACGAGTTTTATAAAAACAGTCAAGAAGAAACCATTGAAGGATATCTTGGTACTCCAGATAAATTTAACGGAATCGTGTTTCTGCTCAGAGAACCTAATACAAACAAAAAAGAAATCAGTGATAACAAGCATATCATAAAAAAGTCAGAAGAGTTTTGGTTCAAAAAAGTACTATACAATTCAGATGCTTATCATAAAGAATTGGAAACAAAAAATGAAGATTCAAAAAAGATAACAAAAAGTAAAAGGGCTTCTGTAAAATACATAAAACGCTTTAATGAAATGCTCGAATCAACAGGTTTTAATAAAGATGATTTATTCAATGCCATATTCTGCAATACTCATCCGGAATATGGCGAAACAAGTGCAACATCAGAATACAAAAAAACTATGGAAGTGCAAGCAACATCAATAATTAATCATTTATCGTCAATTCACAATAATCTCCACATATTTACTTGCAATGACATTTATGACTGTTTGAAAAATCATTTGAATCCTGTCTGTGAAGAAGAAGGGTTAAGATATAAAAGAAAGGTTTTAAATTGTTTTCAGGCAGAAACTAATTCTTGTAAAATAAAAGTTTATAAAATATATCATCCTTCTTTCAGCGGAAAAATAGTTGATTAATAACATCTCCCCAAAATAACCCACGCCTCCTGTTACAATGCATTTACAAAGTAACGGGAGGTGATTTTTTGAACAGATGGAAGGTTGTTTGCCAGATTAACAATGTGCATTCCGAACCGATTGTTTCCGCAACAGGCGCTGCTGAAGCGGAAAAGCTCGTCAGAAGCATGTACGCAGGGCAGTCCGTCAGAATAATGTATATCGTCAAAGTCTGATATGCACCAAAAAAAGACCATCTCTTTTGGTATTCTCACCTCAAGAGATGGTTATTTTTTGAAAGATGATATTATGAGTAATAATAACAATGTAAAGTGATTTTCAACACTATATCGTATCCTGCAACGGTTTTGTTGCAGGCGTTTTTTATTTCTTATACGGTACTCTTGCGGAGGGGACTAGCTTTGATGCGGGGTCGGTGTGGGTTGCCTGATCGTCAAAGAATATGTTGGCATTGAATGCTTTGAGAACTTCGCTTTTCTTAACTCCGCCAAGGAAAAACACCTCGTCAATACGAACATTCCACGCACGCAGAGTACGG
>JAFWYP010000038.1 GCA_017517665.1 Clostridia bacterium | reverse complement strand
GGAAGGTTATCTGCTGGAAGAGCTCTTCATCAAGACGGATTTGCTCCGTATTAAAAGCGTGATTTGTAAGGGCATTTTTATCTTTTTTCTTTTCTTCAATAAGCTTGTCAATGCCGTAGAGGGCAACTCTGCGGTAGTCACCGATGATTCTGCCTCTGCCGTAAGCATCGGGGAGACCTGTTATAACATGGCATTTGCGTGCCTGACGCATTTCGTCTGTGTATGCACGGAAAACACCGTCATTATGGGTTGTTCTGAATCTGAATTCTTCTTCAACCTTGCGGCTGAGTTTATAGCCGTATGCTTCACAGGCCTGACGAACCATTCTCATGCCTCCGAATGGGTTAACGCCTCTTTTGAGAGGGCGGTTTGTCTGCATACCGACAATAATTTCGTTGTCTTTATCAATATATCCGGGTGAATAGCTTGTGAGAGAGGAAACCGTTGCGGTGTCAATATCAAGAACTCCGCCGAACTGACGTTCGAGGGCAAAAAGAGCCTCAAGCTTTTTCATAAGACCCTTTGTTCTCTCGGTAGCGCCCGAAAGGAATTCATCAGAGCCGTTGTATTCCTTGTAGTTCTGCTGAATGAAATCGCGAACGTTGATTTCGTTCTGCCATACACCTGATTTAAAGCCTGTCCAATTTTTGTGTTCCATATGTAATTACCTCCTTTAAAGGATTAAAAAAACAAAAAAGGGCTTATTCAGTTTAGCAAAACTGAATAGCCCAGACGGTCGGCATTATTATACTTTAAAACTTTAAAGTATAAGTTTACATTCCCTTGCGGTTATCCGCTGTTCCGTCAGTCATGTAAACTTTGTATTTTCATTATACAGAAAGACAGGGGATATGTCAATCAAAAAAATCACCAAATATTGTGTTTATTATCACAAATAAATAGTCAATGTTGTGTTGAAAACAGAAAAAGAGGGATGAATATGCATCCCTCTTTGCTCTTATTTAATCCACTTTTCAACCGCTGCTTCAACAAAAGAAACGGTTTTTTCAACAACAGCCTTATCACTGTCTGCAAGATTGAGAAGGGGAGCTCTGACTCCGCCGAGGTCAAGACCCGAAAGCTTTTTAAGAGCTGCCTTTGCAACTGCGTACATATTGCCGTTTGCAGAGCACATTGTATAAATAACTTCGTCAATATCGTTCTGAAGCTTGCCTGCGTTTTCAAAATCGCCTGCTTCGAGAAGTGCATTGAGTTTTACGAAAAGCTCGGGCATAACACCGTATGTGCCGCCGATACCGCCGTCTGCGCCGATAAGTCTGCCGCCCACAAACTGCTCATCGGGACCGTTGAACACAACAACTTCCTTGTTATTGATTGCAGCCTGTCTTTTGAACATCTGAATGTCCTGGATAGGCATTGATGAATTCTTAACGCCGATAACTCTGGGGTTTTTGAGCATTTCGTCAAAAAGGCTCAGAGTGAGTGCAACTCCTGCAAGCTGAGGAATGTTATAAATAACAAAATCCGTGTTGGGTGCAGCTGCGGAAATATCGTTCCAGTATTTTGCAATTGCTCTTTCGGGCAGTCTGAAATAGATGGGAGGAATTGCGGCTATAGCGTCAACTCCGAGAGATTCTGCATGACGTGCAAGCTCCCGGCTGTCCTTTGTATTGTTGCAGGCAACATGAGCAATGATGGCAATTCTGCCTTTTGCAACTTCCATAACTGCTTCAAGAGTCTGCTTTCTTTCTTCAACGCTCAGATAAATGCATTCGCCCGATGAACCGCCAACGTAAAGACCTGCAACGCCTTTGCCGATGAGATATTCAACGAAATCCTTTGTTGCCTGAGCTGAAACATTGCCTTCGCTGTCATAGCAAGCATAAAAAGCGGGAAAAATACCCTTGTACTTATCAAGATTCATGATTATAACCTCCGTTTATTATTGCATTTTTTCCTGTTTAACCTTATGGTCAACGATGTGGCGTTTTGCAAGCTCTGCAGTTACTTCTTCAAGACTGATACCCATTTCAATCATCATAACGGTGATGTGATAGAGTAAATCGGCGATTTCATAGACTGTTTCCGCTTTGTCGCCGCCCTTTGCGCCGATAATAACTTCGGTGCATTCTTCACCGACCTTTTTGAGAATCTTGTCAATTCCTTTTTCAAAAAGATATGTTGTGTATGAACCTTCTTTTTTATTGACCTTTCTGCCGACGAGCATCTCATAAAGTCCCTCATAGGAAAATTCTTCTGTTTCGGGAGCAACGATATCTTCAAAGAAGCAGGTTTCGCTTCCTGTATGGCAGGCGGGGCCGTTCTTTATAACATCAATGAGAAGGGTATCCTTGTCGCAGTCTGTGCGGATTGAAACAACCTGCTGTGTGTTGCCCGAGGTTTCGCCTTTTCTCCAGAGCTCTTGTCTGCTTCTGCTCCAGAAACAGGTTTTTCCTTCCTTGATAGTGATATCAAGGCTTTCTGCGTTCATATATGCAAGCATAAGAACCTTTTTGCTGTAGTGGTCCTGAACGATTGCGGGGATAAGTCCGTCGCTGTTGTATTTAAGTTCAATCATATTTATATCCTCATCTCTATGTTGTTTTCGTTAAGATAACGCTTCAAATCCATAATATTGACTTCCTTGAAATGGAAGATTGATGCGGCGAGACCTGCGTCTGCACAGCCTGCTTTGAAAAGCTCAAGGAAGTCCTCTTTTTTACCTGCACCGCCGCTTGCGATAACCGGAATTGAAACAAGGTCGCTGATTTTTTGTAGCATTTCAAGGTCGAATCCCTGCTTCACACCGTCGGTGTCAATGCTGTTGACAACCAATTCACCTGCGCCGTTGTTTTCGCCCATTTTTGCCCATTCAAGAGCATCGATGCCCGTGTCGATTCTTCCGCCCTTGCTGAAAATATGGAATGAACCGTCAACACGCTTGATGTCCATTGAAAGCACGACGCATTGGTCGCCGTATTTCTTTGCAGCTTTTTCAATGAGTGACGGGTCTTTTATTGCACCCGAATTCACCGAAACCTTGTCTGCACCGCATTTAAGCACTCTGTCAAAATCATCAAGAGTGTTGATGCCGCCGCCAACGGTCAGTGGAATGAAAATTTCCTTTGCAACCTGAGTGAGTGCATCCGTGAAAAGTGCTCTGCCTTCAAAAGAAGCTGTTATATCATAGAAAACAAGCTCATCTGCACCGCTGTCATTATAGAAATGAGCAAGCTCAACGGGGGATGCAACATCTTGTATTCCTTCAAAATTAACACCTTTTACAACTCTGCCGTTGCGCACGTCAAGGCAGGGGATTATTCTTTTTGTTATCATTTATTTTACCTCCGCCGCTTTAAGTGCATCTTTAAGAGAAAGCTTGCCTTCATAAACAGCCTTGCCGACAATTGCGCCGTAAATGTTCATGTCACGAAGCTTTTCGATTTCGTTTACAAATGTTATACCGCCCGAAGCAACGATGTCAAGACCTTTTATTTCGGAAAGCTCACCGTATACTTCAAGATTTGTTCCCGAAAGCATACCGTCTTTTGAAATGTCGGTGTAAATAACCGTTGCAACGCCCGTATCACGGAGCTTTTTGCAGAATTCAACCGATTTAACGCTTGTTGTTTCCTGCCAGCCGCTGACCGCAACAAAGCCTTCTTTTGCATCAACGCCTACTGCGATTGCATTACCGAACTCCTTTACCGCTTCTTCAACGAAGGGATAGTTGCGGATTGCCGCAGTGCCGAGAATAACGCGCTTAACACCGAGGGAGAGATAATCTTCAACACGTTTCATGTCTCTTATTCCGCCGCCTACCTCAATGAATAAATCCTTGATTTTTGCGGCTTCTCTGATTGCCTCAAAGTTAACGGGTGCACCGTCTTTTGCACCGTCGAGGTCAACCATATGTAAATTTGTTGCTCCGTCTTTCATGAATTCAAGAGCCATTTCGGCGGGGGAGTCGGCATAAATCTTAACCTGATTATAGTCGCCCTTGGTAAGACGGACTACCTTGCCGTCGAGTATATCTGTTGCGGGAAATATCTGCATAATTTTCTCCTTATAATTCCGAGAATGCCTTTAAGAGTGCAAGACCCTTTGCACCGCTTTTTTCGGGATGGAACTGCATTCCGTAAACCGAACCGCTTTTTACAACTGCAGGCACGGCAACACCGTATTCCGCAAAAGCGAGGGTGTTTTCAACACAGTTTCTTGCATAGAATGAATGAACAAAATACATATAATCACCGGGGACAATGTATTTGAAAATCGGGTCATCCTTTGCAAGGTTTAATTTATTCCATCCCATGTGGGGAATTTTCAAATCTTTGGGAATCTGACCTTCAAGCGCACCTACATAGCCTTTGATGAGTCCGAGACCCATGTGTGCGCCGTATTCAAAGCTTTTTTCAAAAAGAAGCTGCATACCAAGGCATATGCCGAGGATGGGCTTACCTTTTTCTGCAAGCTCACAGATAAGCTTGTTCATGCCGCATTCGCGAAGCTTTTTTGCCGCATCTCCGAATGCACCTACGCCGGGAAGTATAATTTTATCCGCTGCCGCAATTTCTTCCTTATCGCCCGTTATCTTGCACTCAATACCGAGACTTTCAAGCGAGGATGAAAGAGAAAAAAGATTGCCGCAACCGTAATCAATAATTGCAATCATTATAAAAGTCCTTTCGTTGACGGAATTTCGCCGCCGAGGGTCAGATCTTCAAAAACAGCCTTGCAAAGTGCTCTTGAAACTGCTTTGAATATGCCTTCAATGATGTGGTGGCTGTTTTTTCCTTCAAGCTGTTTGATGTGAAGAGTTATATCGCTGTTTCTGACGAATGAAATGAAAAACTCTTCGATAAGTTCGGTATCCATACCACCGACTGCAGGTGTAGGAATCTGAACATCATAGTTGAGATATGCTCTGCCGCTGATGTCAACGCTTGCGAGAATGAGGGTTTCATCCATAGGCAAAAGAATGCTGCCGTAGCGTGAAATACCTCTTTTTTCACCGACTGCCTTTGCGAATGCCTGACCGAGAACGATTCCCACATCCTCAACGGTATGGTGATAGTCAACGTGTGTATCGCCGATGCATTTAACCTTCAAATCCATTCTGCCGTGACGGGCAAAAAGCTCAAGCATATGGTCAAGAAAACCGCAGCCTGTATCAATTTCATTTTCGCCTTTGCCGTCAAGATTGAGCCAAAGATCTATATCGGTTTCGTTTGTTTTTCTTTTGATTTGGGCTTCTCTCATGTTAACCCTCCGTTATTTCTTTAATCGCACCGACAAGGGTCTGCATTTCTTCAATGCTTCCGATTGTTATGCGAAGATAATTGTCAATCTTTGCTTTGTTGAAATATCTGATGAGAATACCTTTTCTGCGAAGCTCAGCCGCAAGAGTTGAAGCGGGGATTTTGTTATGCGATACAAAAACGAAGTTTGCCTTTGAATCCGTGCATGTGAATCCGAGCTTTTTGAGTTCTGCTACGGTGTATTCTCTGTTTTTTACTATCTGAGCAATTTTATCGTCATAATATTCATTGTCCGCAATTGCCGCTGCCGCCGCCTTGATTGAAAGCGTGTTGAGGTTATAGGGATTGAATGAATATTTGAGCTTGTTGAGGTCGTCGATGATTTCTTTTGATGCGATTCCGAAACCGACTCTCAGACCTGCAAGCGAATGGCTTTTTGAAAATGTGCGTGTAACGAGCAGATTATTATATTTTTTTACAAGCTCCATGCAGCTTTCACCGCAGAATGCCATATATGCCTCGTCCATGATAACGATGTTATCGGGATTTGAGGCAATGATTTTTTCAACATCCTCAAACGAAAGAGCGAGACCCGTCGGGGCATTGGGATTTGCAATAACAATATTCTTGCTTTTGCCGATATAGTCGTTTACATCAATCGAAAAATCGTCTTTGAGGGGAATTTGTTCAAGGTCAACTCCGAAGATATCCGCATAAACGGGATAGAATCCGTAGGAAATTTCGGGGCAGCAGAGTTTACCGCCGTTGCCGCAAAAGCCCATAATTGCAAATGCAAGCACGTCATCCGAGCCGTTGCCGCAGAATACCATATCGGGTGTAACTCTAAATTGCTCGGCTATTGCATTGCGGAGTTCTTTGAGTTCGGGGTCTGAGTAAAGATTGAGTTTGTCTATAACAGCCTCACTCAGAACCTCTTTGACCTTCGGCGAAGGGGGAAAGGGTGATTCGTTTGTATTGAGTTTTATAACTTTTTCGTTAACCTGCTCACCGGGAGTATAAGGAACAAGCTTTTCGTAGCTTTTTGAAAGGAATCTGCTCATGGGTTCACCTTATTTCTCAAATCTGATTGCAGCACTTTTTCCGTGAGCGTGGAGTCCTTCACGGTTTGCAAAGAGAACAATATTGTCCTTAACCTTGCCGAGTGCTTCTTCTGTATAATAAATGTACTGTGATTTTTTTACATAGTCGTCAACCGAAAGGGGAGAGCTGAATCTTGCCGTGCCCGATGTGGGGAGAGTATGGTTTGTGCCTGCAAGATAGTCGCCTAATGCTTCGGGTGTGTTTTTGCCAAGGAAAATTGAGCCGGCATTCTTGATTTTATCAAGAAGTGAAAACGGGTCATCAACGCATACTTCCAGATGCTCGGGGGCAATTTCGTTTGCAATTTCAACGCCCTGTTCAAGGTTATTGGCGATGATAATTTTGCCGTTTGTTTCGATTGAGGTTCTTGCGATTTCTTCTCTGGGAAGAAGGGGAATCTGCTTTTCAAGTTCATCACGGACTGCGTATGCAAGCTCTTCGCTGTCCGTAACAAGAACTGCGCTTGCGAGCTTATCGTGTTCAGCCTGAGAAAGAAGGTCGGCTGCAACAAATGCGGGATTGCAGGTGCCGTCTGCAAGAACAAGAATTTCGCTCGGACCTGCTATCATGTCGATGTCAACAAGACCGTAGAGCATTCTCTTCGCTGTTGCTACAAAAACGTTACCCGGACCTACCACCTTGTCTGCCTTGGGTACGCTCTCGGTACCGTATGCAAGGGCGGCAACAGCCTGTGCACCGCCTGTTTTGATTATTGTATCAACTCCCGCAATCTTTGCGGCGCAGAGAATTGCCGAAGGAATGTTTCCCTGCTTATCGGGGGGAGTAACCATTATGATTTCGCTGACACCTGCGATTTTGGCAGGTATTGCATTCATAAGCACGGTTGAAGGGTAGCTTGCAGTGCCGCCGGGTACATAAATTCCTACCTTTTCAATCGGAGTGATTTTCTGACCCGAAACAGTACCGTCGCCGTTATTGATTTCAAAACCCTTGCGAAGCTGTTTTTCGTGGAAATTCCAAATATTCGCCTTTGCCATTTCAAGGGTTTCGATAAGAGCTTTATCTTCGTTTTCGTATGCGGCATCAATTTCTTCCTGAGTAACACGGAGATTTTTGATGTCCGCACCGTCGAATTTAAGACTGTATTCCTTGAGTGCCTTGTCACCGTTTTCTCTGACGTTTTTTATGATATCGGCAACAATTGCTTCAACGCCGCTTTCAAGCTTTATGTCACGGGTGAGAATTTCGCTTTTTTCGGCGTTATCTATGTTGATAATCTTAATCATTTTGCCAACTCCTTTTTGAGCTTTTCCATAAGAGCATCTATATCGTTGCCCTTGAACTTATAGGAGGATTTGTTTGCAATAAGTCTTGCGCTGATAGGCATAATCTGCTCATAAACGCGGAGATTGTTTTCTTTGAGAGTTTTGCCTGATTCAACAATATCAACGATAACATCGGAAAGACCGAGGATGGGTGCAATTTCGATTGAACCGTTGAGCTTGATAATTTCAATTTCACGGTTGAGTGAAATATAATAATTCTTTGCGATATTAACAAATTTTGTTGCAACTCTCAAAGGACGGTCAAAATCCTCTGTATAGTCATTCGGTGCCGCAACGCACATATTGCACTTTCCGAGATTGAGGTCAAGAAGCTCATAGATATCGAAGTTGCCTTCTTCAAGGATATCCTTGCCTACAACGCCGATATCCGCCGCACCGTGAGCAATGTAAATTGCAACATCCGAGGGCTTTACAAGAAGATAACGCACGCCGTTTGCTTCGTTTTCAAAAACAAGCTTTCTGTTGTCGCTGTAAATTTCGCTGCAGTCATAACCGATTGATGCGAAAAGCTCATAAACCTTATCGCCGAGTCTGCCTTTGGGCAAAGCTATATTCAGCATGCGGACACCTCCCTTAATGCACCGTTTTTAAATGAATAAACCGTTTTTGCCTTGTAACCGTCGGGAATTGTGTGTTCGACTCTGACGGAAAATCCTTTTTCAACAAAGCTTTCAACGAGCGAAAGAAGAGAAACGCTCTTGTCTGCCGAATCGAAAAGAATAAGTATGTCACTGTCGTATTCACGGACTTTTTTGTAGTAGAAATTAAGATTGTCAAGATAAACCGCAAAACCGATTGCCTGAGTGTTTTCTCTGATTTTTCCTGCAAGCTTATCGTATTTTCCGCCCGTAAGAACAGCAGAAGGTGCTTTTTCGACATAACCCTGGAAAATAATTCCGTTATAATATTCGGTGTTGTTAAGAACCGAGAGGTCAATCATGAGCTTGTCCGCAAGCTCGCTCTTTTTGAGAGAGGACGCAATGAATTCAAGCTCTGCACAAGCCGCTTTCATTTCCTCGTTGCAGGCAAGATTGCAGAGAGCAGGAAGAACATCGGAGATTTTTCCGTTAACGGCTGCAAGAGTTGCGAGAAGCTCTGTTTTTTCTTTTCTAACACCGCATTTTTCGCAGATTGAACGAAGATCGTGAATGTTCTTACCCTTTATGCAGTTAATCATATCCTTCTTTGTGTTTGCGCTTATATCAAGCTCCGCAAGAAGAGAGGGGATGAATGCCATGTGAGAAACGCAGAGAACGAAATCCTTGTCGATGGTTTTGAGACTCTTTGCGGCAAGCATGAGAACTTCCGTGACAAGATATTCGTCAATCTTTGCACCGAGAACTTCAACACCCGTCTGCTTGATTTCTTTATAATCCATTGAGCTGTCTGTCATTCTGAAAACGCTTTCATTGTAGTAAAGCTTTGTGAGCGAACCCGAAAGCTTTGCGTTCTTTACAATTGACAGAGTTATGTCGGGCTTGAGTGCCATAAGTCTGCCGTATGAATTGTTGAATGCAAGAATACCTTTGCCCGAGAGGAAATCTCTGTTGTCACTGTAAAAGCTGTATTCCTCAAATTTTGCCATTCTGTATTCTTTGTAGCCCCATTGCTTATAAAGCATTGAAAGCTCATATGTAAGGCTGTCCTCCTTGGACAGCGTAGCAAGAAATTCGTCCATAATAAACTCCTATAGTAATTTCAGTATGTCAAAATTATAGCACACTTCATCGTGTTAGTCAATTAGCGATTTACCACGCTAAATTGAAATCTTTTTTTTGCGTATTTATACAAATTGAACAATTTGAGAAAGTTTCAGCTTCGGAATTCTTCTGTGAACTTCTTAAGGCATTCAAAGCTTTCTTCGCTGATAACGTGCTCGATTCTGCATGCATCAACCGCCGCGCGTTCGGGGCTGACGCCGATTTTTATCAGCCAGTTTGTTATTGTTTCATGTCTGCAAAAAACGTGCTTTGCAACTTCAAGACCGCTTTCCGTGAGCGAAATAAGACCGTTGCTGTCTGTTGTTATATAACCGTTTTCTCTGAGATTACGCATTGCGACGCATACGCTGGGCTTTGAGAAACCGAGCTCCGTTGCGACATCAACTGAACGCACGGAACCCTTCTTTTCTTTGAGCATAAGTATGGTTTCAAGATAGTTTTCGGCTGATTCACCTATTATCATCTTTTTCACCTCATTAACACATTATAAGTTTTAATATATTATCATAATATTATATATAATGCAAGTATCAATATATATAAAAATAAAATAAATCCCCCGAATTTTTCGGAGGATTTTGTTGTCAGGGAAGAGGCGCTATTGTTAATTCGGAGTAGTTTCCCATAACCTCGGGAACGGCGCTGATATTTATTTCGGAAATACCGTCATTGCTGTAGAAGTATGCCGCAATTATTCTGTTGTTATCATAATATTTATATTCGATATGCCAGTTTTCCGAGGTTTCTTTAACAAGAATACCGTTTTCATATTCATAGCTGCTGATATAATCATCCGAAATCTCTTTTATTAGCTTGTTTTCTGCATCGTATTCATAAACGGTTTTAAAGTTTTCTCCGCTTTTTTTGATGCTGTTAATTGAAGCTATCAGTCCGTTTGAATTATATTCATAGAAAGTTTCGGTTATATCGCCATAGCTTAAAAGGGTTGAATAAATGAGCTTTCCGCTTTCGTCATATGTATTTTCAACAGTTTCCATAATAGAATTGTTTGAGCCTGCTTTTGTTGTTTTCTTTGAAACAAGACCTTTGGAGTTGTACTCAAATTCGTAAACCCTGTAACGCTGTAGCTTTTCCTTGCTTCCCATGAAGGTAACAAGTTTTTCGACTTTTCCGTTTTCATTATAATAATAAATATTTCTTTTACAGCCGTCGTCGATTGTTCCGTCCCATAAAGCGTGCTGTATTTCAGTTATTCTGTTATGTTCATCATATTTATAATAATTGTTATCATCGCCCCATGGGCAGTTTTCGGAGGATATCAGCAATCCTTTTTCATTGAAGGTAAATGTTGCAGTGTTATTGTCTTCGTAGGGTACTTCTATGACTCTTGCAAAATTTTCTGATGTTTGCTCAACAGATTGAGTGTTTGGGGTAATGGGAGATGTTGTTGTGTCTGACGTGTTGCTGCCTGAACAGGCATTAAGGAATAAAACCGATGCAAAGGTAATAATTGCAACAACTTTTCCGGCTTTGTTTTTCATTGAACCGTCTCCTTTCAGCTATGGTAGAATTATACTACTTCAAAATAATAAATTCAAGTTTAAAACATATCAGGATGTAATTAAAGTTAAAAACTCCGGATAATTTTCCGGAGCTTTTATGAGGTTATTTCATTATTTGAGCATTAAAAGCCGCCGTTTACGGTGATTACATTGTTCATGATAATCGAAGAGCTTTCAACGTTTGTGCCGAAAACCTTATAATTGTTGAGTCTGATTTCCACGGTATAGCTCCATGTTCCTTTGACTATTTTCCCGTTACCGTCAATAAGAACTTTTACAGTGGGATTTGTGTAATGAATTGTTACCGATTCGCTCGGAATTTCTATCGGCAGACCAAGCTCGGTGAGCTCGTTTGTAACAACGCTGATGTCGCCGACAACATCAATCGCATGACCTACGCTTCCCGAATGAATGTCGGTTTTTGCGCCGTCGGTCTGATTTTTCATCACCATTTCTATTGCGGTGTTGTTGCCTGCCGAATATGCTTTCGCAGATGCCGCATCATTCTCGGTAAGCTTGGTATATCCGCCCGTTATTCCTTTTGAATCCTCGGTGTTGTTTGAAATGAATTTGTTGATGATTTTCTTTATAAAATCAAATCCGCTTCCGAGCTCTTCTCCGTTTATTATAATCTTTGTGATCTCAACGGAATGCTGTGACATAACACCCGTTGCCGATTTGACGGCGGCGTTCTTATAAGCTTCAATTATTTCTGCTTCAGACATTTCTGAAGGATTTTTAACCGAAACAGCCGTAGTTGACAAGTCTGATGCATCGGTTGTATCGGCTGACGTAACAGTTGCGGTACTTGTGTCGGAATTTACGGTTGATTGTAAAATGTCATTGTTTATAATTTCTTCTGCAATTTGCTGAGTTGTTTTTTCTGCGGAAGCATCGGGGGTGATATTCTGCGGATTGTCATTTTTGCAGGATACAAGCGATACTGCCATCAAAAGCGTAACCAGAAGTGAGACCGTTCTTTTAATATTCATGGAAATACTCCTTTGCTTGATATACATATAAACTATACCAAACAAATTGACAAATGTAAATACATACGGTATAAAATTGTTTATTTTTGTACAGTTGTCATCTGCCGTAACCGCCTGTCGTCGGGTCACGGAAAATCGGTAATTGCGGTTGCACAAATGTGAAAACAATGAAAAGCAATGCAATAACGCACAGAATTATGAAAGCTGCAACATTGAATTTGCACGGAATTCTGTTTTTGAAAAGTACGGCTTCAAGATAATATGCAGCAGCATCGGCTATGAAAAAAATAACAATGTTGAACCAATCTGCATTCACGCCGAATATTCCCGTATAGCTGTAATAAATTATCGGAATCAGAATCAATCCCGAAGAAATTGCGAAAAGCTTTACGCACCAATATTTTTCTATGCTTTTTCCTGTAAAGCCGTATTCAATCAGCGCAAAAACAAACATCGGGAAAAATAAAAGCTTCATGTGTTCCCATATTGATTCGTTTACCGCCGAAAACGGTGCGGCAAATATGCTCTGATTTGTCCAATCATAGAGAAAATGAAGCAAAACTCCCCAGATTCCCGTGAATGCAAAACCTGCAATCTGCCACAGTTTCAATGTTTTTTTCAAACTGACACCCCATTCTTTTTATTTACATTATTATTCTGTTGGTAACATACTATTCCTCGCCGCTGTTATTTTGCAAAACAAAAACGCCTGCACGGAAAAACCGTACAGGCATTATAAAAAAATTTGTTATTCGGCGGTAAATGCCGCTGTTTCCATCTTCATGCGACAGATGTCATAAACGCAAAGGCGCATTGCATTGCCCATGCCGATGGGGTCATTCATGTATGCGAGCTTGAGCGAAAGAATTGTCTGCGGTGCGGAAACTACATAAAGCATGGTCAGAATTCCACTGTTGCGTGCATATACGGCAAGAGCAGGGTCAAGATAGCCTTCGCCTGTAAGGTCGATGCTTGCATCAGTAATAACAAAGCCGTCAAAGCCCCATTCTTCACGAAGAAGGTCGGTAATGAGAGCCTTGCTTCCGCCGCACCATTCGGCACCTATTCTGTTATACGCAGACATAATGCCTTTTGCGTTGCCGTCTTTTACCGAGATTTCAAACGGTTCAAGATAGATTTCACGGAGAGACTGCTCATTAAGCCAGGTGTAAAGACCGTTTGACTGACGGTTGGTTTCCTGCTCATTTGCCGCGAAATGCTTGACCGTTACAACAATATCCTTGGACTGTACGCCTCTTGTTACCGCGGCAGACATTCTGCCCGAAATAAGAGGGTCTTCGGAATAGTATTCATTATTTCTTCCGCCCTGAGGGCTGCGGTGAATATTGCATCCGGGAGCATACCACACATGAGTACCGAGCTGATTTCCTTCTTCACCGATAATCTCGCCGAATTCCTCGGCAAGCTCATCGTTCCATGTGCAGGCAAGTGCCGTTGCAACGGGGAATGCAAGACCCGATTCGGAGTAAAGAAGTCCGCCCTCGCCCTTGATGCATGAAGGACCGTCATTGTCTGATGTGCCGGGAATGCCGAGTCTTTTAATCGCTGCGGTTTCGTAGCCGCAGTCTGTGATAAGAGTAATCATTTCGTCAACGGTAAGCTGGTCAAGGAATGCATCCCAAAGGGTTTCATCCTTTGCAACATCGCTGAGCTTGATAACTCCGCTTTTGTGCTTCACACCCGTTTTGGGAGCTTCGCCCTCGGTTACGGGGTCGGGTCTTTTGTCGCTGTTTTTAACCTCGTCGGGTGCTTTATAGTTTGACGGGGGAGTGGGATAAGTGCCTTTCACATCGCTTCGTGAAAGATATGTAAGGTCTCCCTCTGCGTGCTCAAAAAGATTCTTGATTTCATTGCCCGAATTGCTGTCGGTCTTATAAACAACCTTTTCTTTAACCTTGTATTCAAATGATTTTTCAAAGGTTCTGATGTCATGAGCAACCCGGATTTTGTATTCGCCCTTGTCAAGCACCCATGCCTGTTCTGTTTTGGAATCGTAGGATGCCATATCCTCAACATCAAACGAAATTTCAAGAGTTTCCCTGTCGCCGGGTTCAAGAAGCTTTGTTTTGCCGTATGCCGCAAGCTCGATGGCACTCTTTTCAATTCCGCCCTCATAATAGGGTGCAGAGAAATAAACCTGAACAACATCCTTGCCGGCAACATCACCGATGTTTTTTACATCAACTTTCAAGGTAATCTTTTCATTGTCGGCTTTAAAGCTCTTCACATCCCAATCAAATTCGGTATATGAAAGACCGAAGCCGAAAGGATACTGAACTTTTTCGGGTGCAAAGGTTTCAAAATATCTGTATCCTACATAAATACCTTCGTTGTAATTAACGAAGTATTTGGGAATACCGATAATGTTTTTGTACATATAATTTCCGAAATTTTCGGATGCGGGGTGGTCTTCAATATCATAAGAAACAGTATCAACAAGCTTGCCTGAGGGATTCACTTCGCCTGTAAGCACCTTGCCGACGCTGTCTGTTCCCACTTCGCCCGGAAGCCACATTATCATTGCTGCTTTGATGCTGTCATAATCTTCAAGCCATGACATATCGGTTATGTTCGAAATGTTGAAAACAACTACAACTTCGGGAAATGCGTTGCAGACCTTGTCAATCATATCTTTTTCATCGTCGGTAAGGTTGAGGTCTTCAACGCTCAGGTCTTTCATTTCCGTGCCTACCTTACCGATAACGATAACTGCAGTCTGCGAATAATCAAGTGCTTTTTCAAAAAGGGAATTGCTGATTCTGTTCATCGGCATTTCGGACTGTCCGCCGCCGAAAAACTGCTTAAGAACGGTTATAATGTAGCTGATAAACCCTGCATCAAAGCTTGTCATTGTGTATCGCGCATAGGTGTTATAGAGGTCTTTGTTGTACTCTATTCCTGCGTTTGTGAGCGCATCGTAGAATCCTACGGCATCTGATGAACGCACCGCACCTGAGCCCGCCGCGCCTGCAAATGCAATGGAGCATGAAGCTGCGCCGAAAACATTGACTTTTTTGTTTTTTAAGGGCAGAAGGTCATCTTCGTTCTTAAGAAGAACAATCCCTTCCGATTCGATTTGGTTTGCAATCTCGACGGATTTTGCGGTTGTTTCTTCGGAAATAAGGCTCGCTGCAAATGCGCCGAGCGATGAAGAAGCAAGAAGAATCAGTGCAAGGACTAACGAAACTGTTTTTTTGAAAAGATTGTTTTTCATTTCTGAAGCCTCCCTGATAATTGTTAATTATACAGTTATTTTGCAGGGGGAACATTGATTTCGAGGTCGGTGAGGGGGAATGAACAGCAGGGATGAATGCAGTCGAACTGATAGTCTGCAAGACGGCGGTATTCAAGATGCTTGGGAACATAAACCTCGCCCGAAATCAGATGTGAGTGGCAGAAACCGCATTCGCCGCTGCGGCATCTCGAAGGTGCAGCAAGACCGTTTTTCTCGATTATCTGCATAACCGAATCCGAGGATGAGCCGAAGATTATATATGTCTTATCCTGAATTGTAACGGTGATTTTGACTCTTTCGGGAACACCCGAGGGATAATCGGGCTGAGATGCGGGATTGTGGAATTCACCGAACATTTCGTGGCGGATATATTTCTTTGCAAGATTCAGCTTTTCAAGCTCCTTATCAACAAACTCATACATCTGCTGAGGTCCGCAGAGGAACACGGAATACACTTCGTTTTCGGGTGCATATTTCTTGATAAGCTCCGCTGTAATAAAGCCTTTTTCAGTTCCCTTAACTTTCTTTTTGGAATCGCTGAGAACATGAACAACCTTGATTTTATCGCATTTCTTTTCAAGCTCTTCAAGTTCTTCACGGAACAGAATGTTATCATAATCACGGCTGCCGTAGAGAAGAGTCATTTCAAAATCTTCATCTCCGTCTGCGATTGCGTTTGCCATTGAAATGAACGGAGTTATACCGCTTCCGCCTGCAAGGCAGATAACCTTTGCGGCATCACGAAGGGGCTGGTATTCAAAATTGCCCGAAGGTGCGGAAACTTCAACCTTTGCACCGACAGTCCATGTATCAAAGATATATCTTGACATAAGTCCGCCGTCAACAAGCTTGATTGTCAGAACATACTTGCCTTCAAGTGAATCCTTGGGTGATGATGAAATTGAATATGCTCTGGTAACGGGCATACCGTTGATTGTTTCAAAAACGGTGAGATATTTACCTGCGCCGAAGTATGCAAGCTCGGTTGTTCCTCTTTCTGGGTCGGGAACGAGGGTGAAGCTCTTGCAATCGGGGGACATATCCTTAACTTCGGCAACCTTTAAATACTGGCGCTTGGGATGAAGCGCACGGGCAAGTGCCGTTGCATTATCGGCAATAGGAGAAAGAACCGGGCTTGCCGAATCAAATCTTGACTGTCTGTTTTTAAGAAGCGGAATAAAGTCGAGTGCCTTTAAATCTTTTTTTAACTTGCCTGCCATCTTATTTGCCCTCCTTCATCTTTTTAATCACAATCCCTGCTGCTTTTTCGCCCGTATAGTATGCACAGCCGTAGCCGTCGCCTCTTTCCTGGGTTGCACCGCAGAAGAAGAAGTTATTAAACGGCTGGTCGTTCATATACTGAACCGTTCTGGGAATCATGCTGTCCCATTTTTCAAGCTTATAGCCGTAAGGTGTGCCGAGCGGCGTATTGAGATAGCGCGAGAATGTGGGAGGGAGAGCGATTTCTATTTCTTCAATATAGGGAGTAATGGAAATGTTGAGAGCCTTTTCGCAGGTTTCAATCATATCCTTTGCAACCTTTGTTTTGAATTTCTTATAATCCTGAGGCTTCACATCCTTCATGACATCTCCGAAGGTCATTGTTGTCAGGAAAAGCTGGCAGGTGCCTTCGGGTGTGCAGTCGGGAATAATCTCATTAAGGCAGTTGATAATGCAAAAACCGCCGCCGAAATTCTGAGCAGCCTCATACTGCTTATCGGAATCCGAATCGGGAGCAATAAATACGGAATAGTCGGTGATACCGAGTTCTTCCTTTGTAACATTCATTCCGAGATAAACGGTTGTGAGGGTGCAGGCGGTCTTTCTTGCGTTGAGCATCTTTATCTGCTTTTCGGGAACATCTTTTTTATCCATAAGCTCATTGAAAATAGCATAGGGATATGAGTTACAGATGAAATATTTTCCGTAAACCTCTTTTTCACCGTTGATAACAACACCTGCAGGTTTACCGTTTTCCATAATGATTTTTGTAACTTCGGAGTTATACCAGATATCTCCGCCGTTATCACGGATAACCTTATCAATTGCGAGGCTCATTTCATGGCTTCTGTTATGCGGAATGCCCGTGCCGCTCTTGATATAGCTGTGAAGAACACATAAATAATAAAGGAAGTCAAACTGCGATGCCGGAACACCCATATAACACCAATATGTATTAAAGATATCCTGCGCTTTTTTGGGCATACCGAGAATATCGAGACCTTCCTGAAGGGTGCAGGTTGTCATACGGAGAACATCGGGAACATCCTTGAGAACGCTCGGAATCTTACCGGGATTATCAAGGCATTCAAACACATTGAACATACGGGTTGACAAATCAAACGCCGCCATACAGCTTTCGTATGAACCGGGAACGATTTCATCAAGCTTTCTCGCAAAATTATTGAAGCCTACGGGCATACGGGCATCAACGGTTACGTTAACGCCGTTTTCATTGATAAAAGTGTCCTTATCCCCTTCCTTTGCGGGAACAACAAGGCGGAAGGTAGAGTTATGCTTGTACCAATCAACCTTTGCATCGATCTTATTGAATATCTGTTCAATTGCACCGACCTCTTCAGGAGTTCCGATTCCTGCAAGTTCATGGAGCGAGGGTTCAAATTCAAATCTGCCCCTTACAAATGAAGATGCGGAGCCGCCGGGGATATTGTGTCTTTCAAGAAGAAGCGTTGAAAGACCGGCTTTGGCACAGTTTGCAGCCGCCGCAAGACCGCCGTTACCTGCACCGATTACGATTACGTCATATTTTTTCATCATTCAGCCTCCGATTTTTATTTTGCTGACATATACTAAAGATATTTTATCATAACGGTATATAAATTGCAACTTATTTTATATTGACAACAAAGCATTATGAAAATATAATTGTCTAAAAAGGAGGGATTGCGTTTGAACGGAAAAATTCATAACATCGGCATTCTTGCCCACGTTGACTCGGGTAAAACAACTCTCACCGAGCAGCTTCTTTATCTCACGGGCGCAATCCGCCGCGCGGGAAGCGTTGATGCGGGAACTGCCGCAACAGACAGCCTTTCCGTTGAAAAACAAAGGGGCATTTCCGTCAGAACCGCAACCGCCTCGACCGAATGGAACGGTGTCACTGTCAACATTATAGACACTCCGGGACACATAGATTTCGCAGGTGAGGTTGAACGCGCTCTGTCGGCTCTTGACTATGCGGTTGTTATTGTTTCTGCGGTTGAAGGAGTGCGCGCCCATACAGAGAATATCCTCAAATCACTTGATACGGCGAAGCTGCCGAGAATGATTTTTATTAACAAAATCGACAGAGCAGGTTCGGATGTTTCTTCCGTTATAAATGAACTCAGGCAGATTTCATCGCAGACACATCTGGTTCTTTCGGAAGTTGTAAATGAGGGTGAAGAAACCGCCGCCGTGAAAGCAATTGAAAGCCAAAAATTCGTCATTGCCGCAACCGAAACGCTTGCGGATATCTGTGACGAAGCGGCAGATGTTTTTCTGAATGACGGTGTTCTTTCAGAAAGCCATGCAAAAGAGCTTATCCGCAAAGAAATCGCCGCCTGCAGACTCACTCCCGTTGTGTTCGGAAGCGCAAAATATTCAATCGGAATAAAAGAGCTTGCCGATTTGCTCACGGAATTTATGCCCTCTTCCGAACGCAGGGCAACGGATGAATTGTGCGGTATAATTTTTAAAATCGAACATGATAAAACACTTGGCAAGGTTTCTCACATAAGGCTTTTCGGCGGTGAGATATCAAACCGTGACGAGGTGGAAATTTTCTCTCCCGAAAGCAAAACAACCGTTGATTCCGATGCCGTCGAAACCGAGAAAAAGCCTCCGATAAAAGAAAAAATATCGCAGATAAAAAAATTCAGCGGTGCAAAATATACCGATTCGGGAATTGTTAAAAGCGGTGATATTGCCGCAGTTTGCGGTCTGCCCGGTGCAAAAACGGGACATTTTATCGGTTCTCTTGCAGTAAGCGACTGCGCAAAGCTTGTCAATCCGTTTCTGCGCGTAAAAGTTACTCCGTCGGACTCCGACCCTCTTAAAATCCCCGCACTTGCTCAGGCATTGAGTGAGCTTTCCGATGAAGAGCCTTACATAGATGCGAAATGGGAAAACGGTCAGAAGGAAATCACGATAAACACCACGGGCAAAATTCAGCTTGAAGTGCTCGGAAATCTCCTGAATGAGCGCTACGGAATTTCAGCAAATTTCTCACCGCCCACCGTTATCTATAAAGAAACCCCGGCGGGTACGGGATATGCGCGCGCAAGCTACACAATGCCGAAGCCTTGCTGGGCTGTTGTGGAATTTCTTTTTGAACCCATGCCGAGAGGCTACGGCGTTTCGTATCACGGAAAACTTCCGTCAAATCAATGCTTTTACAGATATCAGTCACATATCCGCACATCGTTCAACAATTGCCTTGAACAGGGTCTTTACGGCTGGGAAGTGACGGATTTCAAATGTACTCTTGTCGGCGGTGAACATCACACTATACATACCCATCCGCTTGACTTTTTTGTTTGCACACCCATGGCATTCATGAACGGTCTTTCACAAATCGGTTCAACAATCCTTGAGCCTCTGCTCAAAATAAGAATAACCGCGCCCGAGGAGATTTCGGGAAAGATTTTTTCCGAGATAATCAAAATGGGTGGCGAATACGATTCTCCCGTTATTCATTCGCAGATTGTAACACTTGAAGCGATTGTTCCCGTTGCAACATCAATGGATTTTCCTGCAAAACTTGCAGTTATTTCTTCGGGAAAAGCCGTTCTTTCGCAATCGTTTTACGGCTACAGAGAATGCCGTGACGGACTTGAACATATCAACCCGAGAAGAGGTGTAAATCCTCTTGACCGTTCAAAGTGGATTCTCTTTGCAAGAGGTGCATATCAGACGGAATAACACTTTTTGTTTTCTTGACAACGGTTTTATTTTGCGATATAATAAAAATAGCTTTTAAAGCGTTAAAAATGGAAAGGAAAGTGAAATCATGGGCAAGTTCGTAGTAAGAGAAACATCAACAGGATTCAAAT
This sequence comes from Clostridia bacterium, assembly GCA_017517665.1. Taxonomy (GTDB): domain Bacteria; phylum Bacillota; class Clostridia; order Oscillospirales; family Acutalibacteraceae; genus CAG-177. Next base: position 55,517 of record JAFWYP010000038.1, on the reverse strand, counting down.
TCGACCTCAAGGCAGGCAACGGAGAAGTTATTGCAACCTCCGAGGTTTATTCTACAAAAGCCGCTTGTCTTAACGGTGTAGCAAGTGTTAAGAATAACTGCGTGGGTGAAATCGAAGATCAGACAGTTGAGCCTGTTGAAGCAGTGAAGCATCCTAAGTTTGAGCTTTACACAGACAAAGCAGGTGAATTCCGTTTCCGTCTTAAAGCAAAGAACGGCGAAATCATCGCCACTTCCGAAGGCTATAAATCAAAGGCAAGCTGTGAAAACGGCATTGCAAGTGTCAAGAAAAACGCACCTGACGCAGAAATTGTTGAATAATCATTAAACCTGAAATCAAAAACGGTTTGCATCGGATCATTCCTTTGCAAACCGTTTTTTAATTTCCTGCAACAATATTTAAAGTTTCATACACCGCATTTCCGTTGTTCGCCGTAAATATCATTTCATTTTCTGACCACTTAACGGAATAATCGTTGTTTTTTATCGGTTCATATCCGTCATCGGTCGAGAAATTTCCGATTCTTTTGACGAAAAACGGATTTGTTCTTTCATAGAATTCAATTCCGCCTCCCTGAAGCCATGACCATTCTCCTGCAATAACCGTATATTTTTCGTCGGGAGAAGTAAAACCATAATATGTATATGGTCTGCTTAAAAAGCCCGAAATTCCGATACAGTAAAGCATTGCACCTGAAACTGCAAAGCAGATAACAGATTTCACAATTCTGTGTTTTTCTTTTTTAACAATTGCAATAACAGCTATAATTATCAGGCAGATAACAGCAAGAGCCAAAGCGGTGCGCATAATCATATCACCGTTTGTATTTCCGATTAGCAGGTATAAATCTTCACATTCCTGAATCGTGTAAACAAAGGCAGAAACCGTCAGGAAAATGGATGTAAAAATATATAAAATTATTCTCATTTATCCCACGACCATCTTCCGATATATTTATTGATATTTGAATTTACTATTTCTCTTTCGCCGTCTTTTTCAATGAAATGTGCAGAACCCATCTGCTCAACATACTCATAGCCTTCGCTCTCAATGATTTGAGTGAATAATTCCATGCTGTTTTCGGGATTTGTGAGAATAACCCTCGGCGAATCGTTCAACTCAACATATTCCTCATCAAAAATCCGTATCCTTGCAAAACCGATACCCGCTTTTATCGGATTGAACGTTCTGAATTTATCATACGAAACAAAACATGACGCAATAATCAGAATTATCGCAATGCCGCCTGTGATTATTTCTTTATATTCTTTTTTCACGGTATCAACCCCACTTTCAATATTTCGTTTATATTCTAATTACAAATCTTTGAATAATTGTTAACATATTCTTACAAATTTCTTACAATTTAAGGAACATCGTTTCATATAATAGAATGAGGTGGTATGTATGAGGCGCAGACAGTTTTGTTACCGAAGAAATTCATGGATTTACAAAGCAGTCTGTGTTTTTATTGTATTTCTGATTTCGCTTTTGCTTGTTGATGCAAAACTGAGACCTGCTCTATATGAGCTTGCGGCACTTGAAGCGTATGCAATTTCGTCAAGAACGGTAAATACCGCAGTTGAGAAAATCCTTTCTGAAAATCCGCCTGCATATTCGGAAATAGTCAGCATAAATTTTGCGGATAACAATGCTGTGACAGGTATAACAACCGATGTCGTGAAGATGAATTTATTCAAATCCCGTGTGACAAATGCGATAGATACGGAATTCAACCGCAAAGGGAAAACGGAAATTACGGTTTCTCTCGGTACGGCAAGCGGAATTGCTCTCTTTTCGGGATGGGGTCCTTATGTTGATGTTGATGTGGGATTTTCTTCGTCAACCCAAAGTGATTTTGAAAATATTTTTACAAGTGCGGGTATAAATCAGACGCAGCACAGCGTTATGCTGAATATAGAAACAACGGTTATTCTCGCTATGTCGGGCAAAAGAATAAAACAGACGGTTGAAACATCTTTCTGTGTTGCACAGACGGTTATAGTAGGCACTGTGCCCGGAGTTATGGTTGAGGGATAAATTCCACTTGATTTTTATTCCCGTAACAGTTATAATTTAATTATTATAAACAAAGGGGACAAAAAACATGAAAAATAATTTTAAAAAAATTATTGCTCTCTTCTCTGCGGCATCTCTTCTTTTCCTCGGTGCCTGCGCAAACAATCCGAAGGATATTACCGATGTCAGGAATCAGACAATCGAGGTTGCTGTTGATGATTTTACGGCGGAATTTATATTCAACGATAAAGGTCTGATTGAAAAAGAAAAGAAGTATTATGATAATAAAGAAGTTACATACGAGTATTATGAGTGCTATGAATATAACGAAAACGGTCAGATAACAAAGCGATATGCAACCGACCTTGAGGGAAATGTTCTTGAAAAGCACGATTTTTTTGAGATTTTTTATAAAGAAAACAGCGATATCGAAATGATATCCGAAAACGGTATCAATTACGTTTTTGAATATGACGGAAAAGGAAATCCCGTAAAATATACAAAGCTTAAGAACTCCGTTGCTTTGGCAGTATACAGCTTTGAGTATGACGAAAACGGAAACAAATTAAAAGAAATCAAAGAAAACACAGAAAACAACGCTGTTGATACAACCGTATACACATATAACGAAAGCGGTCTTGCTGTTTCGGAAAAAACCGTAAGTTCAAACGGCAACACAATTAATGATATTGCTTATGAATATAATGCAGACGGTCTTGTTTCAAAGCGCATAAGAAAAGCAGACGAAGAAACCAGAACAACGGTTTATGAATATAAAAAAGGTGTTCTCGTCAAAGAAACCATGACATTAAGCGATTTGAGCGATGATGACGGCGAAAGAGAATATGTTACAACATACGAATATTACGGCAACGGAAATGTTGTTGAATTCTCCCGCGCAAGAGACGGCGAAATTTATATAACAGATGCTTATTCCGCAGACGAAGCAAAGGGCAATTTTGCAAAAATTGCTGATTACGTTTCATTATAATTTTTCAAACCCCGAATTTATATGTTCGGGGTTTTATTTATATATTTGTCTTGCATTTTACGGGTGACAGGAAGTATAATCATTTTATAAATCCGAAAGGGGCATTACTGTGAAAAAATTATTCAAAGTATCAAGCATCTTTGTTGCGGCGGCAATTTTGTTAACTTCATTATCCTTTTTCTCATTTGCATCGGAAACGGGAATAACTTACTACGTTGACTCCGTAAACGGCAATGATGCAAATGAGGGTACAGATATAAACAATCCCGTTAAAACCGTTAACGGACTTGTCGGCGCAATTTTTGCACACGGAACAAAAATTCTTTTTAAAAACGGCGGAGAATATGAGTGTGCCGCAACTCTCAGCTGCAGCGGTACAAAAGAGAATCCCGTTGTTATTTCTTCTTACGGCGAAGGCGAAAAAGCAATTCTCAAAACAAACGAAAGAGCTGAAATTCTCCGTCTTTTAGACTGTTCGTATATAACTGTTTCAAATCTTCATTTAGTTGCTCCCAACGGCGGCGGAATATGGATTGATACATATAATCAGACATCCGAAGGTATAGTTATAGATAATGTTTATTTCACGGATATGCAGAATTATAAAGTTCACAGCCGTGATGACTTTTCAAACGGTGCTGCATCTGCAAGAGCCGCGGTAATGGTCAAGGGTCTTCCGGCAAAATCAAGATATGCCGTAAATGACCTCACAATCACTAACTGCGAAGTTTATAACTGCGGAAACGGTTTTTTGATATGGGGTTCATGGAACGATGCTCAGGCACCCTGGTGCGAAGAAGATGAAATTGACCCGATATACAACGAAGGTTTGCTTATCAAAAACTGCTATTTCCATGAAATGGATGCCGAAGCGGTTGTTGTGGGAATATGCAAAGGTGCGCTTGTTACCCATTGCAGGGCAATAAACTGCTGTCAGGGCGAAGGTGTTGACGAAAACGGAGAGATAGAGTATTTCACAGCAGCAATGTGGTTCTGGGGAAGTGAAAGCAGCACCATTCAGTATTGTGAAATCGCCGGTCAGAAAAATGTGGGCGACGGAATGGCTGTTGACTTTGACTCCCATACAAACAACTGCACATATCAGTATATTTATTCTCATGATAATATTCGTTTCATGTGTAACTGTCCGAACTACAGCGGTCATAACGGCAACACCGTCAGATACTGCCTTTCCGTAAATGACAATAAAGGCAGGTCAACAACTGCCGTCGGAGCTCAGGGTGAACACAATTTCAGTTTTTATAACAATACGATAATAAATTGCGGCGAATTTCAGATAAAAAATCTTTATAATGCATATTTTGTCAACAATATCATTGTTCCTGCCGATGGTGCGACCATAGCCTATGATATTGACCCTTCGCGAAATAATATTATTAAAAACAATTGTTACTACAAAGTGGCAAATCCTCTTGTTGATATTCTCTCAAAGAATACCGTTCCGGGTTTTGCAGGCGAGGATTATTCGGATTACATGAGTTTTGTTCTTTCAGAGGATTCGCCCCTTATCGGTGCCGGAATTGAAATTGATGATGATTGTTTAACAGACTTTTTCGGCAACAAAATCACAAGCAACAATATCGGCTGCTATGCGGGTAACGGTGTTGATGTTGAATATAACGGCGAAAACATTTTACAAAGAATAGTGAGAATGATTCTTGATTTCTTTGAAACTCTGAAACACGAAATCATAGTAATTTTTGACTGATAATGAGGTGGAAAAAATGGATAAAAAAATTCTTAACATTTTAACGTACGACCATGGCGGATTTGTTCTCTGGGGCGATGAAGTCAAACCCAGACTCCGCAAGATTTATGAATGGATGGAAAAATATCCGAAGCTTAAAATAGGTCTTGATTATGAGTCGTTCACATTCGATGAGTTTTCGGAAAAAGACCCCGAAATTGTTGAAATGATAGGGGATTTACTTAAAAAATATCCTGACAGAATAGGTCTCGGCGCAACAACCTACGGTCAGCCTCTTTCTATGTTTATTTCAGAAGAATCCAATGTCCGTCAGCTCAGCTATGCCGTTCGCACCAATCTTGATTATTTTGGCGTTACTCCTCCTGTTTACGCCATTTCGGAGTTTGCGCTCAATAATCAGACTCCTCAGCTGATTTCAAAGTGCGGTTACAAAGCGGCAATTATGCGTTCGCACGTAATGGGCTACGGCTATACCAAAACCTTTGATTCCGCATGGGGCAGATGGATAGGTAAGGATTCAACCGAAATTCCTGCCGTACCTGTTTATGACGGAATGGGCAGAGGATTTAACTGCACAACTCTTGATAACTGGATTCTTTCGCGTTGGTCGGAGGGCGAAGCCGGTTATAACCTTGAAGATTTTGAGGAAATATTCAAAAAATATGAGCCTCTTCTTGCTTCAAGATATGATGATCTCACTCAACCCATAGAGAAGCTTACCGATTATATTGAAAATAAAGATAATTACAGATATGTTCTTCTTGAAGACCTTCCCGAGCTTTACGGTGAAGCGGTTGACGAGCTTAAAACCGAGGATAACGATTTCCATGTGCAGATGCCTTGGGGCTATTGCGGCAACGAAATTTTCAACGGTATCAGACAGAGCGAGGTTGATACTCTTACAGGCGAAAAGCTTAACGCCTTTTCCGTTATGCTCGGCGGTGATTCCATGCAGAAAACTTCTGAGAAAGCATGGAAATATCTTCTTGCCGCACAGCATCACGACGTAACAATCTGCGGACTTCTTGACCTTTCAAGAAGATTTATTCCCGAATCACTTAAGAATTCGGCAGAAGTCAAGGTGAAATCCCTTGATGTCATCAAAGGCAGATTTGCGAATGAAAACGGCGATTCGCTTCTTGTTATTAATCCGCAGTCATTCGAGGTTGATGAATGGCTTGAAATTCCTGCAGATAAAGATATCTGCGTTTATGACGGCGAAACTGCGCTTGAATGCGGAATGATTGAGGCTGACGGCAAAAAATTTCTTAATGTTCATGTTGTTATTCCGCCTCTCACCGCTAAAAGATTTGACATAAAACAGGAAACACCGAAAGCGGTCAACACATATTCCTATGATGCGGAAAACGGCATTCTCACAACTCCTGTTTACAGCGTAAAGCTTACCGACTCAGGTATTGCATATATTGATGAAATTAAAAATAACCGCCGTATTTATGATAACGGTGACGGCGCTCTTTTCAGTGCGTGGGTAAATAACGAGGAGTGTTTCTCAAACGGAATATGGACTGTTAATGTGTTTTCAAACGGTGCAAAAGCTGTTCAGATTGGTGAAATAGGCGGCATACCGTTCAGATTTGAAATGAGCTTTGCGGGAAACCGTGCAAGAATTGACTGCAAGAGCCGTTTTGAAATGAATAACGAGCTTGTCGGCAGAACCGATATCACTCAGGGCAGACCCGTGCCTCTCACCCTCAACGGACATCATCAGGAGGATAAGCTCTGCTTTGTGATGAATCTCTGCCTTGATAATGACCGACGCATGGTGCGCGATCTTCCCTTTGCAATTTCCGATTGGAACGGAGCGCTTCGTAAAACTGAGGAATACTGGTATCCCAACGACAGAATTCTTGTTGATACCGAAGTTTCTCCCGAAGAATCCTTCAACTCCACAACATATATGCAGGGTATCTATTGGCTTGCAATGCGTGATAAGAATAACGGTATGGCTGTTTTTAACAGAGGATGCATGGGCAGTGCCGTTCAGGGAAACAAGCTTCTTATTCCCCTCATTTATTCAAATGAATATATGTGCGGAACACGTATTCTTGAAGGTGTTTTTGAAAATGAATTTGCTCTTCTTCCGTTCAGTGATATTTCGGATGCGGAAATTCACCGTCAGTCAATGAGCTATAACTATATGCCGGTTGCCGATGTTATCGGTAAGGGTAACGGTGATTTGAATGAATTTGCACCTGCAAAGTTTTCGTCAGACGGCGGTGAGGTTGTTCTCACGGCTTTCTATCCCGAAGACGGTGCAATGTTTGCCCGTTTCTGCAATTTCTCGGATAATAATGCAACAGCCGAATTCAGAATTGACGGCGAAATGCATGAAACAGATTTGCTTGGTAATGAAACCGAAAAAATTTGCTGCGGCAGACTTTCCTTTAAACCCTGGGAGATTAAAACAGTAAAAATTATATAAAAACTGTTGACAAATTAATTTTGCGGTGTTATTAATGTTTGCAAGAAAAGCGATGACGAAGAAGGCAGAGTTGCAAAGCTTTCAGAGAGGCGGCGTTTGGTGCGAGCCGTCAGCAGAGCAGTTCAATGCTATCACTTCCGAGCCGAAGCTCCGAACATATATTTATATCAGTAGACAGCTTCCGTAGACACAGCGTTAAGGTGTAGGGCTTGTTGGAGTCCGGTGAGTGGCGCGAAAGCGCAATTTGAGTGGTACCGCGGGTTAGATTTTTACTCGTCTCAAAGCAATCGAAAAATTGCTTTGAGACGTTTTTTTATTTTTCTCTCAAAGCAAATCCGACGAAAGGAGCAAAAATATGGACTACAATTTGAAAGAGGTAGCAGGCAGAATCAAAGATCTGCGCGAGGCAACGGGCTTTTCTCAGGAAGAGCTTGCAAAGCTTACAGGTGTTTCGGTTGAGGACTATAAAATCCTCGAACAGGGCGAAACAGACTTCAGCTTTACGTTCATCTACAAGTTCGCAAAGGCTTGCGGCGTTGAGGTTGTTGACCTTCTTGAAGGCAGAAGCTCAACTCTTACGTCTTTTGCAATAACAAGAAAGGGCGAAGGCCTTAAGATTGTTAAGAAAAAAGGTTTTGTTTATAATAACCTTGCACCCAAATTCAAGGATAAACTTGCGGAGCCTTTCCTTGTTAAATTCCCGTATCTTGAAGAAGAACAGAATGCTCCCATAAAACTCAGCTCCCATAACGGTCAGGAATTTGACGTTATTGTTAAGGGTTCACTCAAAGTTCAGGTCGGCAATCATGTTGATGTTCTTAATGAAGGCGACTCGATTTTCTATAACAGCCTTATTCCTCACGGCATGATCGCCGTAAGCGAAGGCGGATGCGAATTCCATGCGGTTGTTCTTAATCCTCAGGACGGACAGGTCAGCGAGGAATATCCCGAAATACCTTATGTTTCAACAAAGTCAACAACTGCAGAAAAGAAATCAAAGACAACTGTTGCTGATAATTTTATTGAATCATATTATGATGAAAACGGCGTATTTAACGGAATTTCATTCAAGAATGAAGACAAATTCAATTTCGCATTTGACTGTGTTGATGAAATTGCGGCAAAAACACCCGATAAGCTTGCTATGATGTGGGTAGGAAACGATAAATCCGAACGCAGATTCACATTCAGCGACATGAAGAAATATTCCGCAAAAACCGCTAACTATTTTGAGTCACTCGGAATCAAGAAGGGTGATACGGTTATGCTTGTTCTCAAGCGTCACTACCAATTCTGGTTTTGTATGCTTGCTCTTCATAAGATCGGTGCAATCGCAATTCCCGCAACAAATCAGCTTGTTGAACATGACTTCACATACAGATACAAAGCAGCAGGCGTAAAAGCAATTGTCTGCACCGCAGACGGAGATGTTTCTGTTGAAGCGGAAAAGGCAGCCGCTGAATTCCCCGAAATGATAAAAATTCTTGTCGGCGGCAAAAAAGACGGCTGGAATGATTTTAATGTTGAAATGGAACGTTTCAGCACTCATTTCTTCCGAAACGAAAACACACCCTGCGGCGACGACCCCATGCTTATGCTCTTCACATCGGGAACAACGGGTTATCCCCGTATTGCAACTCATTCATACAAATATGCTCTCGGTCATTATCCCACAGCAAGGCACTGGCATAATGTTAATCCCGACGGCCTTCATTTCACAATTTCGGACACAGGCTGGGGTAAGGCACTCTGGGGCAAGCTTTACGGTCAGTGGCTTTGTGAAGCAGGTGTTTTCACCTATGACTTTGACAGATTCCATTCCGAAGATATTCTTCCTCTTTTCAAGAAGTACAATATAACAACATTCTGTGCACCTCCCACCATGTACAGATTCTTTATCAAAGAAGATTTGTCAAAGTATGACCTTTCTTCGATTGAATATGCAACGACTGCCGGTGAAGCTCTTAATCCCGAAGTTTTCAATCAGTTCAAGAAGGCAACCGGTCTTACCATCATGGAAGGCTTCGGTCAGACCGAAACGACTCTCTCAATTGCAAACTTTGTCGGTTCAACTCCCAAAATCGGTTCAATGGGTAAGCCCAGTCCGCTTTATGATGTTGTTGTTCTTGACCCCGACGGAAACGAATGCAAAACAGGTGATACCGGTGAAATCTGTATCCGCACAAAGGATAACGCTCCCTGCGGTCTGTTTATAGGCTATTATCTTGATGAAGAAAAAACAAACGATGTATGGCATGACGACTATTATCATACGGGCGATACCGCAACAATGGACGAAGACGGCTATCTCTGGTATGTCGGACGTATTGATGATGTTATCAAATCATCAGGCTACCGCATCGGACCCTTTGAAATCGAAAGCGTTATTATGGAGCTTCCCTATGTTCTTGAATGTGCTGTTACTCCCGTTCCTGACGAGGTAAGAGGTCAGATTGTCAAAGCGTCTGTCGTTTTAACCAAGGGAACCGCAGGCACGGATGAACTCAAGAAAGAAATTCAGGAATACGTTAAAACACATACTGCTCCTTACAAATATCCCCGAATCGTTGAATTCAGAGATGATCTTCCCAAAACCATCAGCGGTAAAATCCGCCGCGTAGACATCAGAGCAGGTAAATAATTAATGATACAGAAATCCCCCGTAAATCAATCAGATTTACGGGGGATATTTTGTTTAACTTATTTTACAACCTCAAAGCCGGGGCAGTATGCCATGAAAGCGTTTGTGAGTTCACCGTAGGGAGCAATTGTAAATTCTTTGTTATCTGCTGCGGTGTTGGTTCTTTCCTGAACTTTCTCTGCAAAATTCTCGGCGGTTGTTGTGCCGTTAAGAATATCAAATGCGCAGTAAAGTGCACTCTTGAGAAGGGTTGCTGCAAGGGGGAAGTTATACATGCTGAGTTTTGCTTTTCCTTCTGTTGAAGCTGTTTTTGCGTTTTCAATGTAAGTTTTGATGTCGCTTATCTTTTCGGGTTTTGCAATTTCATATACTTCGCCGAGACCGTTATATGCGGTGGGGAAAGAGGGGCAAACATAGATAAGTCCTCTTTCATTTGCAACTTCGATGAGTGTTGACTGAACTGAGCTGTCTGTTGAGAAAAGAGCAACGTTAGTGCCGCTTATTTTTTCGTTATTATAAAGTCGTGCAACCGATTCTCTTATGTAAAGCTTTGCACCCTTGATTCCTGATGAATAAATGGGGTCAACTGAGTTGTCATAAACATATTTAAGACCCTGTGCCTCGCATTCGTTTTTGAAAGCCGTGTTGAGGGAGGTGTACATGGGATTGTTTGTAATGTGACGGTTTATCGAGAAAACAACAAACTGCTCTGCGCCCTGAGCCTTTGCGGCAGCAACCGCATCAGCGGCAACCTTTGCCCAGTCTGCACAGAAAACAAGGTTTGCAAGCGAAGAAACTGTTTCGATTGATTCTTCGGGTTCAATGCAGATTGTAACGATTTCGGGATTAGCAGCTTCCGCTTCACGGATTGCATTTGTTGTGAACTGAGTTGCTCTTGCGTAAATTATTGCACCGATTTCGGGGTCGGAAGCAAGCTCTTTTGAAAACTGCATGATTTCGGGGTCGCCTGCGCGGAGAATGCGGCTGTCGGAATATTCTTTTACGATAACCTTTTCGGGATGTTCAGCGGCAAGTTCCTGTGCAGCCTTATAGTCTTCTGGATACTGAGCTTCGGGTGCAACAAGAATTGCAACCTTCTTTTCCGGTTCTGTTATTTTTTCTGTCTTGTTATCCTTGCAAGCTGCAAAGGAAAAAACAAGAACAAAAATAAGGATTACAGAAATGATTTTTGAAAACAATGATTTTTTCATGATTTTACCTCTTTTAGTTGTTGTTTATTTTGCTGTTAAAGAAATCACGCAGATTGTCAGGCTTAATGATTTCGATTTTATCGCTGTGAGTAAAAAGAATACCGATAAGACGGCTGTCAACAACAGCCATAAGTTTTGCAAGGCAGTAGCCTTCTTCTTCCGATTTTCTGAAATAAACAGAGGATGAAAAGCAGTTGCGGATAAATTCTGCATCTTCCTGTCTGAATTTTATCAGAATCCATTCAGGGTCGCGTGCATTGCAAAATATTTTTTCTTCCGTAAACATATTGACTGCCGAAAACAAATCTCCGTCAAATTTTGCGGAAGGTTTATCGGTTATGTCGGCGGATTTGATTCTGGGAATATTAACAAATTCAGCTTTGTCAGGAGTTTCGGCTCTCGTGAAAACAAATGCCGATATTCCGTTGCAGGCCGTTATTTTTATGGGATTTACTGTTACCGTTTCAAACATTTCAGCTTGTGAAAAGGAATCTCCGATAACCGTTCGTGCAACTGTGATTTCGGTTTGTTTTTTATCTCTTATTGCAACGCGGATATTATAAAGTGAGTCAATGCATGATTTCCTCTGAGGAAGACATACACGGAAATGCTCTGTAGTATCAAGAATAAGGTCAAGCGTTGCAAGGCAGGTGTTTCTGCGGAGATAGTTTTCGATATAATTGCAGTTTTCTTCCGAAAGAAGCGGGGAAGAATAAACCGCCTCAAGAATCATGTTGATTGCCGCCTGAGAGAAGCTTTTTGCAAGATAATAACCTTTCTTCGGTTTGTTTATCTGAATAATTTTGACAGGAGTTGTGTTGATAACCTTTATATCGGCAATGACATTTCTTTTAGAAACTTCATAACCGTATTCCGCAAGTTTTTCACATATCTCTTCAATGGACATGATATTTTGCTCATCGGAATACATTGTCATTATTTCGACAAGGGTTAAAAGTCTTGTTCTTGAACTTGTTATTTCAGCCATAAGGCACACTCCTTCGGAGTTTAATACTTGAGAAGTGAATTGATTTCAAGAAGAGTTTCTTTATTGATTTTGAGAACCTTGCGGTCATAGCTGTAAATACCGTTAACCTCAAACTCAACGTCACTTACCTGAGTGTAAACCGTTGCACTCAGTCCGCTTTTGATAAGGGGGATAATCTGAGTTTTGTGAAGGAATTTATAAGCCTTTGAAAGGGCTTCGCTGTTTGAGAACATCACATAACCGAATGAACGCTTTGCATTCCATACATGGTCTTTGATGTTCCAGCTGTAGCCGCCGTATTCGCTCAGAACAAAGGGTCTGCCCTTTCTTGTGAAAGAGAACGGGGGAGTGACGGGAGCGATATATCTGTGAACGCTCTTGAAATCCGGTCCGTTCTGGTCGTGCCATCCGCTTGCATGGTCAACAAATCTTGTGGGGTCGATTTCTTTGATTTTAAGACCGATTTCCTTTGCATCAAACTGACCCCAGCCTTCATTGAAGGGAACCCAGCAGCAGATTGAAACGCTGTTATAAAGATTATCAATCATGCTCCAAAGCTCCTGACGGAATTCTTCGCGCCATTCGGGTTCGTCACGTTTGAATGCTTTATACATATTTTCTTTGCTGTCTTTTACATGAATACTGAAGAACGGAAGTACGCCTGCAAGAAGCTGACCGATATACTGTCCGCCGCTTATCATGTCCTGCCATACGAGCATTCCGAGTCTGTCGCAATGATAATACCAGCGAAGAGGCTCTGTTTTGATGTGCTTGCGAAGCATATTGAAGCCAAGCTTTTTCATCTCTTCAATATCAAAAATCATTGCTTCGTCGCAGGGAGGAGTAAGCTGGCTTTCGGGCCAATATCCCTGGTCAAGCAGACCTCTCTGAAAATAAGGCTTGTTATTAAGAGCAAGTCTGGGAATGCCTTTATCATCATTCATGATTGAATACTTGCGCATTCCGAAATAGCTTTTGACTTCGTCCTTTTCGCCGTCGCAGTCAAGAACAAGCTCAAGGTCATAAAGGAACGGATTTTCGGGACTCCAGAGCTTTGCATCGGGAACGGGAATTTTTGCATCGGCTGAAATCTCACCCTCAAAAACAACATCGTTTCCGTCAAGTACCCTTGCGAAAAGCTTTCCGCCGCAATTGCAGGTATGATTAACCTTTAAGCCGATTACACCTTCATCAATGTCGGGGACAAGCTTGATATTTTCGATCCTGCAATAATTAACGGGTTCAAGCCATACAGTCTGCCAGATACCTGAGGTTGCGGTATACCAGAATCCCTGAGTTTTGAGAATCTGCTTGCCTCTCTGCTGATGACCGTCGCTTGTTGGGTCGTAAACCTTAACAACAAGCTCGTTTTCTCCGTCTCTGATAACATCTGTTATATCAAAGGTGAAGGGGTTATATCCTCCTGTGTGTTCACCTATGAGATTGCCGTTTACCCACACTGTGCACTGCCAGTCAACCGCATCAAAATGAAGAAGAGTTCTTTTGCCGTTGAATTCATCGGTAAGTCTGAATTTTCTGCGATACCAGAGTCTTTGCGAGGGAAGCAGAGGCTTGTTAACACCGGATGCAGCTGATTCAACGGAGAAGGGAACAATTATTTTTCCGTCATAAACTTTCGGACATTCGGCTTCTGCGCCGGTGATTGAATAATCGTATTCACCGTTGAGGCAAAGCCAGTCTTTTCTGACAAGCTGAGGTCTGGGATATTCGGGGAGAGGACAGCTTTTGTCAATACTGTCATACCATCTTGATTTCAAATCGTTCATAGCAATATCTCCTGTAATTTAATAATAAATATTTTCAAGTTTGAGACTTCCGTTTTCACTAACGGCAGATGCGGTAATTTCAATATCCTTGCCTTTTTCATTTTTAACTGTGATATTTATTATGTATTTACCGTCTGCATCAATGTTTGCCGAAACAACGGGTGATGTCCAGTCTGTTTTGTAATCGGTTTCGGCATATTTCATATTGAAATAAAGTTTTCCGTCAATATCAACGTATTTTTCGGGATTGCCGAGAATGCTTTGGATAACTTCTTTTGTATAGGTTGATTCCATATGAAGCTTAAGGTCTGCAAGGGTTTTGTATTCATCCGAAACAACGGGCGCAAAAGTATCTCCGCCTTTTGCGATTGCTTTGGTTTCATCAACCGCAAGATGATTCCCATAGAATACTTCGCTTACAAATTTTGCGTTTGAATTAACGAGAATATTAATCAGAGTCATTTCACCTGCGCCGACATATGATGCATAATTATCCTGATTTATTTCGGTTTTCTTGCCGTTTTCACCCGAACAGGCGGTGAAAAGAAAAAGAATGCAGAAAACAAGAGCAATTATTTTTTTCATATATATTCTCCCGAGTATTTATAATCTATTTTATTATATATAAAATTCTCTTAATAGTCAATCACAAAACAATAAAAACACCCGAACCAATTAAGATTCGGGTGCAAATTTTATTTGATTGCAATAACCGTTACCGCAGAAATAACTGCCTGAATCATGCAGAAGCGGAAAATAACCTGAGTGTTTGACCAGCCTTTATTCTTTCTGAAGTGGTCATGAAGCGGTGTACGGATATTCTTGAATGCGTTTTTCATCTTAAGGAATCTGATAAGCGAAACCTTAACAATGCCGAGAAGACCGTCAAGGCAGAGCATGAAGCAAAGGGGAACAACAAGAAGAATGTTGCCTGTTTTGAAAATGCAGATGCAGAGGAAAAGACCGAGTGCTCTTGAACCTGCATCGCCCATCATCATTGTGCTGGGTTCGGCATTTCTCCAGAGATAGGGGAGAAGAGTGAAAATCATAATGACTATGAGATACATCATTCTGCCGTCCTTGACTTCAAGAACCTTCATTGCGCCGAGAATTGAAATGAGAGAAACTATTGTAAGGCTTCCGCAGAAACCGTCAATGCCGTCCGAGCAGTTTGTTGCATTGATGAGCATCCATACAAGAACAGCGGCAATAATGCCGAAAAGAACGGGCGGTATGTTAAGAGTCATTCCGAAAAAGCTGACAGAAAGCATATCGGGGTTGAAATAAACGAAGTTGGCGGCTGTGAGTGCGGAAATAACAAGGTCGATTGCACCTTTTTTATATTCTCCCCAGGGGATTTTTGCTTTGTCATCGAGATAACCCGAAAGCATGCCGAGAAAAATAAGAATAAGGTAGAAATAGTATTCAAGAGCAGTTTTTAATTCTCCCGAACCGATGGGGGGACATATTGCAAGAAACGAAACAACGATGAATGAGCAAACAAAAATAATGCCTGCGCCTCTTACTTTACCTGCGGAAAGCTTGCCGTTGAATGCAAAATCTCTGCCCTGATCACGGGGAAGCTTATCCTTGAAAAGAGCAAGAAGAACGGAACAGATGATTACGGGCAGAATAACAATGCCCAATGCCAATGTTTTTTCGGGTAAGAAATACATAATATACCTCCGAGTTTTTTTACTGCTGAAATGATAACACATTATTAATGATTTTTCAATATTTATTAATTGACTAATCTTATATTTACTATTATAATTTTATTGGTGATAATATGAAAATTATGGCGATAGGTGAAATAATATTCGATATTTTTAACGGTGAGGCTGAAATCGGCGGTGCACCGCTGAATTTTTGCGCCCATTGTGCAATGCAGGGTGCGGAAAGCGCTCTTGTATCCGCAACGGGAAAGGACGAGCTTTCCTCGGAAGCAATAAAATATCTTGAAAATTTCGGAGTTGAAACTTCATTCGTTTCCGAAAATGATCATCCTACGGGCAAATGCATTGTAACTGTCAATAACGGTATTCCGTCTTATAATGTTTTGAGACCCGTTGCTTATGATAAAATTGAAATTTCAGATGATAAACTTGAAAAAATCAAGGAATACAGCCCCGATATTTTTGCCTTCGGAACTCTTATTCAGCGTGATGAAGTTTCAAGAAATGCGGTTAAAAGAATTCTTGAGGAGTGCAATTTTTCTCATATTTTCTGCGATGTGAACCTCCGCCCCGATTGCTATGACAGAGACTCATGTCTGCTTTGCCTTGAAAATGCGGATATTCTCAAAATCAGCGAAGAGGAAGAACCGATTTTATCGCAGTTCGGTTTATATAACAGCGGGAAAACCGAAAGAGAAACCGTTAAAAATATATGCGGAAGCTTTGATAATATAAAACTCGTTCTGTTCACAAAAGGCGAAAACGGTTCATTGATTTACGATGCTGTAAATGATGAGTTTTATGATATTCCATGTGCCGAGGCGAGCGTTGTTTCAACCGTCGGCGCAGGTGACAGCTATTCAGCCGCATTTCTCTGCGAATACTTCAAAAGCGGAGATATTCTTAAGTCGGGCAAGGCAGGTGCAGACCTGAGCGCATTTGTTGTTTCGCACCGCGAAGCCGTACCGTGTAAATAAAAGTCAAAGCAGCGAGCCGAAACTCGCTGCTTTTTATTATATATTGTTCTTTTTACACCATTTTTTCAGCACAACGGTTAAAATAATACCTCCGATGATAAAAACAAATCCGATTAATGCATAGAAAAATGAAAAAAAGATAAAGCCGTCAGGCATATATCCGCCTGCGGTAAATAACGGCATGATTGCGCTTATCACCCGATACACTCCGATAAGTATAACCGCTATGCCGCAAATCCAGGCATATTTTTTGAAAATCTTTTCTGCGCCGTCGGCAATTTTATCCGTTAAATCATCAAATCTGCTGATTCGGTCTGAATATGCAACAGCCTCTTTTTTCGGTGTTTCATCGGGTTCATCCTCAGATATCATCCAGTCTGCCGTAACTCCGAAAATATCGCATAAAGATTTGAGCTTTGATAACTCGGGTACTGCATCGCCCGTTTCCCATTTGCTGATTGCCTGACGGGAAACACCTATTTTTTCGGCAAGCGTTTCCTGCGACATACCCGATTTCTTTCTGCAATAATAGATTTTTTCATGAAGCTTCATGCTGATTCCTCCTTTGATATGAGGATAACAAAAAACCGGTTGCGAAGCAATAAATCATAGCTTGCACTTACGCAACCTGCGGTTGCAAACAGCTGAATTATAATGATTTTTTACTTCACAACAATATCAAGCACGGGTTCTCCCGCTTTTTTCATATGTTCAAGAAGAATTGCGCGAAGCTCGGCTTTTGTTTGTGAAAATGCAGGATTGTCAATGAGATTTGTTCTTTCGTACGGGTCGTTTTTGAGGTCGTAGAGAAAATCCTCGGTATAGTATTCGGCAAAAGCCTTGTCCTCATTTTTTGCCGAAACGCTGTATTTCCATCTGTCTGTACGAACAGCTCTGCCTATCTGACTTTCGGAAATCTGCATAAACACACTTTCGTGACCCTTTTTATCGGTAAGACTCTTGCCCATGAAATGCTCGGGTATGTCAACACCTGCAATGTCAAGAATTGTTGCAGGAAGGTCAATAAGA
The DNA here is from genome assembly GCA_017517665.1 of Clostridia bacterium. Classification (GTDB taxonomy): domain Bacteria; phylum Bacillota; class Clostridia; order Oscillospirales; family Acutalibacteraceae; genus CAG-177. The sequence continues at coordinate 38,023 of JAFWYP010000038.1, read as the reverse complement.
GAAACAAGGTCATCAATCTTGCCGCCGCCTGTGAATGCACCGCCCGTTATAACGAGAGGAACTCTTATACTGTTTTCATGGCATGAACGCTTATATTCAAAGTTTCTTGTTCTGAAATGACAGCCATGGTCGGAAGTATAAATTATAACCGTGTTATCGTAAATTCCTTCATCCTTGAGTGTTTGAATGAGTCTGCCGAAATTTTCATCAACTCTGTTACAGCAGGCGAGATATGACGGCATCTGCAGTCTCCAGTCACCGAGTGTGCCTTTGAGGTCACCGGGTATTTCATAATCCTTGAACTTGTTTTTGAGACCTTTCGGAGATTCAAAACGCAGACGATCATTCTGATGGTGCGGTTCAAGCTGTGAAACAAACATAAAGAACGGCTTATCATGTTCTTTTTTTACATACTCAATAGCATAATCATTGATTTTATCGGCTCTGTATCCCTTGAATTCGAGCTTATTGTTGTTTTCATCAAAAATATAGCCGTTATATCCGTGAGAAGTGAATTCAAGAACATCCGATGCTCTCCAGTAATCATAGCCGCCTCTGCGTTCTTTTGGAGTAGGCTTTGTTGCAAGGCGGTGTTCTTTATCGGAAGCAAGATGCCATTTACCGATATATGCGGTGTCATAGCCCGCTTCTGTGAGATAGTGTGCAATTCCTTTGGTATCCGTGGGAAGTGCGATATCATTTCTGTAGCAGCCGTTCTGTGTTGCATAAACGCCGCTTTGAAGGCAGGCACGCATCGGACCGCAAACGGGTTGACATGAAAATGCATTTTCAAAAAGAGTGCCTTCCTCTGCAACAGCATCAAGATTAGGAGTTACGGGAAGCTTCTGACCGTAACAGCCTGCAGAACCGGCTCTCTGCTGGTCGGAAAAATAAAAAATAATATTAGGCTTGTTCATAATTTTTCTCCTATCTTACGGATTGCAGTTTTTCAATTGCGTGAAGAATAAAATCCATCTGAGGACAATAGCCGGAAAGCTCGTTATAAAGCTTTCTGTATCTTTTACAGCCTCCGCCGCAAAGCGGTCTGACTCTGCATGAAGCGCAAAGGCTGTTTCTTTCTTCATCATGTTCAAAAAAATTTTTAAGACCTTTGCTGTTTAAAATATCATTAATGTCCGCATCGTTTATGTTTGCACATTCAAATTCGTCAAGACAATAAAAATCGCAAGGATAGCAGGTGCCGTCGGATTCAACAACGAGCTGTGCGTTGCATCTGCCGCTTGCACCGCATTGCTCTGCAACACCTTTTGTGAGAAGCGACAGAAGATTGTCAAAATCCCTTACATAGAAATGATTGCCTTTTGAAACTTCAGAAAACCACAGATTGAAAAGTCTTTTTTTGAACCTTGCAAGCTGTTTTGCGCCGAGACTGTAGTCCGATTTTTCACCGCTTAAAGAGTCAAGACAGTAAATCGGCTGAACGTCACGGAAGCCGTTTTCAATGTAAAAATCAAAAAGCCGTGAAGCGTCGGTTTTGGCTGTTATGACTGAAAGAATATTGAATTCAACACCGTGATTTTTCAGCAGTTCGATTCCGTTCATTGTCCTGTCGAAAGATTCGCTTCTGTATTTATCATGCAGAGGCTTTTCTCCGTCAAGCGAAACCCCGATAAGGAAGTTGTTTTCTTTGAAAAATTCACAAAAGTCCTCGTCAATCAGAGTGCCGTTTGTCTGAAGAGAATAGTTGATTATGCTGCCTTCGGTTTTATGTTTTTCTGCGGCTTTTACAAAATTCTTAAAGAAATCAAGTCCTGCAATCAGCGGTTCACCGCCTTGAAACATAAAGGTCAGCATGGATTTTTCTCCGCAGAAATCAAACATTTTTCTGATGAGATTTTCCGATGTTTCCGAATTCATTATTTTACCTGAATTCTTTTCTCTTTTCTCCGCTTCGTCACAGTAAAAGCAATAACTGCATTTCAGATTGCACAGCGATGAAGCAGGTTTTACCAAAGCGGTCATATGCCGCATAAAAGCACCTCTTTTGCCAATAGTAATTCGGGTGATGAAAATTGAAATTCAAAGAATACTTAATCTGTTTCGGTATCGGTGCGTTTGCCTACGGCTTGATTGAGGTTGCTGTAAGAGGCTATACGCACTGGACAATGGCGCTCACGGGAGGAGTTGTCCTTGTGATACTCAATGCCGTCAATAAGAACAAAAAAATTGGTCTGATTTCTCGGTGTCTTATCGGTGCGGCAGTTATAACGGGACTTGAATTCACCGTCGGTATGATAGTGAATGTTGGTCTCGGCTGGAATGTGTGGGATTACTCGGAAAAACCGTTAAACCTCTTCGGTCAGATTTGCCCGTTTTTTACGGTTGGATGGTTTTTCCTGAGCATACCTGCGTATTTTATTTGTTCGCAGATTGAAAAAAGACTCAGCTCGCGCTGATATAATTCTTTATTCCTTCAACCGTTGCCGCGGCAAGGATATCTCTGTTGCCGGCGTCCTGCAATACCTGACATTCAGAGATGTTGGAAACAAAACCGTATTCAATGAGAATTGCGGGGCATTCTTCAACCCTTGTTACTCTGAATGCATAGAAATCCGAGCCTCTGCTTACCTTGCTTAAAGTGCTTTCGGGTTTGTCCGCATATATTTTTGTTTTATATGCTTTTACAATGCTTTCATGAACGGCTTTTGCAAGGGGTTGTGAATATGCCCTGTAATAATAAGCGGAAGTACCCATAGCGGATGCCGTGTTACTCGAGTCGCAGTGAACGGCAATAAACATATCAGGTTCTGAATTTCTGACTGCCGCATTTCTGTCGGTATAGCATACCCACTTATCCGTTGTTCTTGTCATTATGACCTTTGCTCCCTCTGCTTCAAGGAGGTCTTTTATTTTCGTTGCGAGTGAAAGATTAATATCTTTTTCATTTCCGAAGCTTGAAGAGGTAACGGCACATATTGCACCGGGGTCAATTCCTCCGTGACCGGGGTCGAGCATGATTGTGTAACCGCTGAGCGAAGATGACGGCTTGTGCTTGATTGTTATAACAAGATAACCATCTTTATCATATTCATAATGAAAACCGTAGAATTTACCCTTGCTTGCGAGTTCAAGAGTAAGGGTTACGGTTGATTTGGAGGAATCGGATGTCCACTTTCCGCCTGCGCATACTCCGTTTGAAACGTTGATTTTTCCTTCTGCATTAACGGTATCGCTGAAAACGAATTCAATTCCCGTGCAGTTAAGTGAAGATACTCTTACGGGACGGCTGTTGTAGTTGCTGTATGTCTGACCAAGAAGCTTTGCATTGAAAGCAACAGTTCTGTTCATATCGAGCTTTATAACCGTATTTCCGTTTGATGTGCTGCTTGAAACAACCTTGATGCTGTTTTTCGGCATAACATAACCGCTTTTAATGCTTACATGTGTTATTGCGCCTTCCTTGCCTGATGCAAGTCTTTCTTCTCTTTGCTGAGCAACCTTTATTCCCGATGAAAGAATATAGTATTTGTCTCCGTCAAAGGTTGATGAGGTTTTAACATAGTCAACCGTACCTTTAAGAAGCGGAGAACAGTCGGGAACGGAGAAGGTACTCGTTGTGTTGCCCGGATAGGCTTCAACATAATCTTCAATAATCTCGCAGATTGTTGCTGTTCCGAGACCGTAGTTTTCGGTATAAAAATATTTCTGAAGTCTGTCCTTATCGGAAAGAGTGGGTGTCTGCTGAGTGGAAACAGTCGTTTCTTTTTCGGTTGTCTGCGTGGAATTATCCTGAATGGCAGTACCGCTTTCGCTCGGAGAAGCATTGGTTTCCGAAGCCGTTTCGCTTGCTGCTTCCGTGGGCTTTTGCGTTGTGGTGGTTGTGGTCGGCTTTTCCGTAGGAGGTGGAGGAGGGATAACTATTTCATTTGCACTAACGGAAATACTTGCGCCGTTCATTGTTTCAGTCAGACCGCTGTATTTTGCCGTAATTTTATATTTGCCGAGCTTTTGCACTTTGTCCGTACCTTTCGGCGCAGTCAGAGATGCGGTGAAGGTTCCGAAATCGGATTCTTTATCAACCGTATCTTCTTCATTGCCGCTGTCAGCAAGACTCATGGGGTAGTTTTTACCATTCCATGTAACCGTAAGCGTTGCTTTTTTGTGTGCAACGGCAGAAACTTCAATCATCATTTCACTCGGTACTGAGATATCCTCGGAGGGTGAAACGGATTTGAGAAGCTTGATTTTGTATGTGACTTCGTAATTGTATGTTTTTCCTTTGTGTTCAAACTTTATTGTGTTTTTGCCGGGAGAAAGCTGACAGTCAACGGAAAAATCACCAGTTTTTGCAACCGTCATTTTTTGTCCGTTACAGATAAGGTCATAAGCAGGACTGCTCGTTCCTCTGAATGTTACGGATGACTGCTCAACGGTAAAACTTGTTTTTTGGTGGTTGGTTATTTTGAATTCTTTGTCAAGCAGATATGTATCGCGCTTCTGAATGTAATTCAGAACAATTTCCGCGCTCGTTCCGGAAGCTTTTGAAATTTCCGAATAGGGCATGAACGCAAGACCTCTGCAAAGGGACATATCGGCTGATTTTGATACTGTTTCAATCATTTTTGATGCCTTATCCGTTGAATATGAGGAGATGCCTTTAAGGTCGTGGCAAATCCAGAGAGGGCTTGTCTTTTCATTCCATAAGGTCTGCGCGGTTTCAAAAGCTGAATTTTGAGAACTGTCATGCGAAAGAAAAACAAAATCGGCTTTGCCCAAAGATGTGAGCATAATCAACGGTGCTGATGTTTTGGAAACATAGACGGGTTCGATTCCCGTCTGCATAACAGAATCAATGCTTTTGATTTTTTCACAGGTTTCCGTCATTAAAGAAAAATAGTTTCCGATTGTTTCGTCAAGACCGCTTAAGATAATGAAATCCGCGTTGTGCTTTTCGATAAACGAAACTGCATAATCGGATTTTTCCGATATATCCGCTCTGACACCGTAGTAAAGATTGAGAGCTTTGGCAGTTTCGAGAAGAGCCGCAACCTTGTCGGTATTTTCTTTGTTAAGTTCAAAAATAACGGTGTTAAATCCGAGCTTTGCAAAGCTTGCAAGCTCTGAATTGCTGTTTTCCGAATAATCCGAATATACAGCGGCAACTATTGAAGAGGGGACAGGTGTTTTCGGTCTGCCCGTTGCGGAAGTTTCCGTTGTGGTTTCTGTTACCGGTATGGTGGTTATTTCTGTTGTTTCCTCTTTTTTGAAAACATCGAACTTTCCTGTTGCAAACATAGCCGCGACAATGGCGATTATAATAACAAGAATTCCGATTATGGCGCCTATGAGTATTTTATCTTTTTTCATCCGTTTTCTCCGTTTTGATTATATCTGTTATGTTTTTGATTTCTTCTTTGCAATTTTCGTTTATCAGGTCTTTGTATGAAAAAACAACAAAGCCGCAATATCTGCTGCTTTCTCTTATAAAGCTTACCTGATTTGCAAGGTTGTTTTTATTGCTTTGCCAGTCGTTTTTTTCGTTATCATCAAGATAACCGCAGTTTTCATCGCATTTATATGCCGCAATACCGCAGGCAAGTTTAACTGACGGATTTCTTTCAAATGAACTCCATTTTTCCAAAGTTTCGGAAAAGGGAAGGGTTTTATGGTTGAAGCCGAAATAAATCTGCGGAATAATCAAATCCGCATATCCTTCGGAAGATAACCATAAACCGCAATCGGCATAAAGCTCTTTTTCATTGGTTTCGGTGTTTGCCGCAGGGCTTATGCTTACGGTTAAATCTTCATCTTCTGATTTAACCGTCGAATAAAGCGCTGCAACAAATGCGTTGATGTTGGATTTTCTCCATTCGGGAAGAGAAAGCCCGCCGCCTTGTGACAGGTATCTTTCATACTGTTTTCGGTCAATTTCTTCATCGGTTGACGGATAAAAATAATCATCAATGTGAATGCCGTCAATGTCATATTTCTCAATGATTTCTCTTATCCCGTCAAGAATAAGCTTGTGGTTTGATTCGCAGGTGGGATTATAATAAATTCCGTTATTGAGAACACAGATTTCTCCCTCCGCATTGCCTGAATTAAGAATTTTCTTTGCGGGATTGTTTTCGCATAATGCCGATGCGTCCGTTTTTGTTGAAATTCTGAAGGGGTTTATCCAGCCGTGAACGGATATACCGTGTTTTTCCGCGCTTTTGAGCATGATTTCAAACGGGTCAAAGGGGAGTGATGCCCCCTGACTGCCTGCTATATATGAGGAATACGGAAAAATATCCGATTCATAAAAAGCATCGGAAAACGCTCTGAGATGAACAAATGTCGTGTTAAGACCGCAGTTTTTTATTGTTTCAAACATTTTGTCCGTTTCGGCAAGGTACTCCGTTTCGGATTTGCCGGAAGCGTTTACATGGTCATAGCACGAAATCCAGACACCTCTTAATTCTTCGGAGCTGTTTAATTCTTGCGGCTTTTCTCCTTTTATCAGTTGACATGATGATAGTAAAAAGCATATAATCATCATGAAAGGGATGAGTTTTTTCATAAGAAGTTCCTTTCATTGTTTGTCAACTATAATCTATTTTAAAGGACTGTTTAAAATGTCATTATTTTCAAAATTACTTATTATTTATCTTGCTGTTATCTCGTTGGTTGCGATTGTCATGACAATTGCCGATAAGGCAAAAGCCAAAAGAGATGCATGGAGAATACCCGAGGCAACTCTCATGCTTGTGGGACTTTTTGGCGGTGCATTGCCTATGTATGTTACGATGAAAACTATCAGACATAAAACAAAGCACAAAAAATTCATGATAGGACTTCCGCTTGAAATTGCACTTCATGCGGTGATTGCCTGTGTGTTGATTTTCGGGGAATTAAATATTCTTTAAAAGTCAGGCGGGATACGGATATATCCCGCCTTTGTTTTTTTAGAGCGTGCTTAAATCGTAGGGTGTTTTCTGATATACGAAATAGTTAAGCCAATTGGTAAACAGCAGATTTGCCGTTCCTTTCCAACTCATTTTCGGCATCATTGACGGGTCATCGCCGGGGAAATAGTTGAACGGAACTTTTATATCAAGACCTTTATTAATATCCCTGAAATATTCTCTTGCCAATGTTTCTCTGTCATATTCGGAATGACCTGTTGCAAAAAACTGTCTGCAGTCCATATCGGAAACCAGATGAACGCCTGCGTAGTCCGAATATGAAAGAATCTGCAAATCCTTAACAAGTGCAATGTCGCTTCTTCTGTTTTCGGTGTGTCTTGAATGAGGTACATAGAAAACATCATCAACCCCCCTCATGAGAGGGTGATATGTATCGAGACATTTATGAGGAAAAACTCCGAAAAGCTTTTCTTCAAGCGGATATTTCGGCACGCCGTAATGATAATACAAAGCCGCCTGAGCACCCCAGCAGATGTGGAATGTGGAATAAACATTCTTTTTACTCCACTCAAAAATTTCGCAAAGCTCATCCCAATAATCAACCTGCTCAAAATCAAGAAGCTCAACGGGTGCACCCGTAACGATAAGACCGTCATATTTTTTATGGCAGATTTCGTCGAAGGTTTTATAGAATTTGAGCATATGTTCCTGAGAGGTGTTTTTGGATTTGTGGGACTTAACCTGCAGAAGCTCGATTTCAACCTGAAGAGGAGAGTTGCTCAGGAGTCTTAAAATCTGTGTTTCCGTTTCGATTTTTGTGGGCATGAGATTGAGTATCAGAATATAAAGCGGTCTGATATCCTGCTTCATTGCTCTGTCTTCGGTCATAACAAAGATGTTTTCCGATTCGAGAGCATGATGTGCGGGAAGCTCATTTGCTATTTTAATTGGCAACCGGTTCACCGTCTTTCAATATGATTTATATTTTTGTTCTTACCTTTCTTAATGCAAGGCTTACGGGGATTGCAATAACGATTGCAACGATGATTTCGATAACGGCATTGATTCCGAATGCGGCGAGAATGTAGTTCGTCAGACCGCCGAAGTTAACCGAAGCTATGCCGAGTTCTGCACCGTATTTTTCGCCGTAGAGGACATAGATGCTGCCCATAACGAAAATTGTGTTGCAAAGACAGCCTGCAATTGCACCGAGACCCGATGCGATGTGCTTTTTCTTGTCTTTTTTTGCAACAAGCGTGAAAACAAGACCTGCCGCAGCGCCGGCGATAATTCTGGGAATAAGTGCAACAACCGGATTCTTGAAGATGATACCTTCAAGCGGTGAAGGGGGTGCGAGAACTGCTTTGATAATGCAGGATACGCCCCAAACCGTACCGAGAATTGCGCCGCCTTTTGCACCCATTACACACGCACCGATGATGACGGGAATGTGAATCAGCGTGATACTCAGCGCACCGTAGCTGATGTATCCGAGATAAGGCACAAAGGTCATTGCTATGATGAGCGCACTCATCAGTCCCAGCTGTGCAAGGCTGAGGTTTCGTTTCATTGCGGATGATTTTGACATAATATATTCCTCCTTGCTGCTGCTCCCTAAACAGTAAGATGCATCTTAACGGCTGTATTTCCGTGATACGGTATCAAAATGCTCGTTAATACCTCGTATTAACTCCGCTTTTTCAACCGTCTGACGAAAATCCATCTCGTTAACCTGCGTGCTTTTCAAAAAGCATGATTATTCTTGTTTCAGGATGCAACGCAAAATTTGACGAATTAATTATTTCCTGTTCTTTTCGTAAAGAACCTTAAGACCGTAGAGAGTAAGCTCACGGTTAAAAGTTATATCTCTTTTGCAGCTTTTGATAAGGTCGCGTGCAAGACCGCCCGTTGCAACGGTTGTCATAACCTTGTCGCCGAGTTCAGCTTCAAGCTTTTCGCAAAGACCGTCTATCATTGAAGCATAGCCGAAAACCGTTCCCGACTGCATGGAGTCAATCGTGTTTTTGCCGATTGCTTTTGCAGGAGTCTTAAGGCTGATATTCGGAAGCTGAGATGTTCTTGCGGAAAGTGCATCGAGTGAAATTCCGATGCCGGGTGTAATCGTGCAGCCGCAGAAAGCGCCGTTTTTATCAATAACGCTTATCTTGCTTGCTGTACCGAGGTCAATAACAAGGCAGGGGAGAGGATAAAGTGCCGCAGCACCAACACAGCCTGCAAGCAAATCTGCGCCGAGTTGTGCGGGGTTGTCAATCAAAATGTTCATTCCGGTTTTTATTCCGGGTCCGAGTATCATCGGTTTCTTGTTTGTGATTTTTTCAACAGCCTCGCTTATTGTTGCTGAAAGCTCGGGCACAACGCTGCTGATTGCCGAACCCGAAAAGCTGTTGCATTCCGTGTTATATAAATCAAAAATCTGTCTGAATTCTATAGCATATTGGTCGGGAGTTCTTGAACGGTCGGTTGCAAGTCTTGAAATAAACGCAAGCTCGTCACCGTCATAAACACCGATTGTTATGTTAGTGTTACCGATATCAATTGTAAGAAGCATCAAATCACCCTTTCGGCAATATTCCAATATATTATACACTATGATTATGTATATTGCAACGAAAAATCAGCTTGCATTTATAAAAAATAATTGTATAATATGTATATAAATTATTAGTTAAGAGGTTTTATCGTGAAATGTTCTGTATGTCCCCGTAATTGTTCGGCGGAAAGAAATATAAACCGTGGAATCTGCGGAGTCGGTGAAAGCTTCAAGGTTGCCCGTGCTGCACCTCATTTCTGGGAAGAACCCTGCATAAGCGGCGAAAAAGGTTCGGGAACGGTTTTCTTTTCGGGATGTAATCTCGGATGTGTATATTGTCAGAATTTTGAAGTCAGCCATGATGCATTCGGCAAGGAAGTCAATGAAAAAGAACTTATGAAGATTTTTGACAATCTTATTCAAAAGGGTGTTCATAATCTTAATCTTGTAACCCCCACACATTATGCACCGATGCTGGCAAGTGTTCTTTCCGAATATAAATCACCCGTGCCGGTTATTTGGAATTCTTCAGGCTATGAAAAGTCGGAAACACTTAAAATGCTTGAAGGTCTTGTTGATATTTATTTGCCCGATATCAAATATTTTGACTCCGCACCTGCAAAAAAATATTCGGATGCAGAGGATTATTTCGATTATGCTTCATCTGCCGTACTTGAAATGTACCGTCAGGTCGGTGATATTGAAACGGATGAAAACGGTATTGCGAAAAAGGGGATAATAGTCCGCCATATGGTTTTACCGGGTAATATTTCTCAGGCGGTCAAGGTTTTTTCGTGGGTAGCGGAGAATCTGTCAACAGAAACTCATATCAGCGTTATGAGGCAGTATACTCCATTCGGAAAGGCAAAGGAAATGCCGCCCATTGACAGAAAGCTGTCATCGAGGGAATATAAGATTGTAAAGGATAAAATTCTTGCTCTCGGCTTTGAAAACTGTTATTTTCAGTGCAAAGAGTCATCAACTGAAAATTATATTCCAAATTTTAACCTTGAAGGTGTTGACCTTTTATAAAATATTTGCTAAATTATATAGGAAAATAAAAAATTCGGAGGTAATAATCATGGCAAAAGGAAACGGATTTTTCGGCGAATTCAAAAAATTCATCATGAGAGGCAATGTTATTGACCTTGCAGTCGGCGTTATCGTAGGCGGAGCATTCCAGGCAATCGTAAAGTCACTTGTTGACGATGTTGTAATGCCTGTTATCAGCCTTGCAACAAAGGGAATTAACTTTGCAGATTTGTTCATCGCTCTTGATGGCGGTGAATATGCAACTCTCGCTGCTGCTCAGGAAGCAGGTGCCGCAACTCTCAACTACGGCAACTTCATCAGTGCAATTCTCAACTTCCTCATCATGGCATTTGTTGTATTCCTTCTTGTTAAGGGAATCAATACAATTGCCGATAAGTCAAAGAAGAAGGAAGAAGAAGCTCCCGCAGCACCCACCACCAAAGAATGCCCCTACTGCAAGAGTGAAATTGCAATCGGCGCAACAAAGTGCCCCAACTGCACATCAGACCTTTAAAATCAAAGGGGCTGTCTTACCGAGAAGTAAGACAGCTCCTTTATGTCTTGTAAGGAGATAATTATGAAATTAGGATTTATCGGAACGGGAAATCTTGCAAGTGCAATTCTCAGAGGGGTTGTTGCTTGCGAAAAAATTTCCCCTTCTGAAATAATTATTTATGATATCAATCAGACGAAGGTGAATGAGCTTTGCGAAGAACTTTCGGTTAATGCCGCTTCCTGCTCATCCGAGGTTGCCGCAAAATGCAAAAATATCATTATTGCTGTCAAACCCAAGGATTTTGCCTCACTTGCCGACGAAATAAAAGAAGAAACAAAGAAAAATAATCCGCTTGTCATTTCAACCGCTGCAGGTACGGAAACCTCAAAAATCGTTTCCTGTTTCGGATTTGATGTAAAGGCTGTAAGAATAATGCCGAATATCAATGCCTCCGTCGGTCAGGCAATGACTGCCGTTTGTGCAACGGACAATGTTTCATGTTCGGAAAAAGAATATGTGCTTAAACTTTGTGAATCCTTCGGAAAAGCCGTTCTTCTCGAAGAAAAATATTTTTCTGCTTTTACCGCAATTGCAGGCTCTGGCCCTGCTTTTGCATATATGTTTGCCGATGCACTTGCAACGGCAGGAATAAAATACGGACTTCCTGCAAAAACAGCTCAGGATATCGCGGCTCAGATGATGCTCGGAAGTGCTAAAATGCTTCTTGAAAGTCCTCTTTCCGTTAGTGAGCTTATACGCAATGTTTCTTCACCCGGAGGAACAACCGTTGAAGGTGTCTGCAGTCTTAAAGAAACGGGATTTGAAAATTCCGTCATAACCGCAATCGACAAAACCGTTGCAAAGGACAAGGCGATGTCCGCAGGTAAATAATGAAAGGAGAAAATTATGGAATTGTTGATTCTTAATTCTCTTGAAAAAGTATTTTCGGATGAAAAGCCGAATGTTTCTGATATAAAAGTTATTCCGATGCTTAAAAACGAAAAAATGTCATTTCAGGCGGCATTCTGTCCCGAAACCGACGGAAAAATAACCGTTTTGCTCGGCGGTTCGCTTGCTGAAATTTCAAAGGCATATGTTGTTAAGGATATTCCCGTTGGAAATGCCTGTTTTGATGATGCGGATGATTATTACCTTCGCAAAACATCGGGAATGTATCCCGATTATCTTCTTCCCGCAGAAGGTGAAATTTTCGTTGAAAAAGGAAAATGGTACAGTCTTTGGATTGAGGTTTCGGGCAACGGAATAATTACTGGTAAAAACTCTGTTACCGTTGATATCAAAGGAGATATGTCTGCAGCATCAGAGGTTGAAATTGAAATAATTGATGCCGAATTGCCAAAGCAAGAACTTGTTTATACCAACTGGTATCATTCGGACTGTATCTGCAATTATTACGGTGTTGAGCCTTTCAGCGATGAGTATTGGCGCATAAATAAAAACTTTATAAAAACAGCTGTTGAACACGGTCTTAACTGTATTCTTACTCCGCTTTTCACGCCTCCTCTCGATACAAAGGTTGGCGGTGAAAGAAAAACAGTTCAGCTTGTTAAAGTCCGTAAAAGAGGCGGAAAATACTCTTTTGATTTCATGAATTTGCGCAAATGGATTGCAATGTGTCATGAATGCGGCGTTGAATATTTTGAAATGAGTCATCTTTTCACTCAATGGGGTGCAAAGCATGCTCCCAAAATCATTGCAACGGACAGAAAGGGCAGAGAAAAGAAGATTTTTGGCTGGTTCACCCGCACTTCTAGCAAGAATTATGATATTTTTCTCCGTCAGTTTTCAAAGGAACTCATTAAAGTCATTGATGCCGAAGGTATCCGTGAAAAATGCTTCTTTCACGTTTCGGATGAACCTTCAAAAAGTCATCTCAAAACATATAAACGCCGAGCAAAGCTCATTGAAGAATGCTTCCCGGACTTCAGGGTAATTGATGCTCTTTCGGATTATGCATTCTATGAAACGGGTGCGGTCAAGAATCCCATTCCTGCGGAAAATGATATAGAACCGTTTGTCGGAAATGTTCCCGAACTCTGGACATATTATTGCTGCGGACAGGGAAAAGAGTATGTTCCCAACCGATTTGTTTCCATGCCGTCACTCCGTAACCGAATTCTCGGTGTGCTTCTCTACAAATACGATATCAAAGGCTTTTTGCAGTGGGGTTATAATTTTTATAATTCTCAATATTCAATTAAAGCTATAAATCCCTATGAGGTTACTGATGCGGGCGGAAGCTTCCCTTCGGGTGATTCATTTATGGTTTATCCCGCGGATAACGGTGAAACACTTGAATCTCTCCGCCTCAAGGTTTTCTATGATGCATTTCAGGATTTGGCGGCACTCAAGGCACTCGAAAAGAAAATCGGCAGAGCAAAAGTTATTGAAATTCTTGAAAAAGACCTTGAAAAGCCCCTGACCTTTAAGGAGTATCCTCATGATGACAATTGGCTTCTGTCTGTCCGTGAAAAGGTCAATAATATGATTAAGGAGAAATAATTATGCCTATCAGCTTTGACAGCGAAAAAAGAATATTCAAGCTTGATACCGCAACATCAAGCTATATCTTTGAAATATACGAAGAAAACTATCTCGTTCATCTTTATTACGGTGCAAAAATCCCCGACAGCAATCTCAGTGCTTTCAGATATACGGGCGGTTTTGCATCCTTCAGCCCTCAGAACATAAATATTGCCGACGGTATGTTTTCGCCTGACATAAATCCGTTTGAATATCCCGGAAACGGTGCCGGCGATTTCAGAACATCCGCTGTTGCAATCAGAAACGCTGACGGTAACAATGTTACCGATATGCGCTATGTCTCGCATAAAATTTATTCGGGTAAACCCTCGATTGAAGGTTTGCCTGCACTTTATGTTGAAAACGAAAATGAAGCTTCAACTCTTGAAATTCTCACAGAGGATGCAACAACAGGAATTCAGACCGTGCTTTTCTACACTGTTTTTGAAAATCTCGGCGCGATGACAAGAAGTGTTAAGGTTATCAACAATTCCGATAAAACCGTAGAAATTGAAAAGGTTATGAGTGCCTGCGTTGATTTCCATACATACGATTATGATATGCTCTCGCTTTACGGAAGATGGGGTAAGGAAAGAAGTCTTGAAAGAAGACCTCTTGCTCACGGCAAGCAGCTTGTGGCAAGCAAAAGAGGTTCTTCAAGCCATCATCAGAATCCCTTTGCAGCTCTTGTTGAAAACGGCGCAACCGAGGATTACGGCAGCGCTTACGGATTCAATCTTGTTTACAGCAGCAACTTTGTTTTTGAAGCTGAAGTCAATCAGAATTCGGGAACAAGAGTTGTTATGGGTATAAATCCCGAGAATTTCGGCTGGCAGCTTAAATCAGGCGAAGCCTTCAATTCTCCCGAGGTTGTTATGGTTTATACTCCCGACGGTATCGGCGAAATGAGCCGTATTTTCCACAGACTTTACAGAAAACATCTCATCAGAGGCAAGTGGAAGGATATCAAGAGACCTTTGCTTATCAATAACTGGGAAGCAACGGGAATGGATTTCACGGGCGACCAGCTTGTTACTTTTGCGGAAAGAGCAAAGGAACTCGGCATTGATATGCTTGTTATGGATGACGGTTGGTTCGGTGACAGAAACAGCGACAGAAGCGGTCTTGGCGACTGGCAGGTAAATGAAGAAAAGCTCGGCGGTTCACTTGCGGAATTTGTTAATAAAATCAATGCTCTCGGAATAAAATTCGGTATATGGTACGAGCCTGAAATGATTTCGAGGGACAGTAATCTCTACCGAGCACATCCCGATTGGTGTCTTCATGTTCCCAACAGAGAAAAGAGCATCGGCAGACATCAATACGTTCTTGACTATTCAAGACAGGATGTACGTGACTATATTTTCGGAGAAATGTATAAGGTTCTTTCATCCTGCAAAATAGACTATCTCAAGTGGGACTTCAACCGCAATCTTACTGAAGTCGGTTCTGCGATTCTTCCTGCCGAACAGCAGAAGGAAGTTTTTCATCGCTTTGTTCTCGGAACATACGATGTTATGGACAGACTCACAAAAGCATTCCCCGATATGCTTATCGAAAACTGCTCGGGCGGCGGCGGACGCTTTGACCCCGGCACACTCTATTTCTCACCGCAGATCTGGACAAGTGACAACACCGACCCCATCGAACGACTCACAATTCAGTTCGGTACGTCAATGTGCTATCCCGCATCAACAATGGGGGCCCATGTTTCAGCCTGCAGAAGAACGGGCTATGACACAAAGGGCAACGTTGCTCTCTGGGGTTCATTCGGTTATGAACTTGACCCCAACAAGTTCACCGAAGAGGATAAGAGAATCGTTAAACGTCAGGTTGCAGAGTATCATAAATACTATGATGTAATTCATTTCGGCGACCTTTACAGACTTATCAGCCCGTTTGAAAATCATTTCCGTGCCGCGTGGGAATTTGTTTCTGAGGATAAATCCGAAGCTCTTCTCACCTGCGTTACAATGAGAAGACATCCCGACAGAATGCTTATAATCAAGCTCAAGGGTCTTGACCCCGATAAGTATTATGTTGATGAAGATACAGACGAAGTTTATTCGGGTGCGCTTCTTATGAATGCAGGTATCTGCCTTCCCAATGCAGAGCATGATGACGGACAGAGCTTTATCAAATATTTTAAAGCAGTTGAATAAAACTGAAAGAAGAACAAAAGAAACAAATGTTAAATAATGTAAAGAAATAATAAAACAGTGGAGAGAATTGATATGATTAAATTCGGAACAGGCGGCTGGAGAGCAGTTATCGGCGATGATTTCATTTGTGAAAATATCCGCCGCGTTGCTACAGGTATTGTTTTGCTTGCAAAAGAACAAAACAAAATCTCAAAGCCCATTATTATCGGCTATGACCGCAGATTTTTATCTGAGAGTGCGGCAAAATGGGTTGCCGAAACTCTGGCGGCAGGCGGTATTAAGGTGTGGTTTATGAATCGTTCGGCACCCACCCCTCTTGTTATGCACACAGTTAAGGATAAAGAGCTTCACTTCGGTATTGAAATTACCGCAAGCCATAATCCTCCCAATTATAACGGTATAAAGCTTATTGTTGATGAGGGCAGAGATGCACCGATTGAAACAACTCAACGTCTTGAAGAGATTATTGAGAATGTTTCGGATATCGAGATTTGCGCATTTAACGATGCAGTTAAAGACGGACGAATAGAATATCTCCGCAATCCGTTCAACAAGTTCCTTGATGATATAATTGATTTGCTTGATATGAAGGCGCTTCGCGAAAGAGGACTTCGCGTTCTTTTTGATACCATGCACGGTTCGGGCGCATATCCCTTGCAGGTTATTCTTCATACGGCACGCTGCACGGTTGACACAATCAACCTCAATAAGGATGCATATTTCGGCGGCATGATGCCTGCACCTTCGGAACAGACTTTAAGCACCCTGAGCAATATGGTTGTTAAAGACGGCTATGATTTCGGTATCGCCATGGACGGCGACGGTGACAGACTCGGTATTGTTGACAGAAACGGCAGATACATAAACGCAAACGAAATTCTCTGCCTCCTTTACTATTATCTTGTAAAATATAAAGGCTGGAAGGGTCCTGTTGTCAGAAATCTTGCAACAACCCATATGCTTGATAAAATAGCGGAAAGCTTTGGTGAAAAGTGCTATGAAGTTCCCGTAGGATTCAAGCATATTTCTTCAAAAATTGATGAGGTTGATGCTGTTCTCGGCGGAGAATCCTCAGGCGGTCTTACCGTAAGAGGTCATATCAACGGAAAGGATTCCGTTTATGCCGCATCTCTTTTTGCCGAAATGGTTAGTGTTACCAATAAATGCCCCACAGACATTATCCGCGAGCTTGAGGCAGAATTCGGAAAGTTTGTTATGGTTGAAGATAATCTTCACTTTGCTCGCGAATACAAATCCGTGATTGAAAAAATCATATTTGAAGAAAGAAAGCTTCCCGATTTTTCAAACAAGGTTGAAAAGGTCGGTTATGAAGACGGATGCAAGGTTTATTTTGAAAACGGTGATTTTGTAATCTGCCGTTTCTCGGGAACAGAGCCTCTCCTTCGTATTTTTGCGGAAAGCGGCAACAAAGAAACTGCTGCAAAATATATCTCTGATTTTAAAGAATTCCTGAATATATAAAAATAAGGCACGTCACCGATTAAAGTGATGTGCCTTAACTGTTATTTCTTTTTAATTGCTTTGATAAGTTTAACCGTACCGAACACCGCACCTGCAACAATTGCCGCTTCTTTAACTGCGGTTGTAACCTGTGAAACACTTGTGGGAACATATGAATAAATGACGAATTTCGGTTTGCTTTTTACTTCTTTTCCGCAAAGCTCGCCGAAGGTGACGGTTCTTGTTTCATAAGTGCCGTTTTCTTCAATGTCAAATATTCTCATTCCTCTTTTATATCCGGGACCATATACGTTGAACCCTGAACCCTGAGCATATCCGAGATCAATTCCCTTGTAATTTGCAACAAAGCTGTTGTTATGGTCGTGACCGACATATACTCCGAGAACCTCTTTCTTTTCAAGGAATGCATCAATTTCACCGCTGTTTTTATAGGGTGCGGCAGGTGATTCGCCCATGAAATCGCCGAGACGGGAATTGTGAGGATCAAGTGCGTAGAATTCATTCTTATGGTCGCCGTATGCTCTGACACAGCCTTTCGTGAAACGCTTTACACGTTTGATAACATCAAAAAATTCGGGTGTGGGAATGTGCTGAAAAACAAGCGAGGGGAGAGGGCTTTCAAAACTGTCTCTGACAGAGCGATACCAGTCGATTTGTTCATTGTTAATACCGCTGTATCCGCCGCCCTCTGCTCTTGAGTGAGTATCAAAAAGATAAACAAGGAACTTATCCGAAATATTAAGACAGAAAGTACCTTTGTCATTTTCCGAAACAGAATCGGCATAAACAAACATCGGTGATTCTTTATAAATTTCAAACTGTTCGTTATTTCCGAGTGCCGCTTCGCCGTCATGATTTCCGAAAGTCATGGTGAAAGGAATATTTCTCTCTTCAAGAGGTCTTATAAGAGCTTTTAAAGTTGAAACAACATTTTTTTTGCCTTTTTCACCCATAAAAAATGAAGAATATCCTTTTATCTGGTCGCCCGTAAAAACAACAAGGTCGGGTTTTTCTTTATCGAGTGCCGCGCCTATAAGTTTAATTGTATCGGGTGAAACCGAAGGAATTTCCTGTGTATCGGCAATCTGCATAATTCTGAATCTGCCGTTTTTGAAATCCAATGATTTGTTCTGCATAGAGAAGCCTCCGTTAATAAAATACCGCCGAGGTTGGACTTCGGCGGTAAATTTTTGTTACTTGTTTGTGATATGGCTTTCAAAGCCGTACTTTGTAAGAAGCTTATGAATTCTGTCCTTGGGGTCAAGAAGACCGCTTATGGATTCATCATGGTTGAGAGTGTCAATGATAAATGAGCAGTATTTTGTCATATCAACGCTTACATACCATTCTCTTGAAAGAAGCTCAGGTGTTGAATAGATAAGATTTGTTGTGAAAACCTTGGTGATAAGTCCGTCTTCATAAGCCTTGTCAAATGTTTAGAGACCGTTGCAGAAAAGACCGAATGAAGAGCAGATGAAGATTCTGTTAGCCTTAAGCTCCTTGAGCTTTGTTGCAACTTCTATCATCGAGTCACCTGAAGAAATCATATCATCAATGATGATAACATCCTTGCCTTCTATGTTTGTGCCGAGGAATTCGTGGGCAACGATGGGGTTTCTGCCGTCGATAATTACGGAATAGTCGCGGCGCTTATAGAACATGCCGAGTTCAAGACCGAGAACGTTTGCAAAGTAAATGCATCTGCCCATACCGCCTTCGTCGGGGGAGATAACCATCATATGGTCTTTGTCAATATTGAGGTCGGGAATATTTTTGCACATTGCCTTTATCATCTGATAAACAGGCTGTACGTTTTCAAAACCGCTCTGAGGAATAGCATTATGAACTCTGGGGTCATGTGCATCAAAGGTGATGATGTTTTCAACACCGTAATTGATGCAAAGCTCACGAAGCATATCAGCGCAGTCAAGAGATTCTCTGCTTGAGCGTCTGTGCTGTCTGCCTTCGTAGAGCATGGGCATAATAACATTTATTCTTCTTGCCTTGCCTGCGATTGCACTGATGGCTCTTTTGAGGTTGGCATAGTGTTCATCGGGACTCATGGGAACGTAACGGCCGTACATTTTATATTCAACGCTGTAATTGAACGGATCGCAGAGAATGAAAACATCATAACCTCTTACGGTCTGATTAATTACACACTTGCCTTCGCCCGTACCGAATCTGGGGAAAGAAGCTTTGATAAGATACGAATCCCTTTCATAGCCGGCAAACGGAAGAGTAAGCTTGTGTTCGCTTTCTCTTTCCTTTCTCCATTTGATAAGATAATTATCAATTTTTTGAGCAGGTTCTTCGCAGCCGGGCAGAGCGATAATTCCGAGCTGACCTACAGGTATTGTTGTGAAATCTTGATAATCAGGCATAGCACTTTTCCTCCGGTTTTTAATATATCTTAATTCTACAATATTTTACACGATTTTGAAAGATAATTATTAAAAATTTTAAGTAAAAATTTAATGGGTTATTTATCAATCTTTTGTATATTATGCATAGTTGAGCAGAAAAACCACAATACTTGGTGGTTTTGAGAGTTTATTACCTTATGTAATCTCTGTCAATATTTATAACGGTAAAGAATCTTTCATCCGCTTGCTTAACACAGATTTCTACAGAATCCTTGAAATCGTTTTCAGGGTATTTTGTCGGAAGAACAACGTCGAAAATCAGGTTGGTGTGTGTAGGACCGTCAACAACTCTGAAATCGTGCATTGATGCTTCGGGACAGATGTTTGAAACAATTTCGCTGACCATGTTTTTCAGGTCATGTGTTCTTTCATCATTGATAATCGGGTCCATGTGAATGGAAATTTCTATTCCGAGCTTTTCTTTTACGGTTCGTTCAATAAGGTCGATTGTGTCGTGACTGTGAAGAATATCAACGTCTGCGGGCACTTCGGCGTGCAGAGAGCCTATGATTTTTGAATGACCGTATGTATGAAGCACAAGGTCGTGAATGCCCACTACTCCGTCAAAGGACATTACCAGATTTTCAAGCTTATCAACAATTTCTTTTTCGGGAGATTCTCCGAGCAGAGGGCCGAGAGTACCTTTGATTATATCAATGCCTGCATATATGATTATCAACGCAACGATGATACCCATAACTCCGTCAACGGGAAAATCGGTGAATTTTGAAGCGACAAGAGCAATGACAGAGCAGGTCGTGGCGGCTATGTCGCCTATGCTGTCCGTAACAACAGCATCAACCGCAACCGAATTCATCATTTTTCCGACCTTGCGATTGAAAAGTGCAAGCCATAATTTTGCAAAAATCGAAAGAATAAGAACAACTGCAGCAGGAATGCTGAAAATAACCGTTTCGGGGTTTGTGAATCTGTCAACGGAAGTTTTTATGAGTTCAACGCCCATAACAATTATTAAAAATGCAAGGGTTAGGGCGGAAACATATTCTACTCTGCCGTGACCGAAAGGGTGTTCTTTATCTGCGGGTTTACCTGAAATTCTGAATCCTACAAGATTGATAATTGAAGAAATTGCATCAAAAATGTTGTTTGCGCCGTCGGCAACAATTGAAATACTCTTTGTTATCACACCGAAAATCATTTTGAAAACCGAGAGAATAACATTGAGAACAATTCCTACAATACCGCTGAGAACACCGAGCCTGATTCTTTCTTTTTCTCCGAGAATAATCGCGATTGAAGATGCGTCTTTGCTGTCTTTGCGAGCATCTTTATATTCCTTTATAAAAAGCTTCAACAGGAAATCTGTCAAAATCATCACTCCTTGGTAATGTGAATATCGAGCTGACCGTAGGGAATTGAGATGCTGTTTTTATCAAATGCAACCTTAACGGCTTCCTGCATATAATAAAATACATTCCAGTAATCATTGCTTGAACACCAGATAAGGCAGGCGAGATTGATTGAGCTTGCAGCGTGTTCCTTAACGGCAATAAGAGGCTCGGGGTCTGTGAGAATAAGATTGTTTTCTGCAATAACCTTTTTGATTGCTTCCCTTGTTTTTCAATATCCGCATCATAAGATATCGAGAAAATCAGGTCAAGTCTGCGTCTGTCTTCTGCGTTGTAATTGACAATGTTGTTTGATGTGATGTAAGAATTGGGAATAATAACACGCTTGTTATCGACAGTGATAAGAACGGTATACATTATTTTGATTTCCTGAACCTTGCCGCTTGCAGTACCAACGTCAATATAGTCACCGCTTTTGAACGGATGGTTTACAAGAATCTGAACACCGCTTGCAATCTGACTGATGCTTGACTGCAAACCGATACCGGCTGTAATACCTGCGGCGCCGAGTGCGGCAACGAAGGAGTTAACATCAATTCCGAGGGTTGAAAGGGCGGAAAGAATAAAAACAAAATTGAGCAGAAGTGTTATAACGGTTCTGATAAATGAATGAATCGAAGGGTCAACACCCCTTGCACTCATAGCCTTGACAACAAGCTTTCCGATGAATTTTGAAATTATGTATCCGATGATTACTATTGCAAGCGCGGCAATAACAGATGGAGCTTTTTCAAGAATTCTTGAAATGATTGTGTCGTAATCGCCGTCTTTGAAAAGCTGAATCAGGTTGCTCTCTGTAAGAGCGAGTTGAAAAAAATTCATTTGTTTTTCTCCTTTGATATAACTGAAATCCCAATAATTTTAATATATTATCATCAAAATTTCAATACCGAAAATAAAAATACAGACAATGAATTTTTTATAAATACTGTTGACAAAACCGACAAAATTAATTATAATATCCATGCTGGTTTAATGTGAGTAGGTGTGCAAACCTGCTTTAAAACAGCAAAATTGCCGGTGTGGCGAAATCGGCAGACGCAAGGGACTTAAAATCCCTCGGTGGCAACACCGTACCGGTTCAAGTCCGGTCACCGGCACCAGAATGCCTTCCGCTTGCGCTTTGGATGGCATTAATTAATGAATAATGAATGATTTGACTTTCAGATATAATATATTTCTTGAATTAAGCAGGAGACAATTGTTATTTTATGTTATATCCGTCAATATTGTTCATTGTTCATTTTTTTGCAAAAAATTACCGTCAAACCTTCTTTTTTGAAGATTTGACGGTTTTTTATTTTATGAAATGTTTTAAAATATCAGGCTTTTTTGTCGTTATGTTATCGGGCGCGGTGTTGATGACCTTTGCCATGTCACGAATTCCGTTAACTGTCCAGAGAGAAACGAGAAGTCCGTTTTTATGTGCGTTTTTGCAGAATTCCGCGGTTGCATTTTCGTAATGTGAATTGATTCCGATTGCGCCGAGTTCTTTTGCTTTGTTGATAATTTCAAGCGCGCAATTATCGTTTGTTGCTTCTTCTTTTGTTATTTTATGATTGAGATAATAGGGGATATCCGATGTGTTTTTCACAGTATCAACCCAATCTTCAAAAACTCCCGTATAAAAAACTCTTTCAAAAAGGCCGTGCTTTTTAACAAGTCTGTCAACCTCGGGAAGATTTGCGGTTGATTTTATATCGAGATTTATTTTGCAATTATTAACCGAAGCAACGATTTTAAGCGCATCCTCAAGTAAAACGCCTTGTTTCGCGGAAGGGGATGAGTCGTGAATTATGACGGCTGTCCCGTCGGGACGGAAGCTGACATCAAATTCAACGATATCCGCGCCCCAATCAACTGCGGTTTTTACCGATTCAAGGCTGTTTGCCTTTGTGCCGAGTGAGCCTGCATGGCATGTTATTGTAAAATTTTCAGGAATCGCGGTTTTGCGTCTGAATTTTGATTTGAATAAATTGCAACAGAGATTTTCGGTGAACAATAAAATATTAAGTTTTGTTATACTCATAATTATCACTCCGAATTCAGCATACAGCAAATAATCAATAATGTCAATTATAAAATTTGCATACAAATTAAATAAAAGTTATTGAAAATGAATAAGAATTATGTTATTATTATACAAAATGATAAAAGGAGGCGGTTCGGTGGCGGAAAATACGAATGTTGCTTATGACGAACAGCAGGAAGGCATAGTTATAGACTATGAAAAAGGTGTCAAAAATCCGCTTTTAAGAAACCGACGATATATCGGAAACAAAGAACGAGTCGGATATCTTCTCAATGACGTTTCTGCAAGCTTCAATATCAACAAATATAACGACAGATTCATTTATGATATTGTTAAGCTCGATTTTGATTTTCTTGCGGTTTTCGGTCTTTTTTCAGGTTTATGGGATACATTTAACGATACATTTATCGGAGTTATCGTTGACAGAACAAGAACCCGATGGGGCAAATTCAAACCCTATATTCTTCTCGGAAAAATCCCTCTTACTCTTCTCGGCTTGTGGTATTGGTTCATGCCCGTATTTTTTGCAGATACGGATGCAACCTATGTTCCGAAACTGGTTTTCTATGCATTGTTCAGCGTTATATGTGAAACGGCAGGCACTTTCACATCAATAGCAGGTACAGGATTTATGTCCACCATAACGCCTGACCCGATGGAACGAACGGGACTTATAACCATGGCAAACCTCATTTCGGGATTTGTCGGTGAAAAGCTTCCCGAACTCACCTTCGGTGTTCTGCTTGACCTTGTTAACAATGAGGTTGTTCAATGGGACAGAACAAAGCTTTTCATCAGCTTCGGTGTTTTAACTGCACTCATCGCCTGTGCGATGTCCTTCTATTTCATCTGTGTAACCAAAGAAAGAGTTTCGCAGACTGTTGAAAAACCGAGCATTGTCCAAGGTCTCAAGGCGATTATGAATAACCGACCGATTCTTCTCTATACTCTTTCCGAGTTCCTTGCAGGCTTTGCAGTCAGCAAGAGCAGAACGAATTATTACATAGACGTTCTCGGTTCCGCTACATATCAGACAATCGTAGGTATTCCTGCTTCTCCGGTTTCCTCAATCAGTTATGCATTTATCGCACCCCTCAGAGAAAGATTTTCAACCAAAGCAATCTGGATTCTTGAAGATATATGGACAGATGTCTGCTGGCTTGCCGTTTTCGGCATAGGCTCAATCGGCGGCATGGAAAAAGGTCTTTACAAGAATAAATGGGTAATGCTTCCGGTAATGGCGGTTGAAGAAGTCTTTGAAATGTGTGTTTACGGTTTAAGACACGTTATTCCGACGGAAATCCTCAATGAAGCAATGGACTACTGCGAATGGAAAAACGGCTACCGCGCAGAGGCTATGACCGGTGTTGCAAGAGGTCTTGTTACAAAGCTTCAGGGTATTGTTATGGGTTCAATCCAGAACTTTATCATGAAGAGAATCGGCTATGTTCAGGGACTCTCAATCGGTACTCAGGCTGATTCAACAAAGTGGTGGATTTTTGCAATGGGTACGGGTGTTCCCGTTATTACAGGTGCTCTCGGAATTATTCCTAAGTTCTTCCATGACCTCAACGGTGAAAAGCGTGACAGAATGTACCGCGAGCTTTTTGCAAGACGCGAAGCAACAAGAAATGCTATCAACAGCGCAAAGAGTGCCGAAGAAGCGGCAAGCATCGCCAAGGCACAGATTAATGCGGATTACGTTCAGGAGAAGAAATAAAAATCAAGAAGGAAGTCTCAGCGACTTCCTTCTTTTTTATACTATATCAAATTCTGCAATAATGGGAAAATGGTCTGAATAAATCTCCGTAATCACACGGGAGTAACGGCACTCAAGGCCTCTGTAAAAAATATAATCAATCTTGATTTCGGGGGAGTAGGATGCATAAGTGAAAACGCCTTTGTTTTCCGCTTTTTCATCAGAGTCCGTCATTCTTTCATAAATCGGTTCAAGAACCGAATCCGTAGAGTGAGTGTTAAAATCGCCCGTAAGAATAATCGGAAGGTCTGTTTCGTCAATCAGACTGCAGATTGTTTTAACGGCTTCAATTCTTTCCTTGTTTGAAAGACCCATATGGCAAACAAGAAAACAAATATCCTTCCCGTCGAATTCAGCAACCGTTTTTATAACACATCTCGGTTCATGGTATTCATCTTCGGTTTTATCAGGGGATACGGGAATTGCAACTGTTTCAGCAGATTTGAAAGGAAAACGGCTGACAACTGCATTGCCGTAAGGGCTTGTACCGCCGACCTTAACGGCTTCACCGAAATATCTGTAAAAACCGAGACCGTTACCGAGTGCATTTGTCTGGTCGGTGTACCCTTCAATCGGACCTTCTCCGCGCACCTCGTTTAGGCAGCATATGTCTGTACCGTGTTTCTTTATTGCACCGATAAATAAATCGGTATCTATAATCTGTTTTTGATAATCAAGTGCGTGCTGAATGTTGAATGTCATAACTTTCATTGCAATCACCTTTAAAGATGTTTTGATATGATTATAAATACTGACAGAAAATATTGCAATAAAAACTGAAATAAAATAAAAAAATTTGAAAAAGTGATTGACAAACCAAGTTCTTTTTGTTATTATATTTATCGTTGCAAATAAGCAACGCTTGGGCCATTAGCTCAGTTGGTTAGAGCAACCGGCTCATAACCGGTTGGTCCGGGGTTCGAGTCCCTGATGGCCCACCATAATTTAATATAGGGGTATAGCTCAGTTGGTAGAGCAGCGGTCTCCAAAACCGCGTGCCGAGGGTTCAAGTCCTTCTGCCCCTGCCAAGACGGAAAGCCTTGAAATGCTTGATATATAAGCGTTTCAAGGCTTTCCTTTGTGTTTATAAAACTGTAATATTTTTGGTTATTTGGATGCATTTTAAATAAAAAGCTGATTGTTCAAGTCAAATTCAAGTCAGAATTCAAGTCAAAAAACGGGCAGAAATAGTCCTGCCCGTTTACTTTTAATTATTTATGTTTTTGAGGGTTTCTTATCAAAAAATGCCGTATATAAATTTTTCGATAAGAACAGCGAAACCGATGAGGTTGAGAATAATTGTTGAGATAATCGGCATATGTACCTCCTATATTTTCTTGACATATTTAGGCTTAATGCAAATCCAGCCTTCTCCGCTTTTGAGCTTGCCCCATGTTCCCGCCTTGTTTGTTTCAACAATGGTATATGTACCATTATCGGTGATTACGCCGACTTTTTTACAAGATGAACTTGCGCCACTGCGGATATTCAATGCGGAGTCGATAACCCTTACCAGAAAAGAACCGTCGTTGACAGTTTCAGCCTTTTCAGCTGTGGCTGTCTTTTTTTCTGCACCTCTCACCAATGCAACAGCCTTTGCGATAGCCTGTCCGCATACAATCTGACCTGTTTCGTATTTTACATTGGCAAGGTCGGAAGGTGTGTCAATAAAGACGGTTTCAACAAGAACGGCTGTAGGTTCGGTATCACGGATGATTGCAAAATAATCCTTACCGTTTTTATTAAGCTTTGTTTTCACTCCACGGTTACGGATTCCGAGATGAGCAGAAATGTTTCTGCAGATTTCCTGCGCATACTTTTCGCCTGTTGAATTGCCGCTTGAATAGAATGTTTCCGTTCCCGTTCCCTTGCCTGCATTAAGGTGAATTTCAGCAATAAAATCATAATCAGCGGCGTTGACTTTCCTGATGCGGTCAGTGAGGTAAATATCACCGTTATAATTCATGAGGTCAGCCTGTTCGGTGTAATGCTTGTTATAATATTCGGCAGCGTGCTTTGCGATTTTACGGGCGATTTTGAATTCTTCGTAGCCGTCCGAACAAGCTCCGGGGTCATATCCGCCGCCTTTGGCTTTGCCGTGACCGACTATAAAGCATATCTTTGCCATATTATTCACCGTCCTTATTTGCAGCGTCAATCATGCCTTCGCCGATTATGTAAGCGACAACGGCACCGCCTGCCATGATAATGGCTGTAACCTGTGTAGCGGTGGATTCGGCAACACCGAAGGCAAGCATAAGCGGAGTTGCAAAGCCTGCGACAGCTGCCCAAAACTTACGGGATGTGAGTTTGCTAATCCAGTATTCAGCCTTTTTGAATTTTTCCATATTATTCATCCTTTCTTAAGTGAAAAGTTAAAAGTGTGTTGATGGTTTCTTTCATTTCTTTGATTTCGTGATTGATAGATTCTTTCCAAGTTTCAAGCTCGGTTGTTCTTTCTATCACTGAGTTATGTTTATCAACCTTCTTTTCAAGCTGTTCGATACGGTAGTTCGTAAGTTTGGAGTTGATAAGAATACCTGCAAATGTTCCGAATGCAGAGCCGGCAAAAGCAATAAGTGCTACTGTAATTTCAGTATTCATTCTTTGCCTCCGAATCAGTCGGTTTCAACAACCGCCTCAAGATGATAATACACCTCGAAGTCCTGAACGTCATGGTTTGCAAGCTTATCATAAAGTTCGAGGTCGTCTTCCTCAAACCAGACAGTTGCAACGCATCTGTATTCATCATCTGCAAGCTTTTCGACAATGCCGCGGTGATATCTTATTTTCTTGGTGTTGACATCTTCAAGAGATTTGCCATCAACCTTAATACGGTCAACAACAGCGGATTTCGGGAGTACAGCAAAGAAAGAGACTGAATTGCTGTCCTTATAATCTGACATAATAAAGCCGTTTTTGTTTGCGGAAATATTCTTTTTAATTACAGTTGAAACGTTCATGATCATTTTCCTTTCTTATTCATATAATTCCAATTTAAAGCTCATGCTTTCGTAGTTTTGAAGGTTCTGAATGAGTATACTATCATCAAAAGGACAGTATAATGTGAGAGCATGAAGCAAACCGCTGTTTGTATCAAAAACAAGTTTTTCTATGTTCACAATATACGATTTACCATCATAAGCAGACAGATTTTTTATATCAACGAGAGTTCCGTTAATATTAAAATAAATGGTCTTTATTTCTTTGTTTTCAAGATTAATAATCTCATTATCTTCGGTTTCACAGGTGCTTTTATTTATATAAAGCGTGACAGCGTTACTAATAGTATAAAGCGGTAAAAAATACTCATCTGTTGTACCCTCAATCAAAAATGTTTTTCTTTCAGTTATCGGCTGCCCCTTGTAAGTCAAATTTCCTTTTTCATCTTCCTTGAAATTGTTGCGGAATGCGGTGTTGGCGGTGACTTCTGCTGCCATGCTGTTCGGGGAATCCGACAGAGGGATTTCAACGCCGCATACTGACGGATTGAATTTGAGTTTTTTGATTTTGGGGCTTTTAACAATAACATCTCCGTTTTCGTCATAGCCTTCAAGCTGAACGGCGACTGTTTCGGATGAGGTTATCTGCGAGAACAGCGGAAGCGAAATAACGTCTGCCTTTGCAATGCTTTCCGAATGAACGGCACGGCAATTGGTAAGTTCAAAGGCGATACGGTACGATGTTATTTTTTCGTTCTCTGTCATTTCATCGGGCGGTGTAACAGTGAGCAAGGTTGCATTGTGTTCTCCCTGATTGCCGAGAACAGAACCGTCGGGGAGAAGGTTTCCCGCTTCGTTATAATTGATACGAAATATTCGCATATTAAGCCTCCTTTTCTATCTGAGTGTTGAGTTCATTGAGGAATGTTATCCACTCATTCACTATGACAAGCCAGTTATATCCCTCATTATGATTGAGTAAATTCATTTGCCCGGCAAGAGAAGAAGTGGGATAAAGCGAAGAAGATGCACTTTTCAGAAGCTGACAGTTCGATTCTATCGTTTCAAGCAGCGATTTGATTTCTTTCACCGGGTGACTTTTTCCCTCGCAAAATACAATGGCAAGCTCAGGAACAGAAACGCCTTTATCGCTGAGCTTATCACGCAGAAACGTACACGCAAATGAAAGCCTTGATATTTCTCTAATGGTGAGGTAACGGATTTCCGAAAGCTTCGGGAAAACATCGGTATTAATTACGTTTACAACGCAAGATGCGCTGAATCCCGATACAGCATCGGGAGAACCGCCGTCAAGTGTGGTAACGGTAATCTGACACATACCGTCATTCACTGCGGTTATGACACCTGTGTTTTCATCAACAGTTGCAACGGAGGGGTCGGAACTGCTGAACACAACTGCAGGATATTCCGCATTGTCCGGGTAAACCTGATATTCAAGCACGGTAGTCTGACCGAGGGATATTTCAAGCTGATTTTCACAGCTTACCCCCGTGACCTTTTGCGGAACATTCAGAGTGCCGCTCACTTTGGCTTGTTTGCCGTTCAAGGCAGTTACAGTAAGCTCCCACGGGTAACTGCCGCCGCTGTCGAGGGAATAAGGGGGTTCGCAGAGTCTGTCGTCCAAATCAAAATTCACAGTTTTTGATTGTCCTATAGGACGAACCAAACTGACTGAAAACCAACATGTTCCGTCTGCATTTGAACCGTAGTCTTGCTTATTTGTAAAAGTGCCCTGGTTCTTATTACTGCTGTGTGTGCCATATCTATGTCTCGCTTGAACATGTGTCAATCCCGAAAGCTTAAACTCTATTAATGTCAAATCATATGAAGAATGTTTCGCTGTAAACGATGCCGAAGCGTTCAGACCGTAACGGTCGGCTTTTACCGAAAGACCGCTTATCTGAGGCGATGACAGGTCAATCGGGGTGAGTGTGCCTGTGACAGTTGCCGAAGCTATCGTTAAGTAAACATTAGCTATGAGCAAATTCTGTTCTTCACTTTTATAGGAAGCTTTAATTTCAAAGCTTCCGGCATTATCGGAAACATATTTAACATAATGTGTTTGAGTGAAAATTTCATCTGATGCGTTTTCACCGAGATTTTTTATGTGTTTTGTTCCGTCGTATACTACCGAACCGTTTATTTCCAATTTCAGATATTGGTTTTCGCCGTAATAAAACCGTCCCGAGTTGCTGCGCAAAACAGAAATCGTAAACTTTGTGCGTTGGTTTGGTATATCGGGTTCTTCCGTTACTTTGAGTCGGTGTGTTATTCTGAGAGAAGTATGCAAAGTATAATCAAAATCCTGTATGTATGTCGGCATCAGTTTACCTCCGTTTCGATTAAAACCGCATTTGCAATTGTTTCCGAACCGCGCAGGCTGATATCAAGCGATTCGATTATTCCTTTTTTGATTCCGTGAGGAGTATCAATATTGAGAATATCGCCGACTTGCTCATCTTCAAGAATTATTTCCGCGCGGATTTCGTTGCGTTCAAATCCGAGAGCTTTTATTTCTTCAAGGCGTGCCGAAGG
Organism: Clostridia bacterium; assembly: GCA_017517665.1. GTDB lineage: Bacteria > Bacillota > Clostridia > Oscillospirales > Acutalibacteraceae > CAG-177. Next base: position 7,802 of record JAFWYP010000038.1, on the reverse strand, counting down.
GTCGGAAAAAAGAGAATATTTATCAAGGTTTAATTCGTTGACGGCGATGTTTGCGGTTATTTTTTCGTTTTCTGCTTTATATACGGTTGCGGAATCGTTATCAAAGTCTGAACCGCTGTGCTTATAAAGATTTATGCTTGTGTAAGGAGCTTTCTTTATATATTCCGCACGGCCGAAAATGCGGTCAGCGGATATTGTGTAGCTGCCTCTGTCACGGAATCTGAAAAGACGAAGCTTTCTGTTGCGTGCAGAGGAAATAAAGAAACCGCTGCCCATTGAAAGCATAGCAGCGGCATATCTGGAATTTGAATTTGATTTGACAAAGCCCGTAAGCTCCGTATCGCCGAAACCTCCGTTATTGATTGAAATATCGGAGTTTTCATATATCTTTGAAAGGATATCGTCAACGGTATAAGTTCCACGGGAGAGGGCAGGAAAAGGACTGTTGCCGAGAACGTTTTTATCGCAGCTTGATTCAAAAATAAAGCGGCGTGCAACATCCTCGGTGAGTTTGTCTGTGGTGAATTTGCCGAAGCATTTTTCGCCGTGATAAACAAAGAAATACTGCCCGACCTGCGGAGTTATATCTTTCGGAACGATTGCCTCGAAATCGCAGGAATCGCACGGCAAATCGGAGCAGTCCGCCCTGATTTCTTCAAAGATATTTATTGCACCGAAAAAGGTGCTGATCTCCTGAACTTTTCCGAAATCAAGGCTTCTGAGTTTTACAAACTGATTGGGTATTTCCGATTCGGTAAAGGTCAGAATCAGCTTGTTATAAAGCTTTGCGGGTGCTTCGCAATAAAAGTCGAGTGAATCGGGCATGAACAGATTATCAAAAAGCAAATCGCTGTCAGAATAAAACTCAACTTTAACCTTAGTGCAGTAATTCTGATGAAAATGCAAGGTGATTCCGGGTCCCGAATATTTTTTGTCAAAAGCAAAAATCAAACGGATTCCTCCGTTCGGAAAGATTCTTGCAGAGGAACTGACTTCCGATGATACAAAGCCGACGTTATCGGTTTCCTGACCGAAAACCAGTGATTCATCAATAAGGTCAATTCCCGTGTTCTCCAAAGATGCGAAATTAACGGGTTCGGATTCTTCAATGAGGCTTACGGTGTAGTCAAAGCTGTCGCTGTCGGAAGAAAAAAGAGCATTTTCGGCAGCCTTCGGAGCAAAGTTATGATAAACGATTTTGTTCATAAGAATGCTGCCTCCGTTCCTGCATCGGGTATTCTCTGCGGTTCACGGGCAATGAAGCTCAATGATATCGGGCCCCAATAATGCTCGTTCTTTGCGGCTCTGACAAGCTTCTGACTGCCTTTGGTGATATATGCCTCAAAGGTCATGGTTGACTGACCGAATGGGACTGTGAGCGTGTTGAACGGAACGGGTGCAGAGAGGTGTTCAAAGAATTTTTCATATTCGTCAAGAGAACAGTTCAGACCCCGCCTCACGGTCATTTTGTAGTTATAAAACGTACCGATGAGATTGATATACATTTTTCCGCTTTGCACTCTGCCGCTTTTATCAGTTGAAAGCTTTTCAAAGCTTCTTTCAAGCTCGTCAACCTTGATGTCAACGTCAACACCGTATTCAATTCCGTCAAGGATAAACATATGATATCACTCCTTTAAAATGCGGTTTCACGGTCGTTTTCACGGGTGAACTGAAGTTTGAGCAAGCGTATGAGTGCGCCGAGAGAGCCGTTTGCGGTAACGTTGAAGTTATACTGCTGTTCGGACATGACGGAACGCATGATTTCTTCAATGAGGCTTGCAGGTGCTTCAAGGTTTGTGCCGTTCTTCTGGTCGCCGAGCATGGCATAAAACGGCTTGTTCGGGGGAAGAACCGCACCCTGTGCAAGGGCAGGGATTTGTCTTGTTGTTCCGCTCGGATACGGTGCAGGTATACGCTCGTGAATACTTCCGTATGCTTTATAGCCACCTGATTTGTTTATTGCATCTTCGATATCGGGAGATAAATCTATACCAAAAATTTCTTCTTCTAATTTTACAATCCATTCAAGAAATTCTATAAACATATTTTCGATAGCTTCAAATACAACAACGACAAAATCATATAACCCTCCGAATATATCTTTTAAACCTTGAACAGCTAAATCAATATCGCCTGTGAAAACACCCAACAGGAATTCTGCAAATCCTTTAAGTATCCTCTCCAATGAATCAACAGCAGCTTCTGTATCACCAAATGCTGCAATAAAACCAGCAATTGCAACGATAACAAGAGCAATTACACCTGCAGGTGATGAGAAAATAGTAAGAAAACTCGAAAAAATCTTAAATGCTCCATAAACAATGCCGACAATAGCAGCTAATTCTCCGATAATAGTTATGAAGTCAAGGAGTTTATCACCATTGTCCGATAACCATTGTAAAAGTTTACTGTTTTCAACTTCTTCTTCTACTTCTTCAAGCTCATCCGCAAGGTTAGTTATTCCTGATGAATCAAAGTTTGAAGCTGCGTCACTTGTTGCTTCAATAGCATCTTTCTTCTCCTGAAGCAGGTCGATTTCTTCCTGAAGCTGGTCTATGAGAATTTCGTTCTGTTCTATCTGCGGATTTTCCTTAAGGCTGTCATTCAGAGCGTCAATCTGCTCACGGATAGCGGCGATTTTGCTTTCATAGCCGTCTATACTTGAACCGAAATCAACATCCTTGATTGCATCCTGCGATTTCTGCAGAAGGTCAATCTGTTCCTGAATTTTTGCGTTCTGCGCTTCGTAGGCTTCGTTAACAGCTTCCTTTTCTTCCTGAAGCTTATCAATCTTATCCTGAATCGCATCACGCTCGTTTTCGTAGATTTCTGCCTTGATTTCCTTTTCTTCCTGCAGGGCTTCGATTTTCTCCTGCACTTTTTCGATTTCGGCATCGTAGGGGTCAGCCTCGTCAACCGAGCCGAGAGTGGACAACTCGTCAAAGCTTGCGGTGAATTTTTCGTTTGCCCTTTTGGCTTCTTCGGCAGCCTTCTTTGCTTTCTGAATAGCCTTGATTTCATTCTGCAGACCTTTGATTTGCTTGTTAATTGCCTTCGTTTCATCGTCATATTTATCCTGAAGCGAATCTTGCTGAGCCTGAAGCTTTTTGACCTGACCGTCAAGAACCTTCTGCTGTGATTCATTCTGCTTTTGCAAGGCTTTCTGCTGCTCCTGAAGCATTTTGATATTCGCCTGGATTGATTCACGCTGTGCGGCAGCTGCCTTATTGGCGGCATCCTCTGCCTTCTGAATAGCATCGATTTCCTTTTCAAGGGACTTTATCTGTTTTTCAAGGACATCGGTTTGTGCTTCAACCGCCTTTTTCTGCTGTTCATATTCACGCTGAAGCTGTTTGTTTTCTCTCTGCAAAGCTTTGACTTGCCTCTGCTTTTCCTTTATGGCAGCGGTGAGTTCTTTTTCTGCGGCGGATGCGCCTTTTGCGCCGCTGTTTACCGCCTGAATGCTTTTTTCCATTTCTCGGGCGGCGGATATGCTCGAACCGAGGGATTTGCCGAAAAGAGCATTCACAAATGCCGCAATATATGCCGTAGCTTTAACAAGCAACTGCATGAGTGCGTTAATTGCGGGCATAGCCGCCTGATATATCGGCTGAAATGCAACGGCAAGATTACTTTTTACCTGATTGAGGCTTGTTGTAAACTGCTGATTTGTGCTCAGCATTGCGGAAAGTCTCTGTTTCAGCTCGTTCAGACCTTTATAAAGCACGCTGAATATAAAAGCGGATTTGAAGGTGTTGGAAATACGTTTGCCGAAATTATCAACGGCATTTCCGACAGATTTAAATGACGATTTGGTTTTGCCGACTTCTTTTGTGACCTTGCCTGCTGCCTGAGCAGCTTTTTCAAGGTTTTCCTTTGCCTGCTCACCGACTTCCGCTAAAGAATTATCGGGTGACCCCGTAAATTTCAGAGATTCCATTCTCTTCTGCATTGTCAGAATCGGTGTGTCAAGAGCTTCGATTTTATCACGGAGTTCTTCGATTTTTGCGGAATACGTTTCAATGCTTTGTAAGGCTTCGGTTGTTATCTGAAAATGGTCAACCTTATCAATTTTGCCTGCGGCAAGAGCTTTGTCGGCATCAGCGATTGCCTTTTTCGCTTGCGCCGCTTTTTTCTGCAGTTCTTCAAATTCGGTGATAAGAGGAAGCTGTTTGTTTTCAAGCTTTTTTATCTGTTTTTCAAGAGCAGCGATTTCTTTTTTCGCAGGAACAGCATCAGCATCCATGCTTATCATGATTGAACTTGTATTACCCAAAACTCTCACCTCCCAATATTTCGTCGATTTCTGCCTGCTCTTCGGCAGTAAGCTTTGCTTTAAGTTTGATTATATCGGCGTGCTCGGCATAATAGGTCTTTTCCCATTTGTCAAGCGGTTTGCCCTTTGCGAGCTTCTGACGGATGCCCGTAACGCAGGAAAAGGCACATTCTCCGATTTCGTAATAAGCAGAAATAAAAGTCCACCAATGCAGAGGTTTCGGGTCTCTGCAGTCATAGCCGAGTATTCTGTTGACGGGCGAAACAATAAGATTGAAATCCTGCTCCCAATCCATTACTTTTGGCTTTTTGGCAGTGTCTCTTTCGGTTTCACCGCAGGCAATGAACCACATACATTTTGCAAAGGCTTCCGCACGGTCTGATATTTTCTCCCAATCGGGGAACATGATTCTGATGCAGGCTTCCGCCCTCTCAAACTCCTGCAATTCGGGGTCGTTGAGGGCGGTTATAACATCAAGTATCACACGGTAGTCTGTTCTTATCTCATGCTCTGTGCCGTCAACTTCAAGCGTTTTCGGAAGGGAGTAAATCATTTGGCATACTTCCCTGCGTGCTTATTGATGCGCTTCTCGCTTGCCTTAGCCGCCTTTTCGGCGATTTTCTCAAGCTCGGGGAGAATTGCATCAAGGAAAGCCTCAATATAGCTCATGCCGTTCTTAAGGCTCATAAGAGGGGAACACGCACCGAAAACGGGCTGTGAAACATCGGAATTGAATATGAAGTTAATCTGCTCACGAACCTTTTTGTCGATATCTTCAAGAATATCTGCAAAAGCTTCTTCATTTTCGGGATTTGCCTTGTCAAGCTCTCCGAGCAGGTCATGGATATTTTTCTGCGCCTGCCTTGCGCGGACCTTAATATTAAAATCCGATGCCTGAACGTAAATAACGCGGTTGGGGTCACCGTTAATCATTATGGCTTCTCTGCCGTCATCGATATTGATGTTTTTCACGGGTTATACCTCCTTATGAAAGGGGAGTGAAATTGATAGGCTTCTCGGGTGTGGGCTTGTAGGTATCTACTGTGCCGAGAACCTTGTCGTTGCTGTAGTCAATATTGATAGGCATATCGACATAAGCCGAACCACCTTCACGCTGAGGCGTGATTGTGCAGTTCTTATGAACCTCAGCATGATAGCCGCCTGCTGCGTTTGCTTCGCCTTCTTTGATATATCCACGGATAATCATCACTTCAAACAGCGAGAATTCTGAAAGAGCGTTTCTCTCAATAATATCAATAAGTTTAAAGAGAAAGGGATTGCCGCCTCTTACAGTCATAGGATCCATGCCCTGCGAGGTCTGAAGTTTATCAACTGTGGTTTCCGTATTACCGAAAATATCGGTAGACTTACTTGTTTCAGGGTTGAATTCAACAGATGAATCTTCAACGCCTGCGCCGATGGGAACGAAATTGGGTGTTCCGTCGGTCTTAGTGATACTGTCACCCATGTTTACACAGGTAACAAGCAGCTTACGCTCCGCCTTCTGATTTTCGGAGAGAGCGAATTCTGTTGCTGAATATCTGGGTTCAGACATTTAATCAGTCCTTTCTTCGTAAAGTATTCTGTATTGTGACAGATATTTTGAAATGTTCTGCATTCGCAGAGATGCGGGAATATTCTGATTGACGGATATTTTTTCGATAAAGCATTTTGCACCGAAATCAGGGAAGTTTTTCTCACGGTTCTGCAGTTTAATCCATTCGGTAAGCTGCTGCATGAGGTTCATTACGGCTATGTTTTCGTTGCCTTCGAATGTGATATCGTCAATCGCACCGAAGGTTGAAACCGCAAAATCATAATGCTTTGTTTCATTACCGAAAATATCCGTTTTAACCGTGCTTTCGGTCGGTATGGGAATAAAAGTGCTTGTATTTTCTTCAGATGTACCGAAATTGAAAAACAGCCTTTCAAATACCGGGCACTGCTTTATCCATTCAAATACCGCTTTGTTTTTATCCATGGCGATTTCTCCTATTGATATAATCCTGTAAAGCTCCGCAGATATCATCCTTCTTTGCATTCCACGCAGCGATATCCCAATGGTCTGTGGCAAGAGGGTGCTTATCGGTTTTGAAATGCATCTGATTACCGTCTTTTGTTTTGCCGAAATACGGTGCAGAGGAATACGGTTGCACAAAAAGAATTCCGTCGGCTGATATATCGGCTGTGTCGAACATGGTCAGTGTATCGGCAGGAACATAAGGCTCCATATGACGGTAAAATTCGTTGTAAAAAAAGGTTTTTGCATCGTCATTTAAAACGCCCTCAACCTTTTCCATGATTGCGGATGTATCGATTTGAACCGTAATTGCCATGTCAGTTACCTATCCTTATGTGAGGAACGGGGAATCCCGTGTTATCGCTCACGGTGTTAATCCTGAATGCGTTTTCGCCGTACTTCTGAAGAAGTTCATTACCGCTTGTTTTTTCACCTGGGATATCGGGAATATTACCGAGAACGGCGATACAGCCCTGAGTTACGGCAGGTGCAGTCTTGCACGGAATGCGCACAATATAACTTTCACCCTCAATGCGTGATTTTTCATCGAACTGTGACGAACGGATGTGCTTGAAAAAGCAGCGGGAAAAGAAGAACCTTTCCCACTGCACTTTCTTGTTTATTTCGGTTTTGATATAGAGGGTTATATCTTTGTTCCAATTGGGCGGAATCATCAGCATAACCCCCTGTAAGCAAGGTCACCGACAACGGAATCAATGAGTTCGTTTGCTTTCTCGTCAAAGTCCTTTTTGGCAGCTTCGGGAGAATTGAACGAAACACTTACGCCGTCGTTGCCGTAACCTGATATGTTGCCGTCACGTTCGTCAAATTTCTGCTGCATTCCGATAAGCTCATACATGAGAAGCTTGATATCATCATCGGGTGTCTGTATGCGTTCAAGAGTGCGGTAATCGATTCGCTTGCGTGCTTTCAGCTCAAGAGGTGCGAATTCCTCACGGGAAGCCGTGCCGCCGTAAGCGGTATATTCCTCATATGTGAGCCACATCATCCCAAAACTCTTGTTGCCATTTCGGGATATACGGTTTTATAACCGTAAAGAACATCCATAGACAACATATCTTTCTTATACTTCATGTCATAGCCACGAACAACACGAAGAGTAATGCCGTTATAAGATGTGACATAGCATTCAACACCTGAAGGAGCGTTGAGAGGTCTTGTGACAAAAGCGAAAGCGGAAGGATTGAAAGCAAGGTTTGCAGTATGGCTGTCAAGAACCGTTACTATATCGTTTGCCTTTGCCGAGATTGCAGGATAAACCTTTACTTCAATTTCGTTGTTTGATGCTTCGGCAGCAGTGGTTACAACGTAAGTCTTGTTGTTGATTGTGAGAATATCACCCTTGACAACAGTACCGGAAAGAGTTCCGCTTGCGGAAGCGGCAAGAACAACCTTTTCGGCTTCTGTTACATCTGCCTTGATAATGATTTTTGTTGTTCCGCTTGATGCAAGTGTACCCTTAACATGGTTTTTAACTGCCTG
>JAFWYP010000037.1 GCA_017517665.1 Clostridia bacterium | reverse complement strand
TATAATGTATATATAATATATATGTCCCACCACAATATCATGTGGTCGCTTTTCTCACAATCACAAATTATCCTCTGTTCCCAATGTGTATATAACAAAATAAAAAACCGCCGAAAAATAATCTCAGCGATTTTTTGGGTTTTGTTTTCACAAATTTTTATTAAATTATTTGTTCAAAATAAATATTGCAAGATTGAGATACGCTGCAAATGTGACCCAGAGAAGATAAGGTATCTGCAAAACGGCAGCAAGCGGATTGATTTTTCTGTACTGAATAATTGTTGCAAGAATTGATATCCAGAGCAGGATAATCCATACAAACGCAAAAAAATAAGCCTGCATATTGAAGAAAATAATGCTCCAGAAAAAGTTGAAAAACAGGCTTATTCCGTATGTGACAAGCGCATTTCGTGCAATTTGCGGGTTTTTATCCTTTTGCAGATAAACCATCGCCGCACCGACACCCATGAGTATATAGAGAATTGTCCAGACTATCGGGAACAGCACCGACGGCGGTGCAAGCGGAGGCTTCACTATCCGCGAATAGATATCCATGTTTCCTGCGGTAAACAGGGCGGATAATCCCCCGACGGCAAGCGCAGCAACGATTGAGATCGCATAGGTTTTTATTTCTTTCTTCATATTCTCACCTCACAATATTCTATGAGAGCGTCCCGTATTTAATGAGCATTGCGCAGAAAACAATAAATCTGTTGTGTTGCAAAAATCACGGAATCAGCCGGAGTGTATCCTTTTTGATTTTTAATTAGTGTTGAAACATTCGGCAAATTATGGTATAATACCGATAATTTTCTAAGGAGAGATTTTTATGTCAAACCAAAGCAATATTAAAAAACGCCGGCTTTATCTTGCCTCAGGTGTCTTTGCAATGCTTTTTTCAGGTGTTCTTTACGCGTGGTCAATTCTGAAAGTTCCGTTTAAAGAGGACTTTGGTTTCGGCGAAGATGTGCTTTCTCTCAATTTTACACTTACAATGTGTTTCTTCTGCCTCGGAGCATTCTTCGGCAGTCTTATCTGCAAAAAAACCGGAGTTAAAATAACGCTCATTATATCAGGTCTGCTTGTCGGCGCGGGATTCGTTTCAACGGGTCTGCTTACGGCAGAGTCAAACCAATGGCTGCTCTACATAACCTATGCGATTCTTGCAGGTACGGGCATCGGCATTTCGTATAACGTTGTTGTGTCAACCGTTTGCTCATGGTTTCCTGACAGAAAGGGCTTTTGTTCGGGATGCCTTATGATGGGATTCGGTATCAGCACTCTGCTTATGGGCAACGTTATCAGCATTCTGTTCGGAAATCCGGAATTCGGCGTAAGCAAAACCTATATTTTGCTCGGCATTATCCTTGCGGTTGTACTCGTTGCCGCAGGAATCATACTCCGCAAACCCTCGGAAAAGGATAAGCTCCCCTCACCCAAGGCAACAAAAAGCGTTAAGAAAGAAGTATTTGAGAGCCGCGACTTCACAACGGCGGAAATGCTCAGAAGCTTTACATTCTGGAGAGCGTTTGCGTGCATGGCATTCATTACCGCCGTCGGCAATTCGGTAATAAGTTTTGCGAGAGACCTTGCAATTTCGGTTGAAGCAACAGAAACTCTTGCCGTTACGCTTGTAGGCGTTCTTTCCGTGTGCAACGGAATCGGCAGAATTCTCACGGGAGCACTCTATGACGCTCTCGGACGCCGCACAACAATGATTTCGGCAAACATTCTCACAATCGTTGCCGCAGGCATAACCCTTATCGCGGTACAGCTCGGCTCATTGCCGATATGCATTATCGGTCTTTGCCTTACGGGTCTTTCATATGGTTCATGCCCGACTCTGACTTCGGCATTCACCTCATCTTTCTACGGACAAAAATATTTTTCGGTTAACTACAGCCTTACGAATTTCAACCTTATTATTGCCGCATTCATAGCAAATTTCAGCAATACCCTGCTCGCACAGCACGGCAGTTATACCGCACCGTTCATTATGCTTCTCATTCTTGCCGTCTGCGCCCTCGGACTCAACTTTTCAGTTAAAAAACCGTGATATAAAACCCTCAGGCTTTATAACTGAGGGTTGTTTTTTCACCGTTGAACATTGTATAAAAATATGATAAACTTTAAATTAATGTAGTGTGAGGTGATATTATCAAGCGAAAACAATAATTAAAATAATAATATCATATGATATGATTACTTTCAACATAAAACACCGTTATTTTAAATAAAAATTGTGAATAACATATAAAATTCAGATATGGCCGCATCGTTTGCCGGCTATACAAAAACCGTTCAGAAGGCTCTGTGAATAAAAGAAAATTCATCTGATAAAAAACGAATGTGATTGTCAAAAAATATTTTTGTGGTATAATAATTACAATCGGAAAAATCAGAGGTGAAACCGTGAGCGATATATACGTTCCTGCGGATAACAACGCAAATGTGGTTGAACATCCCGTCAGAGTCGGAAACGATACGGGTGCGGATATGTTCATCAGCTTTGATTACGGCAAAACCTTTGCTCCGATTGACAATCCCATACCCTGTTCATTTGACCCTTACGAAAAATGCGGTTACAGCACGTCGCTCTTTTTCTCGGAGGACGGAACAACACTTTACTATGTCAACAATCCTCCGTGTTATGAGCCAACTTATAAAATAACGGTTGCGAAAATCAGGATTCCGGAGTGAAAAATATGATTAAGAAATTATTTGAAAAGCACGAAACCCTTATGTGCATACTGCTGATAATTCTCTATGTTGCAATCAATTCGTTCTGTATGCAGAATTTCGGAGTTGAGGATTACAGAAGCACACTTATCAACACGGCTTTTTCGGTTGTGCTGATAATCCTGACAGTCAGCCTGAAAAGGGTGCGGTATTACGGACTTACCAAGGTCAGTAATCCCAAAAAGTTTTTATATTTTCTGCCGCTTTTGCTGATTGTTTCGGTTAATCTGTGGTCTGGAATCAACATAAACAACACACCGCAAGAGATTGTTTTTCACATTCTGACTATGCTTAACATCGGGTTTATTGAGGAAATTATTTTCAGAGGTTTTCTCTTTAAAATGATGGAAAAGGACAACATAAAAGCCGCCATAGCGGTCAGCTCGATAACCTTCGGGATAGGGCATATCGTCAACTTATTCAACGGTGCGGAGCTTGTACCGACCCTGCTTCAGATATGCTATGCCATGTCAATCGGTTATCTTTTCGTTGTTATTTTTGTTAAAAGCAAGTCAATTGTTCCGTGCATAATCGCACATTCGGTTAATAATTCGCTTTCAATCTTCAACGAAGAGAATACTTTGTCAATGTATATTGCACCGGTTATTCTGATTGTTGTGCCGATTTTATACGCCGTATTTATCAACAAAAAGTCACCCGTCGAGCAACCAATTGAATAAAACAAATCGCTATAATGTGGTTGTAAGGTTGAGAAACGGTGAATATATGCTTATACCAATCGGGGATACGGTTACGGAATATAACGGTCTTTTTATTATGACAGAAAGCGGAATGCTTTTATGGGATTTAATCAGAAACGGAGCAGAAAAAGAAGAGCTTGTATCGGCTCTTATGAAAGAATACGGAATTGACAGCAAAACCGCTACAGAAGATATAAACGGATTTATCAAAAAACTATGTGATTTTGGAATTGTAGAGTAAAACATTAAAAAATCTGTAAATTGACGAACAAAAAGTAAAAAGCGTTGCAGGATGGGAGGACAGTTCCCTGATGCAACGCTTGTATTTTATGTATTCTTAAATGCTGCGGATTTCACAGCAGAACAATATCTGATTTACAATAAGTCAATAAGCTATGTTGAATTATTGTTAAGTGGCAAGTTGGAAGAATATTTAAGAAACAGCACCGACTATACACACCGTTATCTGATATGAGATAATTCAAAAAGGGGCTGTAAAAAAACTTGCATTTTTTTACAGCCCCTTTTGTTTAGTTTAGCTGATATTGAATAAATTTGAGAACAACCAACCAATGCCGTTGTATTTCCAAGTGAAGCAGTCCTTAATGAGGTAGAAGAAACGGACTGAAATGTATTCTTTGGGAGTACGGATAATTTCAAGTATTTCTTCTGCCTGCGCCTTGTAGCCTTCAAGTTTTTCAATTTCTGCAGGGCTCATATTGGGATTTTCAAGAAGAGAATTGATTTTATCAAGGAATTCTTTAATATCATCCTCCCAGAAAACAGTCGCTCTCTCTTTATCGAGCACGGCGGATTCTTCCTCAGCTTCTCCGAGAGCCTTCTGAGCTTCTTCAATCTTCGCAAGAAGGCTGTTGCACTTATCAAGAGCTTCCTGAAGCTGCTTCTGCTCATCTTCGTTCTCAGGAGTGAATTCGTTGAGTTCGGCAATAACTTCGTTTATTGTTGCCTCGTTGTCCGAGGTTACGTTGTCTTCGGTAACGCCGTCAAGCGGAGCCATGATTGTTTTAACCGAAACCTTAATAATTGAAAGGTCTGCACCGTTACCGTCCGGATAAACGACTGTAAGTGTATAGTTATCGCTTGTTGCGAGAGAATCTGCGGTTATAACATCCTCATATTCGCCGATAGCAGACTCCTTTGTCACGGAGCTGTCATACTTGAATGTGAGGCTTCCTGCAAGAACACTTGAGTCTTCGCCGTTAACAAAGCCGACATATTCATATTCGGGGTCTTCATTATCAAAACCGTATTCGCGAACGGCATCCTTAACCGAAAGAGTGAGAGGTGCAGGATTTACCGTAAGCTTGCCGACTTCTTCATCAACATAGAATCTGATGTTATCATTTTCTGCAATTGTGAGAGAAACGTTGATGTCATAAACGCCGACAGGTGCAGTTGCGGGCTCACCTTCACTTGTATAAACAACGATATCCTTGATTTCGCCATATGCATTTACGATATGGTCGCCCTCGGTAATTACGGGAGCATAAACGGGTGTTGCGCCGTAAAGCTTCTCAATATCTGCCGCTTTTACAACAATCTTGCCCTTGTTGATAACCATATCAAAGTAGCCTGTGCCTGCAAACTCGGTATCAATTATTTCATAATAGACCTTATATTTGCCTGCGTTAATCGGGTCTGCAAAGACAGTGTCTGCGCCGCTTTCGCAAACGAACTTAAGCTGAACGTTATTATCATCGGGAACAAATTTTGAATCAGCTGAAAGAATTTCAGGAATCTGCACTCTGCCTGTATAAGTTTTGATAAGCTCCTCAGGAGTTGCATAAAGCTGAATGGTCTTCTTGGATGCATTAAGCGGGAACTGAGCGGGATCAATTCCGTAGCCTTCGTCGATTGCTGCATAGATAATCGCCGAGCCTGCGCCGACCACCTTAACAACACCTGTCTGAGGATCTACGGTTGCAACAGCTTCGTTGCTGCTTGACCATACAACTTCAGTTACCTCATTTGTATAGAAGGCTCTGAGTGTGAATTCTTCGGAAACAGCAACATTGCTGTGATGTCCGCTTACATAGAAATCCTTGGGAGATGCTGCTACGATGCTTGCCTTGCAGGTTGCAGTTTTTGCTGTATCTGCAAGAACATAGTTTGAACTCAAATCGCCTGAAAGACCTGTTGCAATGAATGTAACTGTCTTGTCTTCGCCTCTGTCTTTTGTGTCAAACTCTGCTGAGCCGTTGACCTTTACATATTCCGCGTCAGCATCAAGAACATCATAAATCTTTGTAACTGTAGCATTTGCAGCAGTTGTCTTATCAAAAACCTTATCCTCTGCCGTAATTTCAAAGCCGGTGATAACAAGCTTCTCAATGTCAACATTCGCCTGAGTTGATGTTATTGCAGGCTGATATTTGCTGCAGTCTGAAAGTGTGATATCGCTGATGAAAACAGTCTTTGACTTGCCGGCATCGGGAGTTGCAAGAGTTCCGTTTGCGGTTGCAGTGATTCCTTCATCGCCTGCAAGAAGTCCGTCAAGCTCAACAACAACGTCAACAGCTGTTGTGCCGTCATATGTTCTTGCAACAGGAGTTGTTTTAACCGCAAGAGTTTTCTTGCCAACGGTGAAGGTTCTCATAGCGGATTTATCGTTATAGTTGGCAAGCGATGATGTTGCCTTAACAGTAACTGTACCCATACCTGTAATTTCAATATAGGTCTTACCGCCAACGGTTTCAAGCTTTGCAATATCGGCAGGGTTGCCGTCAACTCCAACACCTGAAACGGTATAGGTAATTGTTCCGCCTTCCTGCGCACCCGCAGTCTGTACTTCAAACCTGTCACCATAGGTAACTGTTTCGGGAATTCCTTCAACGGTAAATACATCCTGAGTTGCAGATTTTATAACAAGAGATGCATCGTATGCGTTTTTGATTGTGAAATTATCGGAGTCTGCAAGCTCAATAACAACATTATATTTGCCTACGTTTACGGGTTCAGTTGTTTCAACACCGTTTTCATCAACATATTTAACGGTGAAGTCGTTGTAATAAAGACCGTTTGAATAAGCAAGAACATTAACGCTCTTGATTTCACCGTCATAAACAACTGATGTAGTTCTGGGCATTGTTACGGAAATAGGAGCTTTTTCTATTGTTCCGGTTGAATTTCCGCTTACGTTTGCCGCAAGAACATAGTTACCGCTGTTGGGACCGGTGAGCTTTGTAATTTGGTAACCTACAAGCTTATTTTCGCCTGCTTCAGAAGTGTCAAATTCGCCTTCAACCTCTGCCTCAACAACATCGTTGCTTACAAGCACGCCTTCCTTGAAAGTAACTGAAAGCTCAGCTTCGGTTGTGCCGTCGTAGTCCTTGGTTTCGACGTTTACACTTTCAATATCATCGTTGCCTATTTCTTTCTGAACAACCTCAAAATATCCGCCGATATTCGTTACGTCATAAAGAACAGATGAAACCTCATTGATTGTTACCGAATATCTGCCTATACCCGAACCCTGTTTGTATGTGATGCTGTATGTGGGTTCATCGTTTGCTTTGCCGGTTATATCGCTATAGCTGATATTATCAACCACGCCGCCGTTTGTTTTAACAACAAGACCGCTTGCAGCAATAATTTCAAGAGCTTCTTCCTGTGTCTGACCGTATGTTACAACTATATCATCGGGAACGGAGAGAGTCAGGGGCTGCTTGTTGATATAGAGAAGATATGTTGCCTCAACATCATCTTTACCTGAAACGCTGGAGGTTGCAACGATGCTTGTGACACCGCTCTTGTGAATTGTGACAAGGCCTGTTTCATCAACGGTTGCAACGCTTTCGTCTGTACTCTTATATCTTACAGTTGCGCCTGCATTGAAGTTTGAAAGCTCGTTTTTAACAGTTTTCTGAGTTGTATATACTGTTATTGATGAGTTCTGGAAATAGATGGGCTGCTGTTCACCCGCTGTTGTAACAACATTGATTTTCTTGGTGTAGGTGAAGGTCTGAGCATCGGCGCCTTCGCCGTCTGTGTATGTTGCGGTTATGAAATAAGTACCGTTAACGGTAGCCGTGAAAACATTGTTTTCAATAATATAGCTGCCCTCGGGAGCTTCGCTGTATTCCATTCTTACTTCATAAACAATGGTGTTATCAGATTCAAGGCTGTAGGGTGTAGTTACAACATCTTCAAGCTCCGTGTCATTGCATGTAACAGAAGTAACATTGAGAGCCGGTGCAAGATTGATGGAAGTGTTATTGATAACGGTATCATTGCAATTTATAACAAAGCTCTTTACTTCCTTGGTTCCTGCGCCCGAAACTTCATAAGCGGTATAGGTCAGGCTTTCAGATGAAGATGAAAGAAGTCTGCTGTTGCCGTAATATGTTGCAACGATTGTATAGGTTCCGTCTTCTGAGGGAGTCCACTCTGTAACTGCAGAGCCTTTGGTTTCGCTGTATTCTGTGAGAGGAATTTCGTATTTTGTTTCTTTTGATGAATCGCCGTTAAGAGAAATCTTGAAGCATACATTGCCTGTGGGAACCATATTCATGCCAACGCTTGTGCTTTCAACAAGAGCTGCAAGAGTTACGGTATCACCGGCAACAACAGTTGTTGTGTAATATGTTTCTTTTATTTCCTTTTCAAAAGTAACAACCGCAGTTTCTGTTTCCATTGTATAGGTTTTTGAAGAATCTGCTGCCTGTACATATCCCATTACCTGAACGGTAACTTCAACAGGCTCGGTCATCGTTGTGTCAGCGGAGTCGATATAGTAATACGTATCGAAACTTCTTGAGGTTGTTGTGACGTTTCCTTCATCGTCAACACTCTCAATTTCCTCCGTAACGGGTACAACATAAAGAGTTTTTGTGCCTTCGGTATATGTTTTGCTGTACGTTACTTTATGCTCAATCGTTTCTGTTGTTCCGGCAGTTTCATTTTCCGGATCGGTAGGATCGGGAATATAAACAGTTTCTTTGAGAATGAAAGTGTTCTTGCCCGCTGCAACGTCTTCTTCGCTTACCTGAACAAAAACGGCATTGTCAGATATACCGGTTGAAACTCTGCTTTCGGTTACGTACTCTGAATAGGTAATGATTTCTGCAAGATTTGCTGCATTAAGAGCAACGGTTTCCTGCTTGTTTGTGATTGCCGCTTCAATAGCCGCTTTTGCTGTTTCGTCTGCAATATATTGATAAACAGCAGTATCCGATTGTTCTTTAAGAGTAACGATATAGTTACCGTCTGCGAGCTTTGCAATGCTGTAGCTGTCAGTGCCTACCTTTGCAACAAGTTCTGTAACCGCCGTGTTTATTTTTACATTCTCAACCTGATATGAGCCGCTTGCAGCACCATAAGGTTCGCTGACAGCAAGAGAGGTTGTTGTGCCGCCCTGACCTACATAGAGGTTTACGGTGTTTGAATAAACATAAGCTACCTTACCGTCAATAAGCTGACCTACCTCGCAACGGTATCTTTTACCGTTGTAATCATCGGTTACATCAATTATAGGCATTATGGCGTTGATTTGATTCTTTATGTTCTGCCATACGTAAACATCATTCTCCTCAACCTGCTCCTGCCACTGATAAGTAAGGGTTCCGCCGTCAACTGCTGTTGCAACAGCCTTGATATTAACATCCGAGCCTGAAAGAGCGTGAATATCGCTTATATGGTCAACATGAGGAACCTCCACACCTTCGGCATATTTCGTTTTGCCCGAAACAGCGGCGGTATAAATACTTGCCTCTGAGCCGACGCTGTCTGTTGATCTGAGGGCAAATGTGTATTTTGTGTTAGGGTTAAGTCCTTCAACCGTATATTCGTTTTTATCCGAATCAATGGTATCAATCAGGAAATACGGATTTGTTTCATTATCCGTTATCATATACACCTGAGTCCAGTCTCCGCCTGCCTTTTCCCAGTTAAGGGTAATTGTTGTTGCGGTTGAATCCTTGATTGCAAGGTTCTTGGGAGATTTGAGAGGCATTTTGACGTTCTTGGTTATAAAACCGAGAACAAGGCAATCCTGATTGTTGAGTCTTTCTTTCCAGCTGCCAAAACGCCACTGGAAATCAAAGCCTGCAGTTTCGCCGTTTTCTGCTGACGGCATACCTGCAACGGTACCGGCAATGTAGGTTGACGAACAATTCATAGTGGTATAACTGCCTGTGTACTCTACACCGGCAGAAGCACCGGCTTTAACTCCGCCTGCATTACCTACCATGGTTGTTGTGATTCCTGCTCCCCATGTAACCGATGAGGCGCTTGAGGACATTTCTTCAATGCTCTGAGTTACGGTACCGCCGCCCTTGGAAACCCAGATATAATCGGAATCGCTCATATCAAGACCTTCACTTACAACGTCACTGCCGCCCGAAAAATCTCTGAGGCTGGATTCATTGTGGTTATATGTTGAGGGGTCACCTATGCTGTGATTCAGGACGTTGCCTCTGATAGCCTCAAATTCACCGGTTGATTCAGCTACCTTATCAAACTCGGTTACGGTTATCATTGAAAGTCTGGGTGTTTCGGGAACACACATTATATATTTTGACCATCCGGCGGGAACTGTCTGACCCCAGCCATATGTATTGGTAGTTCTTAAAACCTCATTCTTGTAATTTTCAAGAGCTGCAGCATCGTTTTTCAGTGATGCACAAGTTGCATTATATTCAGCCCTTGTG
Organism: Clostridia bacterium; assembly: GCA_017517665.1. Classification (GTDB taxonomy): domain Bacteria; phylum Bacillota; class Clostridia; order Oscillospirales; family Acutalibacteraceae; genus CAG-177. The sequence goes on along the minus strand of JAFWYP010000037.1, from coordinate 31,460 downwards.
GGAGTGGTGAACTGAGGTGTCCACATATTATATACATAGCGGATATACGGAGTCATTGTAAGGATAACTCTGTCCTCCGTACTCGGTGAAGAGTATTCAACTGAAGTTGTTTTTTCAGTTGCATCTTCCCATTCACCGCCTACCGAAGCGCTTACTTCAACCTCAAAATCAACGCCGCCGAGTTTAACTCCGAAGCAGGTGATATCTTGCTCGTAGCCTGTGATAATTGAAGCTGTAACGTTAAAGCCGTGAGTTTCTGAGGTTCCTGAGCCTGATGATTTACCGAAAACGGTTGAGCCGTCTTCACAGTAATCCTCATTAAGAAGAACAAGGTCTTCAAAATAGGGAGCTGCCTGAAGAACAGCAACAACATTCGGGTCTGAGAAATATGAATCCTTTTCCACAAACTGAAGAATCATTCCGTCATCATCAATATCCATTGCCGTATAGGTCATATTTCTCTTATAGCTTGTGCCTGTCTTGTAGTTGATTGCAAATCTTGATGCAATAAGCTTGTCTTTTGCATCCGTTGCAATCTGAACTACATCATGCCTGAAGTTGTGACCTTCGCTTGACTTTCTGCCAACGATGAACACAAGCTGTTCACCCGCATTTTCATCATTGAGGAAGTTGCCCGTTGCAACAGATTCGATCCAGATATTGTGATGCTTTGTTTTTGAGTTGCCGTAGTAATCCTCTGTGCCCTGGGAATAAATTGAATCCCAATCCGATGCTTCATATTCAAGCTTAAAGCCATAGTCCGCCGCGGGGTGGTTATGAGAAAGGTCAACGGGAGTCTGGCTGCCGCCGTCGGTACGTAAGGAATAAACCGAACCGCCGATAAACACATAATCCTTACCGCCTGTGCCTACGGGATTGAAGCAGGCAAGCGCTATGGGTGACTGACCGTTATGCTCATAAAGACCTGCCGCAATATTCGGGTTGATTTTAACATACTGGCAAACTCCGCCGGCACCCTTCTTATATACTCCGTCGGAATACTCAATAACACCTACGTTGGCATAGCTCTTATTGATTCCCGAAGTGTCTGTGTTGTTTCTCTCGTCTGTTGAAAGGTCATATCCGGCATAGACAATTTCATCTCTGCCGTCGCCGTCAATATCGCCTACAGCCGCCGAGCCGTAACAGCTTATCTGGGTTTTTCCGCTTGTGTTACCTGAGTCGAATTCTGAATAATCCCATGCATGCTCAAATGTCGCATTAACCGTATAACTGAAGCTTCCGCTATATGTAACAATGGAAGTTCTGGGCATGGCATAGTCTGTGTTTTTTGTGTTGGTGTATCTTCTGTGGGGGAAAGATGCTGTAACAATAAGATCGTCTTTAAAATCCTTGTCAAGATCGCTTGCAGTAAGCTGAACTATGGGCCAGTTAGTTGTAACTTTTATGGGAAGAGTTCCGCCATAGCAAGCGTTACGTACCTGCATGTTGTTTCCCTGTGTAAGCGTTCTGGAGCTATTGTTATATGAGAATATTTTTATTGCACAACTACTTGTGGTCGGCTCAAGGTCATAAACCGCAATTTCCTCGTAACCGTCGCCATTGAAGTCGCCGCTTGTTATGGCAAGAAACGCATTTATCTCATATCCGTCAGGTAAATTATAATCGTCATATGGACTAATATAATCATAAATCATACCAAGATCATGTTCCGCAAAAACATTGCCGTAGCTGTCTTCAACCCGAAGATAATATTGCAGACCTTTGACGCTGTTGGGAGCATCGCATGCAACATAGCCCACGGTTGCAACATAGTTTTGTTTGCCTACGCCCGTGGGGTCAAACGCCGCGCTCTGCGAAGCCTCAAACTTCCTTGCAGGTGTATTGGAGAATTCCTGATTATCCCAGATTATAGGTTGCTTTCTCTGGTCATAATCATAAACTCTTCTGTAATATACAGAATTGTTATTATGTACGTTATCGTAGTACATAAGCTCCATTCTCGGAAACATATTAAGGCTTCCCGGTCCGTAGGGGTTGTCCTTATCGTTGGGAACATTAACAGCCGTGTCATTAATGTCAAGCATCTGAAGAAGGCTCTCTCCCTCGGCAGCCTGAGCATAATTTCCGAGCTGAATGTCCCATTTGGTTACTCCGATCTGTGCTATTCCGATAAGCATAACCGCAACAAGCACCGCACTGATAATTCGTTTTCTCATAATTTTTAAAAACCTCCTTGGTTATTGAGTGCAGAGTTCAGAGTGCAGAACACAGAGTTGGTTATATTCGTTCTGCATTCATCATTCTGCGTTTATTTTAAGCTTGTTTTCTTGCATATTGAAACGAGTATTGCGATTATTTCATCAATATCTTTCTCAATGCTTTTAAATTCTTTATCTGTCAGATAATCTGTTTCGTGTAACAACCTTAACCAGTAATATGTTTCATTTGCCTCTTTAAGAGCAATGTTCAGTTTTGCATTGAAGTCCGCCTTGCTTTGCCCTCGTTCAGCTTCGGCAATATTTGCACCGATACTTGTTCCGCAACGTAAAAGCTGTTTTGATAAAACAAACTCTTTTTTCTCCGAAGTCAGATGCTTATAAAGATTTACCGTTCTGACTGCAAAATCAAAGCTTTTAATTTCAATAATGCTACCCATCAAATTCTCCGTTCTGCATTCATAGTTCTGCATTCTGCACTCATTTCAGCAACTCATCAAACGCCTGCTCATTTTCCTGTTCAATATATTCCTTGAATTCTTTGAAAATTCGTTTGCCTATTGCACGGTAATTCATTGACTGAACCTTTTTAATTTTAATCTTACGAATTTCCTCGGGCACATTGTAAATTGTCAGTATTGCTTCAAGCGCACTCGTAATTCGTGTTTCAAGCTTTGCAGAGTAGCGTGTTGTGTTCAGCGTTGCATACTCTATGCCGGAAATAAGGCTTTCCGCCTGCTTGAACTGCTCATCGGACCAATCGGAACAAAACTCCGCAAAAACCTCTTTTGCCCTTTCAATATCATTTTTCTGAATCATTTCAAGACACATCCTGCTCTGATAAGCAGAAACCAAAAAGTCCTTTGCAATTTCGTCCTCCTCCGCTGCCGCCGCCATTGTCATAAGCTCAAGGCAAACCGCAAGAAGAGTGCTTATTCCGTCCTCCGCCTCTTTTTTTATCAGTTTCCATTGAAACGAACAAAGCTTGTCTATAAGAACCGCAAGCAAATGCTCCTTCGTGGGGAAATAAAAAACAAGATGTCCGGGACTGATATCCAGCTTATCCGCAACCGAGCGCAGAGATGTTGACGAATATCCGTTTTCAATAAACATTTCAGATGCCGTCTGAATAATCTCCAGCTTTGTGGTGTTAACCTTTCTTCGTCTGATAAAAATAACCCCCGCACATAAATTGTATGTGTACTATATAGTTCATGTACTATAATACATATCCGTTATGAATTTGTCAACACTTTGAAAGTAATTTGTAAAAATTTTTCCAAAGAAAGATTCAACCGTTCTGTTAAGGCGAGTGAAGTAATCCGAACGTGCAGAAAATCAATATCCGATAGAATTATTGCGCATAAACCGCAAATTCTGACAAACAATAACAGGGCAACCAAAATATAAGGAGAAAGATATAAAATGAAAGCCACAGGTATTGTCAGAAGAATCGACGACCTCGGAAGGGTCGTCATCCCTAAAGAAATCCGCCGAACCATGCGTATCCGCGAAGGCGACCCGTTACAGACAACATTGACACAGTCAGAAAACTACATTTCCGCTATGCTCGATTTGGAGAAACGGCTTGACTGAAACCCTTACATATCAACGGTTTCAGGCGTTTGATATAAAAACCAAAAGATTGGCAACAATCAGGAAAATATAAGACTGAATTTCTAAAGTAAAATAGCCGCCTCATTGAGACAGCTATTTTGAAAAATATATTTGTTAGTAAAAGAACGGCCTGGATATGAAATTCTACTATATATGACTTCTCCATTCTTCTTTAACGGATGATGTGTGCTTTAATAGTATGTCCGTTGTAGACGGGCGATATATAGATACCGCTTTTGTCCATAAGTCTTCCGCCGAACGCAATACGTTCAGCAGAGTCGTGGTTACCACTATTCCTTGAGAAGCATACCTTAAAGCCTCTTCTATAAGTTCATGCGAGATCATGATTATTCCACAACTGAGTAGAACATCTTAGAACTTATAATTGCAATATTCTTGCCTTGCGCCTGCAATTCCTTAGCCTTCTGATATTTAGTTGTTGCATGGTCATAGTCTTCCATAACAATCAGATAATCGGTTTTAACAACAGTAGAGCTTTTTACAGTTCCGCCTCGTTTTTGAATTTCTTGTGTGATTTTTTCTTCTTCTTGCGCCCCGAATCCAGTTAAGACGAAGATTTTTCCTTCAAATTCGATAGAGTCAACCGCAGAGAAGTCCCAAATACCGCTATCGCCTTTTAAATCTCGTTCTTCAATATTAACGAATCCATCATCTTGGCTTTCAGCATTAGGTTCTTCCTCGGTTCTGTTGTCATCGTGAGTTTCGTGATAGTAGTCATAGTAATCCATATATATATGGATATCCTCATTGCCATCCTCCGACCCAGAGCCTACGACTTCCTTTTCCTTTAACGTTCCCTTATGCTTTTTGGTAGAGTATTCATATACTGTTGTTACGGCACCATCATCATTCTTCTTTTCTTCCTTGATTACAACGGCAATCACCGTTCCTGTGTTACCGAGTTCGCTCAAACGACGAATTTCATCAGCATTGTTTTCAGCCGAAACAAAACCTGATCCGTATGCAGTTGTTAACAGGTCGACGATAGAATCACCTTCGACAGATACTGCCAGCTTTTCATCCAAAACAGTAGCACCGGTCTTTTGAATAGAAGTGTCGATGGCATCGGCATAGAAATTAAATATTGCATCTTGCTCGTTTGTAGAAGAAATAGTTACGGTAACAAATGTTTCTGACAAAAGATCGACGAGTTTAAGATTGTGAATAGACCGTTGAGATATTCCATACACACCTTTCATCGCATCTTTATAAGCGTGAACTTCAGGCGCGGAGCCAAAACATTGTCCCATTGACAACATTTTAGCGCAATGTACGGTAACTTTTCTAATGCCATAGCTTTCAAAACAGCCCTTGTATATGCGGCTTACATTTTTTGGCAGGTCAATTTCTCTAAGAGAACTGCAGTTTGCGAATGCGTATCCAGGAATAGCTGTCAAATTCTTAGAAAACTTGACTTTTTCCAACGCAGAACAATTTCTGAATGCATTTTCGCCAATTTCTGTTACCGCATCTGGCATAAGAATTTCTTTCAGCTTCACGCATCCATTAAATGCATCCTTACCGATAGACTGAATTGTACTGGGGAGGTTAATCCGTTCAAGGTTGTCGCACCCATAGAACGCATAATCACCAATCGTTGTATAGCCTTCAGGCAAGGATACCGATACAATAGCCCTATAGTTTTCCGGAACCTTTGAGGTAGTACCTGCAACGCCAGTAATAGTTACTCCCTTTACCTCTGTCGGGAACACAACATCTACGTCATTTCCTTTATATCTACCAACCTTACTTGGAGCTGATTTGCTTGTTGCCCAAGGAGCGACTTCCTTGAAGGAGAGCGTCGGCTTTTTAACTGAGGAACCACCAAAGTGGGTAGCTTTATACTCCATCAAGTAAGCAGAGAACTGAATTGCCTTTGCTTTGGCAGCGTACTCAAGCAAATCATCAATGTTGTTCTTCTTAATTACACCGAACGGTTCGCAATAAAGAAGGGTTTCCATATCGTCCGAATCAATGCAAGTGGTAATAAGGTCTTTGGCAGATCTCACAAGATATGCAATATAAGAATCTCTTTGCCCATCCGAAAGATTTTCAGGGTAACGTAATCTGTTTAATGCGACCTTAATCTTGTGCTCAACGCCTTTGATTCCGGAAAATGCAGCATCTAATGCGCCGAAGTTAAATGTAGCGTTTTTACCCCAGGAGGAAGTCAATGTACAATAGTATTTTCTCTGTTTTGGATCAGAACCCATCCATACCTTATACTTGATTTCATTGGTTTCTGCAGAACGGACAACAATCTCGTGATCAATCCAATAGTGATTAGCCGCACATTGCCACATAGCCAATGCGGGACCGATGCCAATGAATCCAACAACGGAGTTTGGAGAACCGTTACAATCATCCATATAGGTGTCAGCCGGCTTTGCATCGGGGTCAATTGTGTCATAAATAGTGATTGTCTTGCATCCAGAAAAACTTTCGTTGCCGGTTTTGAGTACCGTTTTTGGCACAATCACGCCATTGAGGCTACACTTCGCAAAAGCAGATTTGCCAATTTCGACCAATCCGTCAGGCAAATCAATTTTTTTGAGTTCAGAACACCCATTAAATGCATGTGACCCTATAATTTTTGTGCTCTGCAAAGTTACAGAAGACAACTTCTTACAGGATGAGAAAGCGGAAGAACCTATTTCCCCTGCGTTCAGAACAACACTTCTTAGCTTTTCGCATTCGTAAAATGCATTTTTCTCGATAGTCAATACATTTTCCAAATTGATTTCTTCAAGCGATGTACAACGAGCAAATGCACTCGTAGATATACACGTAACATTTGGCGTTAATACAACTTTCTTAATCGAAGAATTGCCTTCAAATGCGTGCTCACCAATGATTTTCAATGTATCCGCAGCGACGAACTCTTTCTCCGAGAAACTTGCAGGAACTTTGATCAGCGTGCTTTCATCCTTCGAATACAGGATTCCATTCACAGACTTATATGTAGTATTATTTTCGTCAACTTCGAAAGCCGCAAAAGCCGGAACAATTGGTGCACCTCTCCACGGCTTTTCGTACACAGGGAAGGCATCAACAGCGATATTGCTTACACTCGCAGGAATATGTAAACTGGTCAATGCTTCACATTCCTTAAAGGTGCTACTTTCAATAGTTTCCACACCTTTAGGTATATTGATTTTAACAAGATGCTTTCTTCCTTGGAACGCACTCTTACCTATAATTTTTACCGTTTCGGGAATAACAATCTCCTCAAGAGCATCGTCTTCGTTATATAGATAGAAAGCGTTGCTCGCAATTTCGGTCGTGCCGTTAGGGATTGTATAGCTCTTTTCTGTAGTGGAATTGTATTTTTGAAGAACAGTTCCGCTGAATACAATGGGCATATTGCGGTAATATGCGGTGGGAGAGAGAGCACCTTCCGCAATAGAACCAACCTTTTCCACACCTATAATTTCTGCGAGATTACTGCAATCATAAAAGGCACCACTCTGAATTTCCTCTAATCCATCAGGAAGAACAAGCTTTTTCAGGTTAGAGAAATTTCCGAAAGCTTCTTTGCCGATTGTTTTTGTATTTTCATGAACAACATATTCCTCGGCTTGATAATCGAACATATGAATCAAAGTGGTCTTGTCTTTTGTGTACAATGCTTTTCCATCAGACCAATAATTCGGGTTGTCCTCTGCAACAATAATTTTTCGCATATTTTGTCCACCGGAATAGAATGAGAGGTAGTAAAGTCCTTCGATCGAAAGAATACTTGCAGGAATGTGAATAACTTCAATACTTCCGTGGATTGAACTCATTCCGGTCAACTTAGTTACAGGCATTCCTTGAATTGTTTCCGGAATTTTCACGACGGGATGAGGTTCATGCCAATAGGATCGACAAGAAACAGAGACCGTTCCATCTTCCTCAATAGAGTAATCCAAATACTTAAGTGCCTCGGTTTCTTCTTCAGAGACAGGGGCATTCAATTGATTTGCATATACGACAGCTAACCGTCCGCAATCATATTTATCTGGAGTATAGTTTCTCAAGAACTTCTCTGCATAACTGCCTTTTTCAACAACGTACAAAGTTTTTGCATTCAAATACAAATCCTTATGTCTGTCATCGTCACTGTTTTCAGCTTTGTCGGAGAAAAGCCATTCACTAATATACTCAACACTTTGCGGGAACGTAATTCTATTTACCTTTTCACACCCAAAGAACGCACATTGCTCGATCCTTGTTACTCCGTCCGGAATACTCACTTCTTCAAGCTCCGCACAATAACGGAACATGGCTTCAACAATTTCCGTAATTCCTTTAGGAAGGGTTACCGCAGTTAATTTTCTACATCCAGCGAAAATACCGTTGCCTATTTTTTCAATGGTGTCGGGAAGTTCTACCGACTCTAACACTTCGCTACCCCAATTTGACTCAGAAAATGCGTATGCACCAATAGCGGTAACTTTATAATTACCAATCTGTGCAGGCACAACAATGTTCTTTTCCTTGGATTTGTTTTTAAGAATGGTTAGTCCTGTTTTATTAGGCATTAACGTAAATTCTTTACAAAGACTTTGGACATCTTCCATTCCTTTTACTGCCAACTCAAGGCTTGTTCTGCCATCAGTTTTTGAACGCAAACTTTCAATCATGTTTGCCACAGAAGAATCAAGTTCAGCGTGTAAAGAAATCGGGAAATCAAAATCAATACTATCCTCGCTGATGTAATCAGGAGATGTTTCAAAGTATACGTCCTTCAATGCCTTGCAGCCGATAATCGCAAATTTCCAAATGTTCTTTACGCTGGCAGGTAGTTTAATTGCCTTGATTTTCTTGCATCCCCGGAACGCTCTGCAAATGTCCGTAGTGTTTGAAGCAACACAAAATTCGGTAATTGCGCACTGTTCAGGAACATCGTAGAGAGTGGTCAAATCTTTGCTGTAAAGAGCATCGTCTTGTACAGCATACGCTTCGGCTCCTTCTGCAATAGCATATTTTTGAATAGGGCAATAATAAAACGCAGAAGTGCAAACGTATTTGATTGTGCTGGGAAGCACCACCTCATTGATACGATTACGTGCGAAAGCAACGTAATCTATAAACTCTAAGCCTTCGTTAAAGACCACTTCTTCAATGGAGCAAGAGTAGAAGGCATGGTGTTCGACTCTTTTTACGTTGCCAGAAAAAGTGACTTTTTTCACATCCTTATTGAATGCATACGAAGCAACCGCAATGGTTTCCGATGCCAAAACAACCTCTTGCACGGCTCCGTCAAATCGTACAGCAACAAGACCATTGTCTGCTTTTTTGTACAGAACATGATCTATCCACGCATATACAGTATTTTCATCGCTGATTTCATATTTAATTTCACTGTCTCCTTGGTGAAAATCCATATTAGTGACAGCCGCAGGAATCTTCACTTTTTTTACAGAGCTGCCTAGGCATCGTTCGGAAAATTCTACCAGAGATTCGGGAAGGCTTAATTCCTTCAATTGGCGACAATTAACAAACGCACCATCAAGAATACATACGGTGTTTTCTGCTACAACATACTCCTCAATCTTATCACGGAAGCAGTACATCAATACCAGATGTCCTGAATCGACAGTTTTGTAAAGAGCAGTTTTATCAGTATAAATTACAGGATTTTTCTTATCAACAATGACGGAAGTAACATTTGAGAAGTCAAAGGCAGTATCATCAATCTCCACCAAGCTCTCAGGGATTCTTAATGTTTTCACTTTGTTTGCTCTAAAAGCGTGCGCAGAGATAGTTTTTAACGATGTGCCTAACACCAGTTTCTTTATTTCAGAAAGTGCCCATACCGAGCAGGCATATGGTGCGATGTTTTCAACATAATCTGGAATAAACAATTCAGGGACGGACTCGCCTAAATACCAGAGGATAGTTTTCTTATCAGCGGTCATCAAGAAACCGTCACACATTGTGAGGTGTTCATTATTTTCTATGTTCAGGAGATTAACGGTATAGCATACCGATATTTTCTTCACAGAGGTTGGAATCGTCAAATCAAGGGTGAATCTGCTATTATAATTATCAAATTTGTTATAAAAAGCAGAATAACCTATTTCTTCTAATCCATCAGGCAAAGTGATATTCTTGATTTGGCATCCGGCAAATGCATAGTCCTCAATGCGTTTAATACCATCTGGCAAAACAACTTCGCTCAGCTTAGAACAGTCCCTAAAGGCATATTCTCCAATGCTCTCAATGCCGTCCGGAATAATCACCTGGGTGATACTGTGCTCCATGCAATAGACAACCCTTTTGCCACCCTCAATTAACATGCCATTTATGATTGCTAAATTGGGATTTCCTTCTTCCAATGAAAACTCTGTAAACCAACCATGAGTCTGCGGAGAGCTAATTGCATGCACATTAACGCGCTTAACGGTATTAGGAATCAGAACATTGTAGGGCATTATACCTACATATCCATCTTTATTTATACCCAATTCAACAACCGGAGCACCATCAACGGAACTCGGTATTCTAACGTTATCCTTTACGCCAGAATATGCAACAACCTTCACGCCATCTTCGACATATTCATACCTAAATTCTCTTAGATCTTCTTCACAATATTTGTTATACATAGCAATTATCCTTTCTGAATATATGAGAGTTTACAAGTTTTGCTAAGACACCAACTCAGCACCCGAGTTCATTTTTGAAACCACAAATTACAAATCTTCCAGCTCAAGTTCTTGAAGCTGCTGAATGATTTCCTTTTGCCGTTCATAAAACAGTAATTCCTTATTGTGCGCAAAGTACTCTTTACATCCATAGCGACCAATAAAGTGTGCACAGTAGTAGTTAACGGTTAATCACTATCGCCTTCTTCTGCTTGTTGTTGTGTGAACGTTTTTACTATAACACCCTGACGATTTTCGCCAAGTATTATATAGCTCATCAAGAGCTGCCTCTATACAGCCATTGATAAGCGTTAGCGTCTCTTTTTTAGCTTTCATATCATATCAACCCATTTCTGCTTGCTTCTTGCAGAATCTGATCCGGAGTCCATCGCTTAATCTCGCCAAGCATCGTGTACATCGCAGGGCAAAAATGGGCACCAGTACCATAGTAGTCATATAGTTGACTACGAGCATACTTAACTGTTTCCCAATACTCCTGGCATTGTCTACGTTCCTCCTCCCATTCAGGATTCGGCTCACGAGTTTTTGGCTCATAAGAGTTCTTGAAACTTGGAGCAAAATCTTCGACATCTGCTTTAGGATTGTAGGTCAAATCACTTCTGTCGAGCTTCAAGTGATGAGAACCGGAAGATTCTTTTACAAAGCACGATACGGGCTGAGCAGACAACTCGTATGTCATATACAAATTTTGTTTAGCTCGAGTAACCGCAACATAGAACAGCTTGCGCTCATCTTCCAGATCGCTTTGATACTTATCTTTGTTTTCCTCAAACACGCCTCCAAGCACATGATAATACTTTTTGCCGCCCATATTGGAAACAGGGAACTCTCGTTTTGTGAGTTCCGGAAGGAATACCGTGTTGAACTCTAACCCCTTGGATTTATGAACCGTCATAATCTGAACGGCATCAGCATTGGGGTCTTTCGGCTTGAAACTATGGTATTTATACTCATCAGCAGCCTGTGTGCCAAGGAACTTAAGAACGCCGGTAATTCGTGCAGATAATTGCCAATCTCCGTATATTTCGTCGTAGTCGTCCAGTATTTTTGCAATACCATCCAAGTCTATTCGACGAACATCGGCATCTTCGGCAGTATCATCTATAAATGCAGTTTTTTCGCAAAAACCTCGGATGATTTCACTGAGAGGAAGATTGCCGCCTCTTGCACAGCTTCTCAAAAACTTAAATCCCACATTAAAAGCTGTTCCTTCGATAATGTCTTGCCAACACTCATAAAGCTTTGCTTTATCAATGTCGGATAAAATCTGTAGCGTAACCACGAAACGGTTAAAATAGTTACCGGCAAAGAAGTGTTCTGCGCTGTCCGTTTCAAATGGTATCCCAGCTCGATCAAGAGCGTAGGATGCCGGTGCGATTGCTTTTCCCTTGCGGACAAGAATCGCCATTTCTTTATATGGAATACCCGCTTTGTGCAGTTCGATAATTTGCTCAGCAATACTATCGAACTGTTCTTTTTTATCGGAGTATCTGTTTGCCTCAATAGTTGCTTGTAAATCCGTTGCTCCGGACACCATTTTCTTTGCGATGCGGCGATCATTGTGTCCGATAACACAATCCGCAACATCCACAATACCTGGTGCGCAACGGAAATTCTTCTCCAAACGCACTTGATGTACGTCAGCGTATCTCTCTGAGAAGGAGATCATGTTATCGGCGTTGCTTCCTCGGAACTGATAGATTGTCTGATCGTCATCGCCGACAACACAGATATTTGCACCGGTTTCTGCGATGCGCAGAATGAGTTTTTCCTGCAGATCGTTTACATCCTGGTACTCATCCACAACCAAGTATTTAATGCGAGATAAGTAATCCTTCACTTCGGGATTGGATTCGATCTGGCGAAGGGTCTCAAAGATCATCAACGCAAAGTCAATATAGCTGTGTCTATAAAGACAACCGATGTATTTATTAAGTACATCTCGCTGTTCTTGTGTCCACATATCTGCGTTGTCATAGTCGTCAATCATCTTGTCGACACACTGCAGAAACAAGTTTACATTGCGAGGGTAGGGTTCCAAATTCAAATCGCTCATCCCACATTCATTGCAGTATCTTGCTACAAAGAGATGGCTTTTTACGGAATCGAGAACCTTATATTCTCGGAATTGTTCAGTATATTTGTTAAGCAAGTGATAGCAAAAACCATGAATTGTACCAACATACATACGATCTATGTCGGTAGCCACTTTAGCATCCAATGCTTTTACTATGCGTTTTTTCATAGACGCTGCGGCTTTTTCAGTAAATGTGAATGCCACAACATTTTCCGGTTTAATATCTGATTTGCTCTGCAGAATGTTTGCTAATCTGCGAGTAATAACTTCGGTCTTACCAGAACCGGCACAAGCGATAATCTGTAGGTTGCGGTCTATTTCAGAAATCGCTTCCTGCTGCTCCGGCGTTAAGCTCACTTTGTCAGCCATATTACTCACCATATTTTTTCAAAGCTTCATAAAGTTGCTTGTTGATCTGTGCTTTTTCAAGTGCACTTTTTCCTTCCGCAACAGAAAAATGCGCAAGCAAATATTCTCGGGTGTTATTTGCAAGATCAAACTCCGAATCTGTGTCTGCCGCAAAGTCAAGCAGATCATAAAACTCATTCTTAATTTCACGCATACCGGCATATCTGGCAGCACGAGAAATAAGCTTTGCTTGATTACCAAGTGCTCCTGTCGAAATCAGTACGTCATCACCGACAAACGCAAAGAACTTCGGAATTACCAAATCCACATCTTCTGCACTCTCGATTACCGAAAGCTCAACACCGGCTTTCTTCGCTGCATCCTTTCTGTCTGCAACACCGTCCCAAGGACGAACCAGTTCCTGGAATTCATCTATAACTACCTCATCACGAACCTTTACCGCTGCAATCTGGTAAATACCTTTCGCAGCCGACAAACTGAAAGTATCAGCACACCAAAAAGCACAGTAGTCAACAATATCATCGTCAAAGCATTCTTTGATTGGAGCAAATTCGCTTTCTTTGATCTTCTCCGGTCTGTTCTCAATTCGTGGATACTTGATTCCTTTCTCGTCATAGAACATAGCAACCGCTCGTCTACGCTCCTCGGTAGCAGGCCAGTAAGGCTTTTTCGTGCGGTATCTGTTTGTATCCTCTTTCTGCTTTTCCAATCTTGAGATCATGTTTTCCGGAGAATAGAACAGAAATTTTCTATTCTCTTCGGATTTACAGAGAAGAAGACCTTTATCAGCGACAGCATCCGCTAATTCATACTCGCCAATCATAGCGAAATATTTTGCAGCAACAGCATACAGTTCACAGCAAAGACTCTCGGAGTCGGCAATAAGCTCACACCACTTTTTAGGCTTGATAAAATCGTTGGGAATATAGCTTTCAATCAAATCGTATAGCACATTCTGTGTGCGGATATTATCCAGCTCGTGCGTATTCAAATACGCAATGGCAGCATCCTCAAACCGAGCATCTCTGCGCATCCTGTAATACTGGCAATAGTAAAACTCGGAAATCTCGAAATCAAACAGATCGAGAATTGCCGGGATAATATCTCGCTCGGCATACTTTTCAGTAAGACCGGAAGCAGTTTCTGACAGATACGGATTTTCACAAGTCTCCGGTTTATAAAAGCGTATCTCATTAAAAATTTTATCCAATATATCTGGCGTTTGACAGCAACCACAAAGATAATGGTCGGCTGATACGCCGCAATTCAAACATTTCATATTTTGTCTCCGCTTCGAGCAATTATAGTTGTAAGGATTATTCCGCTTCGACTACCTCATTTGCTGACGGATTGTTATCCTTTACAAATGTCATCATGTCACCAGCATCGCAGTGCATAACATCGGCAATTTTAAGAAGAACCGAGAGTGCTACTTCTTGATTTCTTCTGAGTTTAGTAAATGTAGCAGGAGCTATACCGGCAAGTTTGCGAAGTTCAGCCTTGCTCATTTCACGTTCTGCAAGCATAATCCATAATTTTTTATAGCTCACTTTCATATTCTGCACCTCACATAAAAGTCTCATAAAAGCAAATTAACAGGGTTTTGAATAATATTATAGCACTTCTTTCGTCAAAAAAACAATGGATGTATGTAAATTTCTTAAAAACAATAGCTATTTCGTGATAGTCTTTTCGAGAACTTGAACACAACTCGTGATATAATATTACACGAGGCGTTTGCGGTGAGCGGGCTTATCCATATAGATGATAAAGACGAGGAGGTTACCTCTGTGCTTGGTGTTCAATCAATAGATGAAGATCGGGATTTTGAAGATGGAATAACTTTGGTTCACGGCAAAACCATAAAATAAACCATTTGGGTATTAATAAAGATCACACAGACTTTTATTTTCGTAAAACCATATTACGGGGTGTTTAAGAAATAAAGTTTTGGAATGTTTGAGCAATAAAAATATTAAAAAATGATTTGACACACTGGTAAAGTATAAATCTCCTTGCTTCACAAATAATAACATCAAAATTTGTTTGAAAAAGGAGAAAGATATAAAATGAAAGCCACAGGTATTGTCAGAAGAATTGATGACCTCGGAAGGGTCGTCATCCCTAAAGAAATCCGCCGCACCATGCGTATCCGTGAAGGCGACCCGTTACAGACAACATTGACACAGTCAGAAAACTACATTTCCGCTATGTTGAATTTAGAGAAACGGTTGGAGTAAACCCATTACATATCAACGGTTTCAGGCGTTTGATACAGAAACAATAAAGACTGCATGGGATGACCCCGTGCAGTCTTTTTCTTGTATATGTAATTAAATCTTCTTCACGCATTCAAATGCGCTTCTCGTTGCATCGGCGATTCTGCCGACTTTTTCGGCGTCACCGATGAGGTATGTATTTATTCCTGCATTATTAAGCTCGTTATAAAGAGCATTCTCACTCTTTGCACCGAGAGAAAGAACGACATAGTCTGTTGCAACTTCCGATTTATTTCCCTTTTTATCCTCAATAACAATTGATTTTCCCTTGATTGCGGTGAGTTTTTTTGAGGTGAGAAATTCGGTTTTCTTATTTTTAAGTCGGGGCATTATATCGTTTATGTGCTGATGCCATATGCCGGGCGCGATTTCGTCAGCCATTTCAACAATGGTCACTTTGTTGCCGGTTTCGGTGAGCAATTCTGCGGTTTCAAGTCCCGTCATACCACTGCCGATAACGGCAACTTTTTTGTTTTCAAGCACAACGCTTCCATCGAGAATATCGGTTGTTGTATAAACATTTTCACGGTCATAGCCGTCAATAAATTTCGGTCTTGAAGCATATGCACCCGTTGCACAGATAACGGCGAAAGGCTTTGCGTTTTCAACAAATACTTTGGTAACTTCCGTATTCATCAGAAATTCAACGCCGAGTTTCTGACAGCTTGTATGCAAATCTTCTATACACCACAAAAGCTTATCTTTATGAGGCGGTTTTACTGCGAGATCAACCTGACCGCCGAACTTATCGCTCTTTTCTGCAACAGTAACGGCAAAACCTCTTTTTGCAAGAAGCTCTGCGGCGGTGAGTCCTGCGGGACCAGAACCGACAACAAGAATCTTCCTGCCGTTTCCGTCATTTTTCAGCTCATATTTTTCGCTTCCCACAAAGGGATTGACTGCGCAATAGCCGTGGTCGCCTATGTAGGCATTATTCTGCATACTCTCGATGCAGTAAAGGCAGCAGATACAACGCTTGATATCCTCTGCGTGTCCGCTTTCCGCTTTCTTTGCCCAATAGGGGTCGGCAATATGTGGTCTGCCCAGCGAAATAATATCCTGAACACCCTCATTGAGTTGGCTTTCAGCCTGCTCGGGACTTCTGATAAGATTTGCCGCAATAACCGGAATGCTGACGGCATTCTTTACCGCCTGAGCCATATATTTTCTCCAGCCGCATTCGAACGATGTCGGCTCAAGCCAATAATTAAAGGTGTCATAAGACGCAGAGGAAACGTCAATAGCGTCAACACCTGCTTTTTCAAGCCTTTTTGCTATTTCAACGCCTTCGTTGAGGTCGTATCCCTTATCTTTTTTGCCAATCATCGAGTAGCATTCGTCAACTGTGAGACGGACAATAATCGGGAAATCAGCGCCGCATTTTTCTCTGATACCTGCAATGATTTCAAGAATAAATCTCATTCGGTTTTCGAGACTGCCGCCGTATTCATCGGTACGTTTGTTGGTGTTGGGCGATAAAAACTGCTGAAGCAGGTATCCGTGGGATGCATGAAGCTGTACGCCGTCACAACCCGATTTTTTGACTCTGACTGCAGCATCGATAAAGTCATTTATAAGGTTCTTGATTTCTTTTTTGGTGAGTGCTCTGTTGTTGCCGTCGGAGAAATAACTGTTTTCGCACTTTGAGGGTGCAACAACTCTCGGAACGATGTGATGCTTCATAAGGAGTTTACCTGCCGGCACAACCTTATAGAGCATATCTTTGAAAAACGGCATCGCTTTATCGCACGCAATACTCAGCGGAAGAGTTCCGATAAGCAGACCCATATTCTGTCTGCCGGGATGATGAAGCTGAACAAAAAGCTTTGAGCCGTGGGAATGGATGCGTTTTGCAAACTCCGTCATACCCTCAATCTGATAATCGTGACTCATACCGAGCTGTGCAAAAGCCGCACCGCCGGTGACATCGTTGACTCTTGTGATTTCGGTTATGATAAGACCCGTACCGCCTTTGGCTCTTTCTTCATAGTAATCCATAAGTTGCTCTGTTGTGCGTCCGTCAAACTGACCGAAGTCCATAAGCATGGGTGCCATACATATTCTGTTTTTTATTTCAATGCTTCCGATTTTTATGGGAGAAAAAAGAGTCGGATATTTCATAGCATATCATTCCTTTCGACCAAATTCTATCATTTTTGTTCAGAAAACGCAACCGTTTTATTGACACAGAGATGAATATAGAATATCATAGATATATACTCTGACAAGGAGAGATATTATGATTAAAAATAAAAAAATCGTTCTTACGGGTGCAGACAGCGGTATAGGTCTTGAAGTTCTCAAAATCCTTGCGGCTGAAGAATCCAATAAAATACTTGCCGTTGATATTAACTGCAACAATATGGATAAATTTTCCGATAACGTTACTCCGTTTGTCTGTGACGTTTCATCGCAGGAAAATGTTGACCTGATATTCAACAAGGCGAAGAAGCTTTTCGGCAAGATTGATATTTTTTATGCCAACGCAGGTTATCCCTACTATGAACTGATGGATTACACCGATTGGGACAGAACGGCAAGAATGTTTGAAACCAATGTTTATTCTCCCATATATTCATATCAGAAATTCGTGCGTCATCTCAACGGCAGAAAGGGACATTTCTGCATAACCGTTTCGGCAATCGGCAAAATGGCAATGCCCGGATTTACTACATATTCCGCATCAAAATTTGCAATGGAGGGTTTCCAGCAGGGAATCCGTTTTGAAATGCCGAAGAATGTGAAACTCACCTGCCTTTATCCCATCGCAACAGACACAAACTTCTTCGCAACCGCAAATGAGGTTGAGTTTGAAAGACCGTTCCCTGTGCAGAGCCCGAAAACGGTTGCAAAGAAGATGGTCAAGGGTATCGAAAAGGGTAAAAAGAGCGTCAATCCCAGCTTCCTTTTCACTCTTTCGGGCGTGCTTTTCACAATTTGTCCACCAATAAAAAGTGTTTACCTTGCACTTGAAAGAGGCAAGTTCAAAAGATTTGTCGCCAAAATCGGAAAAAAAGTTGATTAAAAATGAGTTTAACTTTAAAGTGTCGCGCCAGTGTTTTTTATATCGTTTATCATATAATATACGCCGGCAAATCTTAAACAGACTTAATATCAATCTAAAGAAATCGTCGAAAGACGGTTTCTTTTTTGTTAAAACAGAAACTGGATTTAAAAGGTTAAGTAGTTTCGTGAATATTTTGTGTTTGAAAACATATACTAATAAATTAACCATATCGATCCAAAAAATTGACCCGTTACAGACAACATTGACACAGTTTGATTCCTGTTGCGCAGCAATGCTTGAGCTTGAAAAACGGTGGGATTTAAAGCCTGACGGCAGTTGAACATATCGCATAACCGATTTCTTTTGCAGATTTTTATATTATTATTTACACCTTCGAAAATATATTGCACTTTTTCGGCATAAATAAAAATTCACCGTCCGATACGTTAATGTGTCGGACGGCTCTGTTTTTAAATAATTTTTATGGAAAACATATTTGAAATTTATAATGCGGACTCAGGCTTGGAGTACATAAAGAAAGTTGACGTCGGTTTTTTACTATTGCTCATTATCAAATGATTTTCTGTGCCCGGATTTCAGGTAATCCTTAAACCGCATCTGATTTCAACAATATTCCACTTGATTTGTGAACGGGTTTCATTTTTCCGTACAGCTATTCTTACGGTCTGTAATGAAGATAAATAATTCTGCCGATATCATCGATTCTCCAAACATAAGCGATAGCTTTTCTGTAAATATAGTTAAGCTTTGATTTCAGAGTTTTAAGCCTGAAGCTGAATTCTCTCGGCTCAACCGTATCGTAAAGAGATGTAACGCATTTGCATTCGAAATCGGTTTTGATTTGTGTTGCGGCAAGGATAAACAGATTCTTGTTGCAAGGCAGCGTGATTGATTTTGCACCGTTGGTTTCTATTTCATATTTAAAGAAGAAGAGCTGATGTGCATAATCATCGCCTTTTGCAGAATGGGTGTGAGTGCATTCCCAGCCCAGAACGTCGGTCTTGATTTTTGCCGTACGCTTCATGCCGTACAAATCCCAGGCGAAGGGTCTTTCCTCAATGTCGCTGACCTTGATTTTAACGGGTTTACCGTCAACGTCGAATGTGTATTCTCTGTCACCGTCAAGACTTGAGCAAAGAATAACAAGCTTGTTGTATCCACCGTCAAGAGTGAGTGTCTGTCCGTCGGCAAGCAGAGAATCATATTTGCCTTTGGTTATGGCAAAATCAACGCCGCCGCTTGTGATAACATCGGGAACAAGTTCTTCGGGAATTGTGTAATTCTTGTTGTAAATACCGTTGCCCGAACGCGACTGATTTGAAGAAAAAGCTCTGGCATTAAGCGGAAGTTCAACAGATAAGCAAGGAACGAGTTTTGCTTTTTTGTCAAAAGGTGCGAGAGTTAAAGCATAGCTTTTTACCTCATAAGGATTAATATCAAATAAAAGCGAGCCGTCTTTTACTGTCGCGTCACCGATATGTTCTTCGGAAGCGTAAATTTCACGGGCAGAAACAATGCCGTTGCCAAGCGTTAATCTTACATTTTTGTGAGCTTTGTTGCAGCCTTCGTTAACTCTTACAACAAGTTCATCCGTGTTTTCAGCTTTCTTGATTGCACGGATGATAACCTCGTTATCGGAAATATTCGCAAAGCTGTAACAAGCGCCGAGAGAGCCCGTATGCTTATCGGTAACAAAAGCCGCCATCGGTGAGCTGAATTCACGGGCAGCCGCCTGCACTCTTGTTATGTCATCGCCCTTGTGAGCGCAGATTGCATAACCGTAACGGTTAAGACCGAGATCCATCATACTCTGTACGGAAGCGGGTCTTGAGTTGTTGAGAGGAGTGAGAATAACGGTCATTCTCAACGTGTTGTCCGCAAATTTATCCCAGCCGTATTTGCAGTCGCTTAAAACGGAAACGCCGAATTCTTCGCTTTTATCGGTTAAGTCAACCCATTTCTGTGCAGGAACTTCATAAACTTCGGGCTTTGCATTTTCTCGTTTTATTGCTCCGAGGCCCAAATCAAAGGTTGCCTCATCATTTGAGCAAGTAAAGCTGAAAACATTTTTGCAAAGGGTTCTCTGACTGTTCCATTCAAATTCACACTGCACTTCAACCATATCGGAGCCTGCCGACAGTGAAATGTTATTTGTGAAAACGGAATCGTCACATTGCTGAACAACCTGAATGGTGCATTTTGCAGGCCCTTCTTCGATTACTCTTGATTTAACAAGCTTTGCGATTCTGTTATGGTTTCTTATTGATTGCTTATATCTGATTTCCCATGCAGGATAAAACCAGCCGCCCGCATAATTATCAAAAATACCGAGAACAATAGGCTCTTTGAGCAGCTCTTTGCCGATTTCTTTATCATATATTGAGCCGATATCGCCGTTTACATTGAGAGTAACCGTATATCGCTCATTTTCAAGAGATTTTTCGGAAACTTTGAGTTCTGTTTTGATTGCAGAGGGTATTTCGTTAACGTTAACATCAAAAACGCAGTATGAATGCGGCGGCATATCGGCAACAAAAGCAATTGCCGTTTTGCCGTTGCTGATTGCTGAAATCTGTGACGGAACTTCATTTCCGTCATAATCGTGAACAGAAATCTGATTGAATTCACCGTAGAGTTGCTGTGACGCAGCTCTTTCTTCCGAATTCCATAGGATTGTTGACTACCACGGGAATTCCTTTGCAGAACGAGGTGTCGAGCATTGAAGCAACAGCCGAAACACTTTTTTCGTATTCGTGAGCCAGCTGATTGAGCGAAAGACCATAGTCATTCCACGAGCGAAGATATGCTCTCTGAACGGATGTGCCGGGCAAATCATCGTGGAACTGATGGTTAATAATTCTTTTCCATGAGTTATTCAATTCTTTCTGCGGATATTTTGCGGTACCGAGCCAATCTGCGGTTACAGCGGCTCTTTCTGCCATATCGGCAAGCTCTTCGCTGCGTTTGTTCCAGCGCTTGCTGATTGCCCTTGCGGTATAACCCGCAGTGCCGTGGTCGGTCAGAAGAAATTCATTGTTCCATGAAGGCAGTTTATCGCGGTCTGCTTCGGTCATTTCTGTCATTATCTGCTTAAAAACCTTGTCAGACGGTGAGGAATGAACAACAATATCAGACTTGCCGTTCTTCTTCATATTTTTGCGCAGGTTTCTGATAGAAACGGGCAGAGGTCCGCCGCCTCTGTCACCGATGCCGTGGAAGATTTCGGTGAAGTTCATACCGTGTGCTTCATTTTCCGCAAGTTTTTCCTTGATTGCCTTGTTTTTGCGGAGATTATCAAGAACGGCAACATAGTTGTGCATTTTAATGCTTGCAATAATATATTTGCCGTCGGGTCCGTACCATTTGCCGATATCAAAAGGCTGACCGTAAGCGCTTCCCCAGCTGAGCTTCTGGGTTGTGAAACCGTAAAGATTCGAGTGCCTTGCAATTGAAGGTAAGGCATAGCCGAAACCGAAGCAGTCGGGCAGGAACACGTCACGGCTTCTTATACCGAATTTTTCGTTGAAATATTCATTGCCGAGAAGAAAGTTCCTGAAAAGAGCTTCGGGTGAGGGGACGTTCACATCGCCGTTTTCCCAGCCTGCACCGCAAGGATACCAATTACCTTTTGCAACGTATTCCCTGAGTTTTTCAAACTGCTCGGGATAATATTCTTCCATAAGCTCATATCTGTATGCGCCCTCAAAGTTAAACACATATTCGGGAAGTTTTTTGAAAAGATGAAAATTCCAGTTAAGAGTCTGAGGAATATAATTCTTAACCGTTCTTTCAAAGTCCCAATTCCAGACGGTGTCAAGATGAGCAGTTGCTATGGTGTGAACATGTTTTTTCTTTCCCATAATCATTCACGGCATTAAAGGTGCCTTTCCTTTCCCAATATGCTTTTATATTAACATATAATAATTCCGATTGCAAATAATAATCTTGAATATTGTCATTATGTATGATATTATCAAATTATCAAAAAAGTTTGGGGTGTAAAGAATGAAAAATAAAATGAAAGAACTGTTTTGTTGGTCTTTCCCGAATGCCACAAAAGACATCGGCGATTATTCCAACAAAGAACGCAACGTTTACCTTGCGGGTATGTTCGGCCAAAACGTAATTTACGCCATCATCGGCTCCGTGCTTCAGGTGTTCTATACCGATATTCTTATTATTCCCACAATAGCCGTAAGTGCGATTATGGGTATTTCAAGAGTCTGGGACGGAATCAACGATATAATTATGGGTACCGTTGTTGACAAAACTCACACCCGTTGGGGCAAGTGCAGACCTTATCTGAAATTTGTTCCCATCCCCATAGCAATCACAACAATTCTTATGTTTATGCCCATCAACAGCCTTCCCATGGGCGTTAAAATTGCTTATGTTGTAATCAGCTTCCTGCTCTGGGAAACTCTTTATACCCTCGGCGATATTCCGCTCTGGGGCGTTACATCTCTTATGACTCCCGATGAGCAAAAACGTGCTAAACTTATCTCTGCCGCAAGAACAATTTCGAGCGTTGGCAGTATTGTAATCGTAGGTTTTTATCCGATTAAAGATGCACTCGGTGCAATTGACCTTGGCTTGTTTGCCAACACAGGCAAAGCCAATTCGGACCTTGCATATTTTTCAGAGCCTCAGGGTTACCTTCTTGCAGTTATTGCCATTGCTATGTTTGGCGGCATTCTGTTCCGCCTTCCCTTTGCGTTTATCCGCGAAAGAATCACCCAGGCTCCCAAAGAAAAGGATACGGGACTTAAAGAAAACCTTAAGCTTATGTGGGAAAACAAGCTTTTCATCCGTGCCCTGGCATCAAACATCCTTGGCTGTACCAAAACAATTCTTATGACTGCGGGTATATATTTCTGTAAATGGGTGCTTGGTAACGGCGGCGACGAAACTCTCTGGCTCATAAAAATGGGCGGCGCTTTCCTTATCGGTATGATAATTGCCATGAATATCAGCACGTCGGTTGCAAAAAAATTCGGCAAGAAAAGGGTTTATCTTGTAACTTCATATCTCAATACCGTGCCTTACATACTCATTTTCTTCGTCGGCTATCAGCATATTCTGTTCCTTATGGTTATGCTCTTCATTGCAGGCTTCCTCACAGGCTTCTCAACTGTTTACAATACAACAATGATAGCCGACAGCGTTGACTATATGGAGCATAAAACAGGTAAAAGAAACGATGGTGTTTTCTTCTCGGGTCTTAATTTTACGTCAAAGCTTACTGCAGCAATTACCGCAATCGTAACCAACCTTATTTTCTCAATGGTTAATTACACGGAAACGATCAACACTCTTACCGAGAATATCGCAAACGCTTCCGCACAAGGTCTTGATTACACGCTCGATTTTGCAGCGGCATATCCCGAAATCACATCGGCAATGCTTGTTCTTATCACCTTTGTTCCTGCAGTCGGCTGTGTTCTTCAGGCGCTGCCCATCCACGGCTATTCACTTGACGAAAAACAGCACGCAAAAATCCTTGAAGAGCTCGAGGACATAAGATCAAACCACAACAAATAACAGTTGGACATAATACATAACATATAAAATTAACCGCCAAGGGAAATTCTCTCGGCGGTTTTTTGATTTTGTTTGTTTTCTGATTGTTCAATTAAAAATGTTTTGCGAATACCGTTTTGCATTTTTAAAATCCAGAACCAGACGGTTTTTACTGCTGTCAACGGTTATGGAATCGGGCTTGCGTTTTGCTTTGCAGAATTTACTGTCGTAACGGTCAAACTCTTTTTCGGCAGGATTGCCGTCCACATTGAACTCGCCGTCATATGAAACTGATAATGTGCCTGACTCAGTTTCGTACTCAACTTTTCCGTTATCACAGAAATTGACGAAATTTTTCTTTATTCTTGCTTTGAATTCGGCAAAGGTTTCTTTTTCTGCATCCGAAAGCTCGGTGATATAAATATGATAATCACCGCCGAATCTGCACAAATCGAACTCGCCTTTCAGTTTGAATTCATCGGGGAAGTTCTTGCCCTTATGAACTCCGTTTGCGGAATCGGCATCAAACGGCTTGAATTTAAGCTCTCCGTTTGAAATCAGAGCGACAAAAATGCCGTTTTTGCTTGCGAAAACGGTGTTGCCGTCAAGCTCAAACTTATCATAAAAATCTTTGGGCATAAAGGCATGGGTCATATCCGCAATGCCTGTTTCACCAAGACGCTTTTTTGAAGGTAGTTTATAGATTGTTATATTCACGTTCTCATTCTGAACGCTCATGGGACGTCTGCCGTTGCCTATCCAGTAACCGGGAGATGCTCCGTATCTTCCGTTGCCGTTTCCTGCAGGATGAGTTGTGAAAAGCGCAGGGGTTTCGCTGATGTTTGCGCTCCATTCATGGTCCTGCGCACCGCACATATCAACATCCTTGCAAACCGAGGTTGACATGGAATAAAGCGCAGTACGGTATGTATAAACATTGCCTCTGCCCGTTGCGATTCCGTGGGGCATTATATTGACTTTTGCGGCAAATTTACTCCAGTTAATCGGTTTGAATACGGTGAGATTGAGAAACTTGAAATAACCGATAAACGAATTGCGGTACATTTTATTGTTCTTGATATATTTGAGCGTGTTCTCAATTACCTCAGGATTAGTGAAAGTTTCTGCACCGAGCTGTGCCATAATCTGGTGAGGCTGCTGACCGATAAGACCTTCGCTTTTCATATCGGCAGGAGAGAGTCCGCAACCCATTTTTGAAACAAAACTTTCTTTTGAGAGAGCGATATCCTTTATCGCCTGCGGAAGAACATAAATGCCTTTTTTGACTATGTCATTAAAGCAAAGAACAATGTGGTTAGGCTCTTTTTCAAGAGATACTTTTATCAGTGATTTTTCTGAATCTGAAAGATGAGGATTGCTCAATATTACTTTCTCATCATCTTTTCCCCAGAGAATATTCATTGCCGCCTGTATGCTGTTGCCGTAAAAATTGCCTGCTTTGTTGTTGCCGTACATTCTTGAGCTTGTTGCAACAAATCGGTTGTTGACGCTGTTGAGAGCAACATCAAGCCAGAGGATATCCATTATTATCTTCATTTGCTCAACGGATTTTTCATCCGTTGAATAGGCAATGTAGTTTGCCATGGGCGAAATATCCTCGGCAATATAGTTGTTGCTCAGATATTCGGAAAAACCGAAATTGAATCGCTGTTCCATCCAGGCATCAATGCGGATTTTTGCCTTTTCCATATGTTCCGAGCCTGTCATTGAGCTGTTTCTGAAAATCTCATCGGGCCATTCCTGGCCTGCAAGGTATTCGGCAACCGCAAACAAAAGCTGATGATTTTCTGACCAGTAGCACATGCTGTCATCGCCGGGTTCATCCATAAAATATTTGAAGTCAAGAAAGGTGTTTCTGATAAGGTTTCTGCATTTTTCGTTAAGCTTATCTCCGCAGTCTTTGTAGATTTTAAAGAGCATCTGTGCTCTGAAATCCGAGCAGTCAAAGCGTCTGCCCATATACTCTGACTGTTTGAAAAGCATAGTGTATATTTCATCTTCGCTGAATGAATGCTCCGCCTTTTCTCCCGAGAGATACAGATACAAATCTTCAAACTTCTTGCCGTTAACATCGGCTGAATAATAATCAAAATCCTTGTCATCAGGCAATTCTTGCGCAGGTTTCTGAGAAACAAGCACAAGAACTTCGATGACCGTTAAAACTATAACAAACCCGAGCAACGCAAGGAAAATATAAAGAATAATCATTATACGTCCTCCGTTGTTCCTTCTTCATCAAGGAGTCCTCTTTCTGCAGCAATTTTCATTGAAACCTCCTGCATAACATCGTCAGTAAGAGGATATTTTCTCATTGAAATATAGGTTATGAGATGACCGAGCGCAGGAAGAATAAACACAGAAAGAAGAACGCAGTAATAGAATCTGTAGTTAACAAAAACATTTTCGGGAACAACCGCCGCTTCGCCGCTTCCGCTGAATCCGCAGAATGCCATAATTGCCATTGTTATCAATCCGACACCGCTTGATGCGATTTTGTTGACAAACGTAAGCGCAGCACCGATTGTGCCGGGAAGGAATTTTCCGCTCTGGAGATACTCATAATCTGTAAGGTCGCCAACCATCGCATTTTCGAGGTTGGTTGATATGCCGAGTGTACTCATATAGAAACCGAAAATGAGAATAACCATTATAACAGAGAAGGTTATACCTGTGTATGTATGCTCTGGGTCTGCGGGAAGAAGAAACATGGTGATAAAGAATCCAGAAGCGGAAACAAGAGTCTGAACAAGTGAAACTCTGTGATAAACAACCGCCGAGCCTTTTTTCGATGCGAAATACATACCGATAAGAAGGACGGGTGCACCGAGAACAACGCCGTTGAGAATATCAAAAGCCGATGTAAGGCCTCTGTTCATAATGATATTTGCAAAAAGATAAATGGAAAGGCTTGCTCTTACGGATTTGGCGATTGAATCCGAACATGTTGCCCAGAGAAGGCTGCGTAAAGGCTTACTCCTCTTTATGAGGCTGAAGAATTCGGTAATCTTTGTTTCGCTTTTCTTTGATTGCATCGAATAATAAATCGGATTATCTCTGTTGCTGATAGCCTTTGCGGCACCGAGAACAAACAGAATTGATACGATTGACATAACGATAATTGAAATCCGCCACACAAAAGGCTCCTGCATACTGCCGATAAGATTGCTGGTTACAACTATTGAAACAAATGCAGAAACAAGGGCATCCGAAACAGTCTGACCGAGAGCATAGAGAGGTCTTTGCTTGGGGTCTTGAGTTATAATTGCCTGACCCGCTCTTGTTGCGGTCATAAGAATTGTGTTACCGACAATGATTATCGCATAGCATATGCCGAGAATTACAAACGAAGCAATCAGCGGTATATCGGGATTGACGGGATAGAAGAAAATAACCAGCGCAGGAACTAACGACATCAGCGCACCGACTATCATAAACAGCCTGAATTTGCCCGGCTTATTATATTTGTCAAAAAGGTTTGCAATAAGCGGGTCTGTTACGGCATCAAGAATGCGGATGGGAAGATGGATTGATGCAAACATTATGCCGAGCTGCAGAACGTTCTGGGTATAATAAGACCATTTACCCATCATTATCGTGATAGCGGCTCCGCCTGCATAGTTGAGCGAGAACAAAAGCACTCTCCATGCATCGTTTTTTCTGGGGTCGGTACCGTCGTTACGATAAGAATTGATAATTTGTCTGAGTTTATTCATAATATCACCTCATATTTAGTTTTTTATTTTCGATTTGAGTTTTGTGATATCTTTTATCATTGCAGACGGAATGCCTGCATAGCTGAACAAATAAGTATATTCAACCAGCAGATTGCCGTCAAAGTTCAAAGAAATGATTTTATCAAGCAATTTGTTTATGTAATCAGGATTGCTTTTCGGAAATTGTTCTCTTGATTGCTCGGAATATGAAATGTGTATGCTTTCGATATAAGACATTGTGCGTTCAATGCGGTCAAGGTCATATCCGAGGCGTTTGTATCTTGACTGAAAATATGTTTTGAAATTATCGCATCCGATGTCATTGCGGATTTTCAGAAACGCATCGGTATTGTTATTGAATGTGTTACCGTGGCATTCGGGGCAAACGGCAAGATTATATTTTTTTGCAACCGAGCAGATTGATTTCGCATCTTCAACAAGGGATTCATATGTTTCCGCCTCTGTTTTTTCGCTGCCTTTGGTGCCGAGCCAGACACGCACTGATTCCGCGCCCAATGCACTTGCAATCTCACAGATTTCACGCCATTTATCGGCGTTTTTGCTTCCGACACGGTAATAACTGCCGTATGAACATATTTTTATTCCTGCATCGTCACAAAGCTTTTTTGCCTTTTTGGCAGAGGGTAAATCTTTGACGTGAATATCTCCGCCCCATTCAATGCAATCCGCACCTGCCTGAGAGGCAATTTTTACGATTTTTTCAATGCTTTTTATCTGACGAAACGAAGTTGAGGTGAAACCGATGAGCATATTATCACTCCGCACATTAATCTGTTTCAAGTGTAACACACTTATTTCTGAAAAACAACATTAAATGATTGTTTTACACAGAAAGTTATGGTAGAATGACGATATCATGTTGGTGGGGAGAGAAAACAATGACCGAAAACAAAATTCATGTTGCCTACGGTTTTCACGTTAACTGCTATCATTCTTACAGAGGAGACACAAACGATAATCTCGGCTTTGGCTCGGATATAAGAATCATCAGAAAAATTCTGGATGTTCTGACCGAATTCAATAAAAAAGGTATCCCTGTCAAGGGCACGTGGGACACGGAAAATTTCTTTTCGCTTCAGAAAATTCTGCCCGAATACGCTCCCGATATCATTGAAAAAATGAAAGAGCGTGTTGAAAAATACGGCGATGAAAATATTATCATGGGCTTCAATAACGGTGCCCTTTCCGCAATGACGGAGGATGAATTCTGCGAAAGCATAAATCTTGCCGTCACCAACAAGCACGGTAGCGGTCTTGAGGATATCTTCGGCGAATGCGAAAAAATAGTTCGCCCCCAGGAGGTTATGTTCACCCCGTCGCAGGTTACATTATATAACAAGCTTGGTGTAAAAGCTCTTTGCCTTTATTACAGCTGTGTGCCGTTTGATGCGTTCAGAACAATCATTCCGAAGCTTCCCGATGAAATCGCTTTCAATCCCGTAACATATTCATACAAAGGCGAAAGCCTTACCGTTATCCCGACTTACAGCAACTCCGACGTCTGCGATGCAGGCTGTCTGCGTGCGTGGGTCAAGGATTTGCGCAGAAAGCAGGAAAGCGGAGAAATCAACAAAGATTTGCTCATTTTCATCAATATGGATGCAGATGCAATTTTCTGGGAAACTCTTGACATCGGTCCTCTCACGGGCAAAATCGCAAACACAGACGGCATTCACGGTCTTGTTGAAGAAATAGCCGACCTGCCGTATATTGTTTTTGATACTCCGGGCGGATATTTGAAAAATCACAGTTCCGCAGGAGAAATCAGCTTCACCCATGACACCGCAGACGGCAACTTCACGGGTTATGCATCGTGGGCGGAAAAACCGTTCAACAGAAAAATCTGGACAAGAATAGAAAGAGCAAGAGCGATGGCAAAGGTCAACAGTGAGGATGACAAGCTTTCGCCGTCCTTTGATTCAAGAATTCTCCTTCTTTCAACAACCCATTTCGGTCTTGCAACTCCCGTGCTGAATATTCAAAGAGAAAAAACAGCTCTCGAATTGAGCAACGAAGTTATCAAAAGTGAAATTTCCGCATTGCCGAAACCCGAAAAACTGACGGTTTATAACACAAGCAAATCAAAGATTCAATGTGTTCAGCTTGAGATAAAAAGAAAAATATCCGATGTTTCTTGCCTTACAGTTGAGGCTGACGGTCTTGAAAGCTTTACAGCCGTGCCGACGGCAGATGATTGTTCTTCTGTATTTCTGATGATTAAATTCAGCGAAATCCAAGACAAATACGAGCTTGAAATCGGCTTTGACGGCAAAAAAGAAAAAACGGTATTCGGAAATCTTCTTAAAACAGATCGTCTTTCCGTTATGTTCTCTCCCGAAGGCAGCATAGAATTTGTCAAATGCGATGAAAGAGTTATCGGTACAAAAGATTTTCTTCAGTCTTTCATAACATACAACAAAAAAAGATATAACTTTGAAAACACAAGCGTTTCACAGCTTGATCTTGCAGGCGAAGGCGACGGAATACGCATCCAAGGCGAAATCCATCTTCCCGAAGAAATAAACAGCGGAAGCTTTACCTACGATTTCTTCAAAACAGATTTCTCCGATGCCGTTTTTGTGAGAACAACCGTCAATTATCCTTACACCGCCGAAACAACTTCAATTTCAACCGAAAATTCGGCACTCGGCAGATTCAGCGATATGAAGTGGATTGAAGCCGCTCCTTTCCAATTAACCCCGATGCTTGACGGCGATATTTCCGTTATTAAAAGAAACTTTATGGATGATGTTTCATCGTTCAGAACGCAGTCCTTCCCTGAATGCGATGAAAAGAACAATTATCTTGCATCATTCAACCATCAGCTCACGGGCGGTTTTGTGGGTCTTTATGACGAAAACGGCGGTATCATTGTTGCAAATGCTCGTCAGGTGCTCAACTCAATGGCACATTGTTCGATGCGTCTTGAAAAGGACAAAACCGTGCGAATGAATCCTTTCGGCACGTATTACGGCAATCAGCGTCACCATTTCAGCAGAGCAAAAGACCAGATTCTGAACGTTTATACCCTTGTTGCATCGCAGGGAAAAAGCATTGCACCGTCATATAACGGAAGCTGTGAAACGGCGGTTTTCGGTCTTTATCCGCTGTCAAAAGACGGTCTTTCCGATGAAGAAAAAGCTGAAATATGCGCTTTTGCTGACGGTGCGGTTGCCGTTGCACCCGAAAGCTCGGATGTTTCGCCTTTCTCGAAAGACAATATAACCGTAAGAGAAGGAACTGCAGACGGTATCAATGAGAAAGACTTGAAAAATCCTGTTATGACGGGCATTTCAGGAAATCTTCTCAACTACGTCACCAAAGGCGTAAAAGCAATAAGCCATATAATCTTCACGCAGATGAAATCAAAAAATTAATACAAAGGACAATCTCCTTGAGAGTCAGGACCTCCGGCTAAGCCGGAGGTCCTGACTATATTTTCTTTTTCATAAGTCCGTGTTTGTTGCAGTAAATATACAGATATCCTCTGCCACGGAGTTGTAAGCGTGTTTCTGCGTTGCCTTCGGGATAAAACTTGACAAACTGCACTCTGTCGGACGTAAGATATGCGATAAACGATATGAAATGAGTTTTTGTCATTTCGTGATTGACCGTTATAAAATGCTCATCTTCAACCTTTTCAACGGTTATTCCGTGCGCTTCGTCAACATCTTCCGCTTCAAGCGGCGGCAGAGTTATTCCGCAGCAACTTATAACCGTGTCACCCGTTGTGCGGATTACGTTACCGCATACGGGGCAGACATAAAACTTTGAACGCAGGATATTTGACGAAATATTTTTATTGATAACGGTGTCACCCGACATAAGCTCCATAACCGAAACTCCGAGTGCCTTTGCAAGCGGTTCAATCAGCGTAATATCGGGCAGACCCTTTGCCGTTTCCCACTTTGACACAGCCTTATCGCTGACACCTATCTGCTCGGCAAGCTGAGTCTGAGTA
>JAFWYP010000036.1 GCA_017517665.1 Clostridia bacterium | reverse complement strand
CAGTTCCTGAACAAGGTTATATGCCTGAAAAACGAAACCGAAGCGTCTGCGACGAAGAACGGAAAGCTGATTATCGTTATAACCCGAAAGCTTTTTGCCGTTATAGATAACGTCGCCGCTTGTGGGGTTTTCAAGGCTGCTCAGAACATGAAGAAGTGTTGATTTGCCCGAGCCGCTGGGTCCCGTTATCGCACAGAATTCTCCCTGCTCAAAAGCAACGGTTATTCCGTCAACGGCATTAACAATATTTTCACCGCTTAAATATTCTTTTCTTAAATCTACGCATTCGATGATATTCATAAAATCGCTCCTTTGCATCTTTGATGAGTCATACTTTTATCAACAGCAATCAATATGGTTTTGAACGGAATATTTACGCCCCAACTACGTTAAAAATCTTTGGAATATCCTCGTAATCCTGCAGATTCTTGCCTTGCCGTGGCTAAAATCTTCTCGTTCAAAACTGCTTTGCATCTGAAATACAACAGATTGCGTGCAGTCGGCAATTTCTTCGATGCAGGCATACAAGCGTATGTCAAAGAGAAAAATTGTCGAATGTGCGTTATATTGTTGTATTTCAGACATATGGATTGTTGTTAATAAAAGTATATACCCCGATTCTTTCAAAATCATGACAATAACCTTACAGTTTCGTAAGATAAGAAAAAACTATAAAACCCGAAGATGTGTCCTCGGATTTTATAGTTTAATATTGGCATTAATAATCGGAAAACACGCAGTAATCTTCAAGCCGTCTTTACTGTTTTCGGCAGTAACAGTTGCGTGATGCTTTTCAAAAATCGCCTTTGAAATTGCAAGACCTATGCCTGCACTTTCGGGAGAAGCATTATCTGCACGGTAAAAACGGTTGAACAAAAGCGGAATCTGTTCCTTCGGCACTCCGCCGCCGTTATCTTCAATAACAAGCATGACCGAGCCTTCGCTTTGTGAAACGGAAACGGTTATTTTGCTGTTATCATCTGTATGCTCACAAGCGTTTTTAATTATGTTTCCGATTGCTTCGCTCATCCATTCTTTGTCAAAACGGAATACCGCCGTGCCGTTGATTTCAAATCCTTTTTGCGGAAACATCGGTTTGAAACTGCCGATAATTTCGCTGATTATTCCGTCAAGACTGTGTTCTGCGAAATTCATTGCATAGGTATCGCTTTTGATTTTCTCAAGCTTTAAAAGATTGAAAACAAGGCTTTCCATTTTCACAATCAGTTGGAGTTCTTTTTCTGTGTAAGCGGTTGGGGTTGAGCTCTGCTCCATTTCGCAGTAAAGGCGAAGTCCTGCAAGCGGAGTTTTTAGCTGATGTGAAATATCTGCAACAAAATCAGCATTGCTTTTTGCTTGTGAGGCAGAATTGTTTTTTTCAAGAATCAACAAATTTTCAAGCTCGGCAACAGCATTCTGAAGGCGTGCAAAATTACTGTCGGCTGTGCTGTATTCCGTCTTTTCTCCGCCTTCAATAAAGCTTTCGATATTCTCTTTGAGATTGTTTATCTGCTTGTTTTTTCTTGCGTTCAATATGATAAAAACGGTTGTTGCAACAAATAAAACGGCAATTGTGCAAATCAAGAAAGGAATCATTTTGAGTCCTCCCATCTGTAACCGATACCTCTGACAGTAACTATATGACCGCTTCCGATTTTGTCACGCAGACGGCTCATATGAACAGAAAGAGTATTGTCATCAATGTAGTTTCCGTCGCTGTCCCAGATATTCTGCAGAAGCTGTGAACGGGTGACGATAATTCCGCTACTGCGGATAAGAACGGAAAGAATCTGAAATTCCGTCGGAGTAACAAAGATATTTTCGCCGTTTTTTCGCACAGACATATTGAGAGTGTCGATTGTTATATCATCACTGTTGTAAACCGTGACAGCCGATGTTCTGCGAAGCAATGCACGGATTCTTGAAAGAAGTTCACGAAGCTTGAACGGCTTAGTAACATAATCATCCGCACCTGCGTCAAGACCGCGCACAATCTGAATTTCATCGTCGCAGGCAGTCAGAAACAGAACGGGAACATTATTACCCGCCGCACGAAGTTCGGCGCAAAGCTCAAGACCGTTGCCGTCGGGAAGCATAACATCAAATATAATTAAATTGAAAGAAAAAAACTTCATCAGCTCACGGGCTTTCATACAGTTATCCGAACTGATAATCTCGTATCCTTCGCTCTGCAAAACCTCCGTCAATCCGTCACGGAGAAATATGTCATCCTCAACAATCAGTATTCTCTGTTTCATATTTTTATCACCCCTCGGAATTACCTTGATTCATACATTAGATTATAAAGGTATTCTGCCACTTTTTCAACACAAAGAATCTTACGATTCCGTAAGGTTTACTCTGCAAAGAAAAAATCTCCGCAACCGAAGTTACGAAGATTATCTGGTGACCCTATCGCTTTCCAAATCGAACGAATTTGTAATTCTTTCGTTTGAATCAGAAGGAGCACTTTCATTGTCACTTGATTCTGAACCTTTTGAAATATCTATGCCTATTTTAACTTTCGGATCGGGATTTCCGTCATCACCATAGTAAATATAAACCTTTTGCAAAATAGGACTTTTGAGAACTGCCCTCATATGTCGATAATAAAGCTTTGCTCTTTTATCATCTGTATCATAATCATCAGAGTCCGGTTCAAGCTGTTTTGACATTGCAATCAGTGAAGCAATATCAAGCCAACTGTTAATGATATTAAAAAGTCTTTCTTTGTCCAAAATCTTAACACTGTTTTTCGCTTGGTCAATTAACTTGTTAAGCTGCTTTTTATCTTCTTCCAGCGGAGCAAGATAATCTTTTGCGGTTTCAATTCCTATTCCCTGCATAACAGCCATCATAATATTGTCGATTTTCTTTTGTACCGATTTCAGTTGTTTTTCATATTGCGCAATCTGTTTTTGTTCATAACTGTCATTCGATTTCTTCTCAACATAAAAATCAACATATGCTCTTATTGATTCTTCGTTCGGGAACAGTTTGAACATCAGCATTTCATAAACCTGATTTTCAAGTTTTTCCTGACTTATTGCTTTGTATTTACATTTTCTCACCTTTGCCTTGCGACATTTGTAATATGTATAAAATGCACCGGTTGCGGAATATCCCGATTCACCGATCCAGGCTTCACCGCAATTGCCACAGAACACTTTATCTGACAGCAAGTATTCTCTTTTTGCTTTGCCGTGAGCATTCGTGTGTGCTTTTTGTGCCAATTTCAACTGTGTCTGATGATAGGAATAATCGCTGATAATTCTCGGCATACCGTCAGGGACTTCGATGTCTTTCCACTTATAAACACCCGTATATTTGATATTTCGGAGCATTCTGCTGATAACATTGTTATCAATCGGTTTGCCGTTAGAATTTTTATAACAACGGTTTTTGCATTCAGCAACAATTTCTTTTATCTGCATTCCGTCAAGATACGATTGGAAAATAAGCCTTACGATTTCTGCTCCTGACTCATCAATAATATATGTTTTTGTTACCGGGTCAACAGCGTAACCAAGCGGCGGTTTACTTCCGTTTGCAAGGCACTTTCTTGCATTATCACTCATACCTCTGTCAACTTTTCTTGCAAGGTCAGCGTTGTAATACTCTGCCAAACCTTCCATAAGCGAATCAAGAATGATACTTTCAGGTCCATCAATCACGGGTTGTTTGATAGGAATTATTGAAACGCCACAATCTCTCAATGCTTTCTTTGCAACCGCAAGCGCATAACGGTCTCTGCCCATTCGGTCAATGGTATAAACAAGAAGCACTTCAAACTTTTTCAGTTTGGCATCACTCATCATTCTCTGCCAACCGTCACGGTTTTCTGTTTTACCGCTGATAGCAGAATCCGAATATACTTCAACGATATTCATATCGTTTTGGAGAGCATATTCTCTGCATTCATCAACCTGCTCTTCAATACTTTCCTCTCTCTGCTTGTGAGAACTGTATCGGGCATATATAGCAGCGGTTTTCATATTCAAACAACACCTTTTATCTGTAATCGCTTGGTATAAAATATAATTGACAGGTTAATTTTACAACACATATACATTTTTGTCAATACACTATATCGGCGTTATTAATGCCCTTATCAAATGGAGTGTAATGCATAAACCACGTTTTTCACCATTAAGGTCATCTTATATTCAGATTCAAAAAATCTGCAAAAACTCCCTTATATATCAACGCTTCCAAACATCAAATCATTACATACAAAACAAGAGAAGTCTTATAACTTATTTCGAACCGTTTGTAAGGCTTCTCTGTTTCATTTTTATTACATAATGAATCTAATTTTCAGAAGATAGAAACGCGTATAAACAAACAGAAATCACAATCTTTTTTCATCCTCTTTGCGCTGTTTGTTTGAACGGACTGCATAAGGAATTCCGAAGGCGAGTGCGCCTCCGATGATTGCACCGATAAGCATAAACAGCCACCAGAGAGGATTTTTCTTTTCTTCCTCTTCTTCAATATCTGCCGTGACAACTTTTTCTTCGATAACGGTTGAAACATCGACTGTTTCGGTGTATGTTTCACCGAAATCATCTTCATAACTTATTGTGATTGTACCTTCGACCTTGCCGAGAATTTCGTTACTGACACGAAGGTTTACACTTCCCGTTTTGCTTTCGCTCTGCGGAATTTCACCGACAAGCACCGTTCCGCCGCTGTCAAGACCTTTGACGTCAATATCTATCATTGCATTATGAATTGTGCTTTTGCCTGTGTTCATAAGATTTATGCTAACGGTTACGGTTTCGCCCTGAATTGATTTTGAAGGCAGTCTTGCGGAATCGTATTTCAGCATTACACTTTGCTTGATGTTGACTCTGATTGTATCGCTTGCGGAATAACCCGAATGATTTGAGTCCTCATATTCCATTGAAAGTGTCAGAGGGTGTTCGCCCGTTTTTGCTGTGTGAACAGCAGTTAATCCTACAGTCCAGACATAAGTGCCGTTTACAGCAATGCTCTTGACATAAGCGGTGCCCATACCATCCGTTTTGAGCTCACCGCTTTCATCAGAGAGAGAAAGCTTTATGTTGCTTACCGACTTTGATGGACTTGTGTTTTTGATTGTGATGTTCACTTTTCTGCTTTCGCCCGGAATAATACTTCCGTTTTCAACCGTGTATTCGGTAACCATAAGTCGGGGTTGAGAGGTGTCCTGCGGCGCAGTTGTGGTTTCAATTTCCTTTTTGCCGACAACATTGAGATTGATTACATCAGATGATGAACCGCTGCCTGCTTCACTTTCGAATTCGCACATTATGTTAACTGCGTGGTTTCCGTCGGTTGCAGAATCAGAAATCCTGACATCAATATCCCAAGTCACGGATTTTTTTGCATTAAGTCTGTCAACATAACCCGATGCAACTCCAACAGGAACAATATCTCCGCTTGAATCGGAGAAGGTCAGTTTCATATTACTGACATAATCGGTTTTACTTTTGTTGGTGAGAGTAATTGATATTTTTGCCGTGTTACCTGCTTTAAGTTCACCATCGGTTTTGTAATCCGTAACCATAACTTTCGGCTGTGAGGGTATTTCCTCTGCAAAAGCGGTTGTTATCGGCACAAAGCAAAACAGCAAACACATTATTAAACTAAATAATTTTTTCATAGAAATTATAACTCCCTGATATTTTCAACAATGCTGTATTTCATCTGCTTTTTGATTTTGACATAAACATTGATACAGCAGAAAACAAATAATACAAAACATATTATAATTGACTGCCAGATTTCAAAGGTGAATTCAAAAGGATATCCTTTCACAAACACATAATAGTGTTTGAATGCTGTGTATCCGATTATATATGCCGCTAAACCGATGCTGCATCCCCACACAAACATACTGACAAGCTGATGAACGAATGCCATCGAAAGTTCCTTTGCCGATGCACCGACCGCACGCAGAGTTCCTATTTCGCGTCTGTCAGACCTTATCTTTGCGGTTACGGCATTATTGATAATGCTTGCACCTATGCACAAAAACAGAATGATAACAGCAAGAATTGCCGTTAACAAGAATTTCATTTCGGATTTGCGCGACTGTAAATCGGCATAATTCGATTGGAACTCTGCAGATTTGCCCGATGTCATTGACGTAAAGAACAGCTGCATTTCTTCATCAATTTCCTGTGTGCATTCCTTTTTTAAATCAACAGACAATGAATCATACTTGACGTTGCATCCGAAGGAAGAAAGACCTGAGTGGGTTGTTGCAAAGATTATTGTATCCGAATAGTAATTTTGGGGAGTGACTATTGCACCGATTGTAAAATCTTTTCCGAACAAGTCGTAAACATATTTTTCACTGTAAGAATCATTCGGGCCATCGGGTTTATCACCGTTTATAAGTATGCGGAAATCAACCTTATCACCAACCTCAAATCCAAGCTTTGCCTTTTCCAGTATTTCGGTTTCAAAGTTGGTGTGTTGCTGTATAAGATCTCCGTTATCAAGCGGTTCAACACCGTCCCATGAAAGGTGCCTTTCACCTTTTGTTGTTTGCCAATGCAGAGTGTAGGCGATTTCGGGATATGCAACAAGAATTATTTCTTCACCCGAATTGAGCTTATCAATATCAATTTTGCCGCTTATAAGCCTGCTTTCAAGCTTTGCAATATCAGCTTCATCATATGATTTTACAGCAGTCGGCAAAAGCTCGTTCGGGCAGTTTGTTTTTTCTTTTGCAAAAAGATATCCTTCATCAGGCTCGGTTCGTGCACCGTATTTTTTAAAGCTTTCAGTATCCTTAACAATATCGTGTGCCACATCAGATTCTATGCTTGTTTCAAGGGTCTGATATGTGTGGACAAGCTCCGTGTATTTGTCAAATTCATCAATAAGCAAATTTGCTTTAACGGTTTTTGTGCCCTTTACGTTTCCTACATGTTCAGAATCATAAATTGTATTTCTGAAATCCTCATCCATTGTTTGCTCTGCAGGGAAATAGGCGTAATCATTAGAGGCATAGTTATAATCATCAAAGGTATAATCAGGATAGCTGAGCATATTCTGGCTTACCGCTGAATATTCACCAAGAACGCAGAAGCCGATGCACGGGAACACAGAAATAACAATCAAAAGAAAGATAATGCCAATCTGCCTTGAGCGATAAAAGGTGATGCTTCTTTTGGCGATAAGATTCGGTGCATTGAAAACCTTTTTTGACTTGATTTTTTTATTTTTAACTTTTCTGCCAAGCTCCGAATTCCTTATTGCCTGCATGGGATTAATTCTTGTTGCGGATAAAAGCGGTATAAGCGCCGCAATCATAACACTCACAACACTTGCAACGGTTGAAATAATCAGAACGCTCCATTCCGGCTTGAATATGAAGCCTTCGCCCATAATTTCCGCATACAGTTTAACTCCGAAATACGAAATCAGAATGCTGACAGGTGCAGAAATAATGCTGATTATAAATGCTTCTCTGCCGAAAACATTGATAATCTGTCTTTT
>JAFWYP010000035.1 GCA_017517665.1 Clostridia bacterium | reverse complement strand
TTAGAAAACATTTACGAAAAGCACTTGCAGAATTGATAGAATGGATTGAAGAAATCAAGAAAATTCTTTCCGAACTCAAAGAAGAAAAAGAACCGACAATCGCAGCTATTCTTATCGACTACCTGACCTCCCGACAAGAAGCTCACAGCGGTAAGAGCAGATATTTCTACAATAAAGATCTTGCAGTTGATCTGAAACAAGTTTGGTAACATTACAGGAAAATATCGAAGTACAGGAACAACAGACAGAAAATTTAGAACAGTTCATTCAGCTTGCATCGAAGTATGCTGACGGAGTTCCGCTTACACCGTATGCTTTAAGGGAACTTGTCAAAAAGATTTATGTTTCAGCTGCAGACAAATCAAGCGGCAAACGAAAACAAAGTATTTCAATCGAATACGATTTCATCGGGTTTATACCGCTGAATGAACTTATGCAAAAGAAAACGGCGTGACCGAAGTCACGCCGAATCTTGAAAACATTCAATTTTCAGACTTTTAAAATGAAAACTGTTTTACGAACCCCGCCCATAGCCGGGTGTCTTTTTTGTGTTATATATACTTTTGGCTTTGTGATTGAAAAGATTACTTTCAGAATGTATAATATTTGTATATCTAAAACGGATTAATTAACAAATGTTTAAACAATAATTAAT
Source organism: Clostridia bacterium (assembly GCA_017517665.1). Lineage (GTDB taxonomy): Bacteria > Bacillota > Clostridia > Oscillospirales > Acutalibacteraceae > CAG-177. Next base: position 116,634 of record JAFWYP010000035.1, on the reverse strand, counting down.
CAAAGGGTGAGTAAATATGAAAATCGAAAAAATCGGCGATGTTAAGACCATAATTTCCAACAACTTTAGTCATCATGGTTATTTTGCGTGGCCTACGGTTGCACTTTTGCAGGACGGCAAAATCGCAGTCGGTGCATCGGGTTTCAGACTGGAACATGTTTGTCCTTTCGGCAAGGCGGTTATTTCTTACAGCTTTGACAGCGGCGAAACCTATACTTTGCCTGCGCCCGTAATTGATACCCCTCTTGATGACAGGGATGCCGGTATCTGCGCGTTTGGTGAAAGCGGAGTTATCTTCGCTTCCTTTAATAATTCTGCAGAAATGCAGAGAGAATATAATAAGGATAATAAATATGTTCAGAGCTATCTTGATACCGTAACCGCTGAAGATGAGGAAAAGTATCTCGGCGCAAATTTCCGTATCAGCCGTGACTGCGGTATCACTTTCGGAAAAATTCACCGTTCTCCGATTACATCACCCCACGGACCTGTTCAGCTGAAAGACGGAAGTGTTCTGTGGGCGGGAACAAGATTTGATGATATTTTCAGGGGTGTTGAGATTCACTGTCTTGATACGGAAAGCGGTGAAACCGAGCTTCTGGGCAAAATAACTTCATCGGATAAAACCGTTGTTCTTAATGAACCACACATGATTGAACTTCCGGACGGCAGACTTATCTGTCATATCAGAGGCGAAAATTCGGAGCTTTTTAACGGAGGAGACGAAACGCTGTTCACCGTTTTTCAAAGCATTTCCGATGACGGCGGAAAAACCTGGTCTGAACCCGAAATGCTCCTTGATAAAACGGGCGGAGCGCCTCCTCATCTTATTATGCTTTCTTCGGGGGAACTTGTTTCTGTCTACGGCAGACGTAAAAAGCCTTACGGAATTATGGCAATGGTCAGTCTTGACGGCGGTGAAACATGGCAGACGGACATTCCTGTTTGTGAAAACCTTGCAACGGATGACCTCGGATATCCGACAACAATTGAGCTCGACGGCGGAATACTCCTCACCGTTTTTTATGACAACGAGGGCGAGGATATGCCCTGCAGAATCAGACAGCAGAAATGGAAGCTGATTCGTTAAGATTGACAGTATTTTATTTCGGTGGTAGAATTTAATTAAAATAATGTATTGAGGTGAGGTTTATGTTTGAAACTTTTTTAACCGAAGTGTTGAAGCTTGCTCCCAGACAGCTGTGGGGTGTTCAGCAGATACCTGTTTATCTGTCGGAAATATTCACTTCTTTTTCTCCGAAGAAGATAGTTGCATCTTTTCTTGCTGTTCTTGAGCTTTTGGGTCTTGTTATCTTTGATACTCCCACAACTCCGAGAGGTCAGGAGCTTGACCTGACAGGCTATAAGGTTGTTTTTGAAGATGAATTTGACGGAGATGCCCTTAATACCGATGTCTGGGAATACAGAGGAAGCGGTTCCCGCAGAGGCGGATACAATGCCGAAAGTCAGGTTTCCGTAAAAGACGGAAAGATGACCATAACAGGCGAATATCTTACCGACGGTACATACGGCGAAGGCTGGTATACGGGCATGATAAAGCTAAAAGAGCGTTACCGCAAAGGTTATTTTGAAATTTCCTGTATCGTTAACGAAGACCCCGGCTTCTGGTCTGCTTTCTGGATTCAGGCGGATGCACCCTATACCGCTTCCGTTTCAAAAGGCGGTGTCGGCGGTGCGGAAATCGACATTATGGAGTCGCTTGATACCTCGGACAGCAAAGACAGTAATGCGGTTATTCAGACGATTCACTGCGCCGGTGTTGACGGTGTTCAGGAAGGTTTCCAGTCCGAAAGACTCGGTGCATTCTACGGTGATGATATCTATAACAAATTTAACACCTACGGTCTTGAATGGAACGATGAAGAATATATCTTCTATATCAACGGTATTGAAACGCGCCGTTCATCCTTCGGCAACGGAGTTTCCGATGTTTTTGAAGATGTTATAGTATCTCTTGAAATCCCCGATGAAAATAAGCTCGAGAGTCTTGATAAGGAAACATACAAAACTGAGTTCATAGTTGATTATGTAAAAATTTATCAGAAATAACATTTTGACTGAGGTGCTTTTATGCTTAAAGCTGCTTTGAAAATACTTATTGCAATATTGATTGTTATCAATCCCGAGCTTCCTGCTATGCTTGACCTGGGCAAGCTTCCTTCAGAAAACAAGATTGATATGAGTAAGTTTATTCTCAAGTGGGAGGATGAATTTGATGGTGATAAGCTTGACGAAACCAAGTGGGGACCCTCGTGGTGGGTAACCGAGCGCAAGGGCGGATACTGGCATGAAGATATGGTAAGGGTTGAGGACGGAAACCTCATAATTACCGCGCAGTATCTTGATGAGCCGCTTGAAAACGATTATTACGAAAAGTGGAAAGATGAAATTGATTTTGATGAGTATAAAGCAGGTTGGTATACCGGAGAAATAACAACTCAGGGCAAGTATGAGCAGTGCTATGGTTATTTTGAAGTGAGATGCATTCTTCCTGCCGCAACGGGTATGTGGAGTGCCTTCTGGATGATGAATGACGGTGTTACCCATGTTGACGGCTCGGGACGTGACGGCACGGAAATAGATGTTTATGAATCCTTTTATTATAAAGACCATTGGTGGGGCAATGACTGCGTTACAACCGGCGTTATTTATGACGGCTACGGCGAAGATATTGTTAATTACTCAATCGGCAAATATTTCCTTGAAAATGATCCCTATGAAGAATATAACACCTACGGCGTTGAATGGAATGAAAATGAATATATCTTCTATATCAACGGCTATGAAACGGGCAGACTTTCACCCGAAGGCGGAGTTTCGCAGAATCCTGAATATCTTCTTTTGTCCTGTGAATTTGCAGGCAGCAACGGAATTCAGGAATCCGACAGACACGGCACGGGCAGAATTGAACTTACGCCCGGAGAAAACTGGCCCGCGGAGTTCAAGGTTGACTATGTAAAGTGTTATCAGTATAAAGACTTGGTAAAATAACAAATGCCTCTGAAAAGCAATCAGGTTTTTCAGAGGCAATATTTTTTATTCTTCGGCAGTTTCTTCTGAATTGATTTTTTCTATTTCTTCTTCAATGATTGATATTTCTTCTTCGGAAACCGCTTCTTCATCGGTTGTTTCTTCGGGAATATCAATATCAACGTTAACGGGTTCTTCGTTTGCTTCGCCTTCGGCAGTTTCGGTTTCTTGAGTTTCTGCGGGAATATAAACGAAAGGTTCATTGACGTTTTTCTTTCTGCGTTTTGCAAAGATTATTGCAGCGAGAATGAGTGCAATCACGGTAAATGCCGAAACGCCTGCACCGAGGAGAAGTCCTTGAGGCATGAATGAAAGCTCAACGGTGTGCTCGCCTGCAGGAATGTTGAAGCAGAGATATGCATCGCGCAGGGCAACATAATCTTCCTCGGCAATCTCAACGCCGTCAATCTTTACTGTCCAGCCCTTATCATAGGGTATTGATGTGAAGAAAAGAGAATCGTTGTCAAGCGAAACGGAACCGCTGATTTTTGTTTCTCCGAATGAATCAACATTGAGACTCTGATTGCTGAGAATTTCATAGCCTTCGTTCAGAGCATCTTCATTGATGTAGTAGGGGTAGAAGTCGATATAGCCGTAATCGCTGTCTTCAATGCTGATAATAACAAGAACTTCATCATCGGGTGTTACAACACCGAGGTCGTATATATAAGGCTCATCGGTATATTGCGTGTGTTCACTGCCGTTTTTGTTGATTGTAATGTTGTCAAAATCATATGAATCAACGAAAAGGTAGCAATGCTTTTCTTCTTCTGTTGTGAGGAAGAAAGTGAGCTCGCCCGAACCTTCGCCTGATTTGGTGTAATAAATATCGCCCGTTTCAAGACCCGAGGTGATTTCTTCCATGTTATAATAACGGATTTCATCAATTGTCATCATTCCGAAAACATCGGAAACCCCTGTTGAATATTCAAACCAGTCGCTCTGTACGGTGAAAGGATTGTTGATATCTGTCTGCCAGTTTGTAACATCGTGATTTACGGCAAAACCGATGGGAAGGCAGTATTTGTTTTCGTATGCAGTGAATTTACCCTGAGTCATAAGCTCCGTGTAATAATCATCGGCAACATCAACGTTGGGGTCATTGTCAACAACATACTTTAGCGAGTGCATCATGTTATAAATCGGAGTCTGCAAATGATAGGTGTAGCTGTTGATGTAGTTGCCGCAAAGACCGAGGTCGCTCTGTACGTTGGACATCTTCTCATACGCCATTGACGAGAATGTGGAAACGCCGTTGTAACCGTACCATGCAGGGTCCATTCTTGCTCTGTTATAGGTTAAATCCATACGGTAGAAATCGCCGCCGTCATAGGTGTCAAGCTCTTCTTTGAGAGCCTTGAAATCGGCGTAGTCGCCTACAAAATTGGATTTGGGCTGGTCCATGCTGTAACGGTCTGTGTTTGCGCATGAAACTTCACCGATAACACAGCAGAGAAGAAGCACGGCAACGGCTGACTGCTGATATTTCTTGTCCTTCATAAGGGCAAAAACAAGGCAGTAGGTAACTGTGAAAATGATGCTGATAAGAACGGTTATTTCCTCAACGTTCTTTGAACCGAGTTCCTGAACGAGGATGATGAAGCCGAGAACTGCCATTCCCGTTCCGAGGATTGCTCTTCCGCTGAATTCGTGAAGCCTTGTGAACGCCTTATAAGCAAGAACAAGAAGAATGAACGAATACATGAATGACCAGCGGTAGGGGAGGTCGTTGGGATAGTGGAAGCCGTGCCAGATATAGTTGACAATGTTGATGTTGAAGCTGAAATAGATAACTCCGAGAAGTGCAACGTGTGCAACCTTTTCTTTAAGAGGAACGGATTTGGTGAACAGATAAAGCGGAACAAGAATTACCGTTGCTATTCCGCAGAAAATGTTGGGAAGAACATCGTCACCGCTGCTTCGGATTGTGGGTTCAACGCTTGCAAGGTGGTTTGCAAGGAAATCAAAAATTGAGTAATATGATTCGTAATTTGTGGGGAAAGTACCCGAGGTTGCCGAACAGCTTTTCAGAATAAGGAAGGTGGGGATGAGCGAGGCCGCAACAAGTCCTGCCGCCGCAACGCTTGAAAAAGCAAAGGTGAATCCGCTTCTGAGGAAAAGACTGCCCTTAATTTTATCCTTAAATTTATATATTTTTTCTTCTTTTTCTCCAAGTGTATAAGGAGTTGAAACGTGAAGGGAACTTACTTCGTATTTGCTGAAATAATATACGAGGAAATAAATGACCGAGAAAATGCAGGTCATGAATCCCATGTAATAGCTTGAAAGAAGGGTAAGCGCAAGGAAGGGGATGTAAACTCTCGGGTTGCGTTTGTTGATTATATTTTCTATGCCGAGAATTACAAGGGGGAAATAAACCATCGCATCAATCCACATAACATTCCAGTAGTATGCGATGAAATATCCGCACATTGAGTAAAGAACACCGAATGCGGCGGTTGTGAAATCATGTCTGTCCTGCGATTTTTTGAGATAATATGTGAATGCTGCTGCCGCGAGTGCCGCTTTTGTTATTATCATTCCCGCAATCGCTTCGGGCATATTTTCGTGGCCGAGAAGAAGCATTATTATTGCGGTAGGGCTGGAAAGATAGTTGAAGAAGTTACCGAGGAACGGCGAGCCCAGACCCGTCTGCCACGAGTAAAGGAAGCTCTTGAGCTGCGTTACTCTGTCATAGAATTCGGCAAAAAGAGGACCGTACTGATGATAAAGGTCCATTCTGAGAATTGTTGTTTCACCGAACGGGAAAAGGTTGTAGCAATAAAAAACAAGCATCATAACGCCTATTGTGCAAAGGCATGAAAGCCAGCAATAGGAGTTGCCTGCAAAAAATCGTCTTATAAGTGACGGCTTTTTGTCAAGTCGAGTCATAATTTTTTCCTCCGAAAGAAATTTTTTCAATACACATTTAATATAACATAATATTATTTTCATTTCAAGTGAACAAACTGTAAATCTGTAAATCGGTGTTCTAAACAAGGACAAGAAGCAATATACTTTTACAAACAGAAAGAAGGAAAAACGATGGATAATACAAAACGTTTTGATACCGCCGCAATCAGTCTTTCAAAAAGGCTTTCGGATTTGTTCCTTGCGATGGACAAAAGCGATAAAGACAGAATACGGGAAATACGCATAAGAAACCGCCGCCCCGTTACGGTGATAACCGATAAAGGCGCAGAGCTTCTGACACCGTCAGGCAGACTGACGCAGATTTATTCCGATTTGGTTCTTAAAACCGATGAAAACGAGGTTTCCGAAATATTCAGACGCCTTTGCGGATATTCCGTTCACAGCTTTGCCGATGCGATAAACCGTGGATATATAACGATAAAGGGCGGTCACAGGGCGGGAGTTGCAGGCACGGCGGTTACCGAGAACGGAAAAATAACGGCGGTGCGCGATATATGTGCCGTTAACCTGAGAATTGCAAGAGAAATAAAAGGTGCGGCTGATGATGTTGTAAAAATGTTTTTCTCTCACGGACTTTGTTCCGTTATAATTGCAGGTCCTCCGTCAAGCGGAAAAACAACCGTTCTGCGTGACCTTGCAAGACAGCTTTCTTCGGCGGAGGGTTTGTTCCGAAAAACATTTATTTGTGACGAAAGAGGTGAAATCGGCGCATCTTTTTCGGGAATTGAACAGAATGATATCGGAATCAACAGCGATTTGATAACCTCTTACCCGAAAGCTGAGGGTATAATGATAGGACTTCGTTCTTTTTCTCCGGATATTATTATTTGCGACGAGATTTCGACTTATGAGGAAACCCGTGCCGTTATTTCGGGAGTCAACAGCGGGGTTTGCTTTGCTTTGAGCATACATGCACGAAATGAAGATGAGCTTAAATCAAAACAACTGCTCAAAAATCTTCTCGAAACAGGGGAATTCCGCAGGGTTGTTCTTCTTTCAGCTGAAAAAGTGGGAACTGTTGAAAAAATCTTCGGGGCGGGTGAGTTGATTGCTTAAAATTTCAGCTGCGGTATTTTTGATTGCAGGTTTTTTTCTTGCAGGGAAATGGGCATCCTCCGTTCAGGAAAAACGGGTTGATATTTTAAATGAAATAATGCTGATGCTTAATATAACGGAGTCGAGGCTGCGTCATTCACATCTTCCCGTAGCTGATTTGCTTCGGATTCTTTGCGAAAACGCAGGGCTTTCGGGATTGGGATTTATAAAATCGTGCCTTGAAAGAGTCTGTTTCGGTGAACCGTTTCCCGATGCCTGGAGAAAAAGCATAGAGTGTGAAACAGAGTTTTGCAGTCTTCTTTCGGAGATATCCGTTTCGCTTGCGGATTTCGGTGCGGATATAGGGGCAACCGACCTTGAAAGTCAGCTTTCAGGTTGTGCATATTACAAAGAACTTGTCGCACGTGAGCTTGAATTGCAGCGTGAGAAAAGCATGAAATATAAAAAACTGTTTCCTCCGCTTGGTCTGATGCTCGGAATATCCGCGGCAATTATTATTGTCTGAGGTGATTTATGGATATAACAGTTGTTATCAAAATCGCATCCGTCGGAATTTTGGTTGCGATTCTCAATTCTATTCTTGTTCGGTCAGGACGTGATGAGTATGCGATGATTACGATTCTTGCGGGCATAGTTGTTGTGCTTATGATGCTTATTCCTCATTTCTCACAGCTTCTTGATACCGTAAAAACCATAGTTGATTTTTAATTATGGATATTGCAAAAATCGCTTTTCTCGGAATACTCACGGCTCTTATTTATGCATTTTTGAGAAACATGAGACCTGAGATTGCACCTCTTGCCGTACTCGGCGGTGCGGCTGTAATACTTATTTCCGTCGGCGGAAGATTTTTTGAGATGTTTGACGGCGCAGGCGATATGATGAGTTTTTCGGGAATAGGAAAAGAAAATGCGGCGATACTTCTCAAGGCTGTCGGTATTTTTGTTATATCGCAGTTTGCTGCGGATATTTGCTATGATAATTCATGCTCTGCAATTGCGGCGGCGGTTGAACTGGCAGGCAGAATAGGTGCGGTTTATCTTGCAATGCCGATGCTTGAAACAGTTGCGCGCATTGCCATGGGACTTATAAACGGATGATTTTAATGAAAATAAAAAATGTGACAGCTTTTTTGCTGTTTATGATGTTATTATTGTTTTTCAGTATACCGGCTTTTGCAAATATTGATGAATACGGAAAAGACTGGCTTGAAACAAGCGGTGCGGATGAGCTTTCGGACTATCTTGCCGATGATACACGCGATTATCTCAAAAAGCTCGGCTGTGAAGATATCGGATTTGAAAGCATTTTTGATATTTCTTTTTCTTCGGTTACGGAGCTTATAAAAGATATGTTCAGCGAAGGCTTAAAAGAGCCTTTTAAATGTCTGCTTAAATCGGCAGGCGCGGTTATGATTGTGAGTGTATGCTCGGGATTCTTCCCTGATGATGAAAAAAGCAAAACCGTTCTCAATCTAATTTGCGGAAGCTTTCTGATTATTGAGATTTTTACTCCGGCAATGCAGAGTGTAAAGGCTGCCGCCTCGGTTATGGGTTCTTGTGCGGCTTTTGAAAAAGCACTTATACCCGTGCTTGCGGCTGTTGTTACTGTCAGCGGCAACCCCTCTTCTGCGCTGACCTCTCAGGGGATGATGTTTGCGGCAGCGCAATTCGTGGAATCGTTTGCGGCAGATACTGTGATGCCTCTTATCGGCATTTGCGGTGCGCTCAATATAACGGGGTCGATATTTCCGACTCTCCGTCTTTCGGCGATATCAGAAACCGTGAAAAAGACGGCAACAGTATTTCTCACTTCGGCAACGGGTCTTTTTACGGGGTTTCTTTCAATCAAGAATACTCTTGCGTCAACAGTTGACGGCATGGCGGTCAAGGGTGTAAAGCTTGCGGCAAATACTTTCATTCCTGTTATAGGAGGCGCAATAGGGGAAGCGTATACTTCCGTTGCGGGAAGTCTTTCGCTTATAAGAAATACTGTCGGAGTATATGCAATTGTTGTGTTTTTTGTTATGACCGTACCTGTAATAATCAATCTCGCGCTGTGGGTTGCTGCGCTCAGAATTGCCTGTATGATAAGTGATTTGCTTGATTGCAGACAGTGCTCGGAAGTAATAAAAAGCATTTCGTTCATATTTTCCATGTTGAACACGATTCTGATTTTGTGTGCGGTGCTTTTTATTATATCGGCAGGAATTGTTGTGTTTGTAGGAACGGGTGAATAAATGGATATTTTGAAGGATTGGGCGCTGTGCCTTATAGCCGCGGCGGCGGCGGGGACACTTGCCACGGTTGTTGTTCCGAGAGGAACTATGGATAAAACCGTTCGTGCCGTTGTAGGGATATTTGTTGTTGCGGTTATCTGTTCACCGCTTGCAAAGCTTGATGAACAAGATTTGTTTACCGATGTTTTTTCGGAATATGAAGAGGTTTTCTCGGATAATTCATATACACAGGAAATGCAGAATTATATGATTGATTTGATGAAAGAAACAGTAAATTCCGAAATAAAAGAAACTGCAGATGAACTTGGCGCAGAAATCAAATCGATTGTATCCGATATATCTGTAGATGATAAAAATTGTATGAATATACATAAAATAAATGTTGTTATCAATAAAACCGATTTTCTTGATAAAGAAGAATTATCGGATAAAATCAGCGAAAGACTCGGCGTGCCCGTTAGTGTTACCGCAGAATGAGAAAGGGTATTCGGTGTGGAAAAAATAACGCGGATTATTAAGAATATATTTAATAAGATAAGCGAAAAAAGCCGACTGAATAAAAAGCTTCTTATCGTTGCTCTGATGCTTGTGTCGGGGATAATTCTGCTTCTTGCAAGCGAGCTTTCCGAAGCTGAAGAAACCTCTTCGCGTCAGGTTACGGAAACCACTGCAGTTTCGGATATGCAGGAGTATTCCGAACGGCTTGAAGAACGGTTAATCTCAATAATATCAAGCATTGAAGGTGCAGGGGAGACAAGAGTTATGGTGACTCTCGAAAACGGCGGAGAGGATATATATCTGCATGATTCCGATTTCGGAGAGAATGCCGATCCGAGCGGAAAAAGCAGCTTTGAACGCAAGGATGAATATGTCATAATCGACGGCTCTTCGGGTGAGCAGGGAATAGTGGTCAGAAGAGCCGAACCGAGAGTGAGAGGAGTTGCGGTTGTATGTGAGGGAGGAGGGTCGGAACAGGTTTGCGCACAGATAATTCAGGCTGTGACTGCTTTATTTGATATAAGCAGCGCAAGGGTGAGTGTAACCAAAATGAACTAATGCATAAAAATACATAAACGGAGGTTATATACATGATTATAAGAAAAAGACAGTTGCTTCTTGCAACGCTCGTGATTGCACTTGCGGCGGCGGTGTTTGTAAATTGGTATTACACAAAGCCGCAGACCGAATCTGCCGATGCCAAGGCGGGAACAACCGAAGTTCAGGCTCAGGAAGGTGCGAATCTGGGAGATGCACGATATGTTATTTCAACCGATGCCGTGCTTGAGGATGCGGCGGCGCAGGCACAGGCAACCGAATACTTTGCAGGTGCAAAGCTTCGCAGGCAGACTGCTCATGATGAAGCCGCAGAGGCTCTCAATGATATAATCAAAGACAGCTCTTCTTCTTCGGATGCCGTATCAAAGGCAAGCAAAACCCTTGATGAGCTTGCAAAGTCAATCACTCTTGAAAGCGATATGGAAAATCTTATTACAGCGAAGGTGGGATGCGAAAATCTCGTTATTCTCAACAGCGGAAATGCTGAGATTATAGTCGAAAACGGTTCGCTTGACGATGTTTCCGTTGTAAAGATAAAAGAGATTGCCGTGAAGCATACGGGACTCCCCGTTGACAACATAACAATCATCGAAATGAATTATTAATAAATATTTTATAAAATATAGTTGTATATTTAATCATTTAATGGTATAATCAACGAGTAATATGGGGTTAACCCTACTCGGAGGAATATTATGCTTACAAGACGTGAAGAGAGAGAACAGGCTTTTATCCTGCTTTTTGAAAAATCGTTCAATGAGGAAATGAGCGTTTCGGAGCTTTATGAAACAGCTCTTGAAAACGAAATTATTGTGGAAAGTGATTTTGCAAAAAATCTTGCTGTTAAGGTCAATGAAAATCTTGAAGTGATTGATGCTGCCATTGAAAAGAATTCCGCTAAATGGAAGATGAACAGAATTTCAAAGGTTGCCCTTGCGGTTATGCGCCTTGCAATATGTGAGATTCTTTTTTATGACGATATTCCCGTCGGTGTTTCAATTAACGAAGCTGTTGAGCTTTGCAAGAAATATGCATCAAAGGATGATTATTCGTTTGTAAACGGCGTTCTCAGCACAATCGCAAAGGAAGAAAAATAATGCTTACTCTCGGAATCGACACAAGCAACTACACAACCTCTGTCTGCCTTTATAACAGCGTCAGCGGTGAAATGCATCAGAAAAAGCTCCTTTTACCCGTCAAAGAAGGGGAGAAGGGGCTTCGTCAGAGTGATGCGGTTTTTCACCATACTGCAAGACTTTATCCTTTGATGAAAGAGCTGTTTGATGAATACGGCGCGGAGATTGATGCTATAGGTGTTTCGGAAAAGCCGAGAGATGCCGAAGGCTCATACATGCCTTGTTTCCTTGTCGGCATCAATGCCGCCAATTGCATCGGTGCAGCCATGAGTAAGCCAGTTTACGGTTTCTCGCATCAGTCCGGTCATATATCCGCTGCTTTGTATTCCTGCAACAAAACAGAACTTATTAAAGAAAAATTTATTGCCTTTCATGTTTCGGGCGGAACAAGCGAAATGCTGCTGGTTTCTCCGGATAATGAGAGGATTTTCGATATTCGGATAATCGGCGAAACACTCGATCTCAACTGCGGACAGGCTGTTGACCGTGCCGGAGTTATGATGGGCATTTCCTTTCCTTGCGGAAAAGAGCTTGAAAAGCTTGCTTTGAAAAGTACGGAGAAATATAATCCCAAAATTTGTGTCAAAGACGGAAATTGTAGTCTTTCGGGTCTTGAAAATCAGTGCAGAAAAATGCTTGATACAAGTGAGAAACATGAGAATGTTGCCCGTTACTGCATAGATTTTGTTGCAAAAACCGTTGAAAAAATGACGGATTATGCAATTGAGAAATACGGTGATTTGCCTCTTGTTTATGCAGGCGGAGTTATGTCAAATTCAATTATCAGAGAAAAAATCACAAGCAGATATAAAAACGCAAGCTTTGCACACCCCGATTTTTCTTGTGACAATGCGGCAGGTATTGCATATCTTGCTTCTTTGAAAGGAGCGAAGGATAATGCCTGACGGAGTTGTTCTGAGCGTAAGCCAGCTTAACAGATACGTTAAGTCGATTATTGAACAGGACAGAAATCTGCAGACGGTTTTTGTTCAGGGTGAAATATCCAATTTCACAAATCACTATAAAACCGGTCATTTTTATATGACAATCAAAGACGAGTTTTCGTCGATAAAAGCGGTCATGTTCAAAACCGCAAATATGCACCTTAAATTCATGCCCGAAAACGCAATGAGCGTTATCATCAAAGGCAGAGTTTCCGTTTTTGAGCGTGACGGTCAGTATCAGCTTTATATTGACGATATGTAGCCCGACGGAATAGGCGCATTGAGCTATGCTTTTGAACAGCTTAAAGAAAGGCTTGCAAAAGAAGGTCTTTTTGATACCGAAAAGAAGAAAACCATACCCGCATATCCTCAGAGAGTCGGTGTTGTAACATCACCTACGGGTGCGGCGATTAGAGATATAATCAATGTTATTTCAAGAAGATTTCCTATGACGGAGCTAATACTGTGTCCCGTTGCCGTGCAGGGCGATTATGCCGCACCGCAGATTAAAGCGGCGATTGAGGAGTTCAACAAACAAAAAGCTGCGGATGTTCTGATTGTAGGCAGAGGCGGCGGCTCGATTGAGGAACTCTGGGCATTCAACGAAGAAATCGTTGCAAGAGCTGTTGCGGCAAGCGATATTCCCGTTATTTCCGCAGTAGGTCATGAAACGGATTTCACAATCTGCGATTTTGCGGCAGATTTAAGAGCACCGACGCCTTCCGCGGCAGCTGAACTTGCCGTGCCCGATATGTATCAGCAGAAGGAAATGCTCGGTAATATGAAGCGGCGGCTTGATTCTGCAGTTTCCGATAAAATCGGTGTTGAACGTGCAAGACTTGAAATTAAAAAATCCGTTCTGCAGAGAATGAGTCCGCAGAACTATATTGATAATCTCCGTGTACGCTGTGACCGTGCAAGCATGGCAATGGAAAATGCTGTTAAACAAAGCGTTACGGTTAAATCAAAGGAGTTTTCTGCCATTTGTGCAAAGCTTGATGCGATGAGTCCCCTCAAAATTCTTGCAAGAGGCTACAGCGTTGCAACCAAAGAAGGCAGGATAATAACGGATGTTTCCGATGTCAGAAAAGGTGACATGATTAATGTCAGGGTCAGTAACGGCGAAATTGAATGTGAAGTAAAGGGCTGTTGAATATGGAAAAAATGACTTATGAAAAAGTAGTCGCAAGGCTTGAAGAAATTGTGGACAAGCTTGAAAACGGCAATCTTTCCCTTGAAGAAATGATGAAGCTTTATGAAGAAGGTACGGCTCTTGCGGCGAAATGCTCAAAGAGTCTTGATGCTGCTCAGCTTAAAATATCAGAACTTTCTGCAGGTGAGAGTCAATGACGGAATTTAATAATAGATTTAATGAATATGTCGCTCTTATCAATGAAGCGGCAGATAAATATGTTTCCGAAAAAATGTTTGAGGGCAGAGAATCAACGGGTCTTTCCGAAATGCTGAAAGCTATGGCGTATTCACTCAGTAACGGCGGTAAGCGCATAAGACCCATGCTGACTCTCGAGTTCTGCCGTGTGTGCGGCGGTGATTTCAAAAAAGCAATTCCGTTTTCACTTGCGGCGGAGATGATTCACACCTATTCGCTCATTCACGATGATTTGCCGTGCATGGATGATGATGATGTGAGAAGAGGCAAACCCTCAAGTCATAAGGTTTTCGGAGAAGCAAATGCGCTTCTTGCAGGTGATGCACTTCTCACTCTTGCGTTTGAGACGGTTCTTGCCGCAGAGGGCGTAAGTGCCGAAGCAAAAGCAAGGGCAGGTCTTGAGCTTGCAAAGGCGGCAGGCTGTTCGGGTATGATTGCAGGTCAGGTTATGGACCTTGCAAACGAAGGAAAATCCGCGCCGCTTGATGCTGTTAAAGAAACCGACAGACTCAAAACAGGTGAAATGATAAGGGTGTCCTGCGTTATGGGATGTATAGCCGCAGGTGCCGATAATGAGAAAAAAAAAGCCGCTGAAATTTACAGCGGGAATATCGGACTTGCTTTCCAGATTGTTGACGATATCCTTGATGTTACAAGCGACGAACAAACACTCGGAAAGCCTATAGGAAGTGACAGCGAAAACGAAAAGTCAACCTATGTTTCGCTTCTCGGACTTGAAAAATCGGCTGAATATGCTGAAAAGCTTACCGCAGAAGCAAAGGAAGCGTTAAATATTTTCGGTGGTGAAGGAGAATTTCTTGCTCAGCTTGCCGATAAGCTTGCGAGCAGAAAAAACTGATTTATGAATCAAACAATTCTTGAAAATATAAAGCATCCGTCGGATATAAGAAATCTTGACGGTGCGGGTCTTGAAACGCTGTGCACAGAGATACGCAAAGTTCTGATTGATACCGTTGCATCAACGGGCGGTCATCTTGCATCAAATCTCGGTACGGTTGAGCTGACTGTTGCTCTTCATAAGAGTTTCCGCTCTCCCGATGATAAAATTATCTGGGATGTCGGTCATCAGGCTTATACTCATAAGATTTTAACGGGAAGATATTCCGAATTCTCCACTCTTCGCAAGGAGGGCGGAATATCGGGTTTTGTGCGCCCCGATGAGAGCGAGCATGACAGCTTTTATGAGGGTCATGCAGGTGTTTCCGTTTCTCAGGCTGCAGGTGTTGCCGCAGCAAATGCCGCAAAGGGCAACAAAAATTATGCCGTGGCGGTTATCGGTGACGGCTCATTCGGCAACGGTATGGCGTATGAAGCACTCAACCATGCAGGCTCAACCAAAACAAGACTAATTGTTATTCTCAATGATAACGAAATGTCGATTTCCGAAAACGTCGGTGCAATGGCGAGATATCTTGCTTCCGTCAGAGCAAAGCCCGAATACTACAGATTCAAGGCAGGTACGGAAAAGGCACTCAACAAAATTCCCGTTGTCGGAAAATCGCTTTCAAATCATCTTTTTAAATTAAAAAACACAATTAAGAACATTATCTATTCCAGCTCGTTTTTTGAGGATTTGGGATTCAAATATATAGGACCTATTGACGGACACAACATTTCAAAGCTCTGCGAAGCGATGAACAGCGCAAAGATGGTTGAACGTCCCGTTGTTATTCATATCAATACTCTCAAAGGCAGAGGATACGATTTTGCGGAAAATGCGCCTGAAAAGTTCCACGGAATTTCAAAGTTTGATATAAATACAGGTGAACCTCTCGGCGGCGGCGACTGTTATTCAACCCGTTTCGGTAAAGCACTTTCGGAATTTGCTTCAAAGAATAAAAGAATCTGTGCAATCACGGCTGCAATGGCACTCGGTACGGGTCTTGAAGAATTTTCAAAAAAATATCCCGACAGATTTTTTGATGTCGGTATAGCGGAAGAACACGCGGTAACATTTGCAAGCGGTCTTTCCGCAGCGGGTATGCTTCCCGTTTTTGCGGTTTATTCAACATTTCTCCAGAGATGTGCAGACCAGCTTATTCACGACGGTGCGCTTCAGAGACAGAAAATGATTATTGCCGTTGACAGAGCAGGCTTTGTGGGCGAGGACGGCGAAACGCATCAGGGACTTTTTGATGCGGCACTTGTGCAGAGCATACCCAACACAACCGTTTATTCTCCCGCAACCTATCCGGAGCTAAACAATGCTCTTTATAATGCATTTTATAAGGACGAAAACCTTATAATCATAAGATATCCCAGAGGCAGTATGCCCGAAATCGGAACAGACATAAAAGCAGGCGGAGATTTTGAGGTTATCGGTAACGGAAAAATTGCGCTTGTAACCTACGGCAGGCTTTATTTCAATGCTCTTGAAGCGGTTGAAAAGCTGCGTGCAAAAGGCATTGATGTCAGGATTATAAAGCTGAATAAAATAAAACCTATGCCGACAGGTGCGGTTGAAAACGCTCTTGAATGCGAAAAGATATTCTTCTTTGAAGAAGGGATGCGTTCGGGCGGTGTTGCAGAAAAATTTGCTTCACTTCTTCTTGAAAAAGGATATAAAGGCGGTTATTCGGTAACTGCGGTTGACGATGAGTTTGTTGCGCACGCAAGTGTTGCAAGACTTATGGAAAAATATTCGATGGATGCCGACGGTATGGCACTGAAAATCGAAAAAGAGGTTCAGATATGAGTGAAAAAATGCGGCTCGATGTTGCCGTTTATGAAAGAGGATATGCCGAAACAAGAGAAAAGGCAAAAGCCATGATTATGGCAGGAAGTGTTTATCTCAACGGTCAGAAAGCTCTTAAGGGCGGCGTGAATATAAAAGAAACCGATGTTATCGAAGTCAGAGGTGCGGTCAATCCCTTTGTCAGCAGAGGCGGTCTTAAGCTTGATAAAGCTGTCAAAAGCTTCGGACTTGACCTTAATGACTGTATCTGCATGGATATCGGTGCATCAACCGGCGGCTTCACAGACTGTATGCTCACAAACGGTGCAAAGAAAGTTTATGCAATTGATGTGGGCTACGGTCAGCTTGCATGGAAGCTTCGCTGTGACGAAAGAGTGGTTAATCTCGAAAGAACAAATTTCAGATATGTTACCCGTGAGCAGGTGCCCGATGAGATTGATTTTGCGAGCGTTGACGTTTCATTTATATCGCTGAAGCTTATTCTTCCCGTTATGCATACTCTGCTTAAAAACGGCGGCCATTCCGTGTGCCTCATAAAGCCCCAGTTTGAAGCAGGTAAGGAAAATATAGGCAAAAAAGGTGTTGTTCGTGATAAAAGCGTGCATGAAGAGGTTGTTGCAAACATAACAGCTTTTGCCGCAGAAAACGGATTTAAGGTTCTCAATGTTGATTTTTCACCGATAAAAGGACCTGAGGGCAACATAGAATATTTAATGTACATAGAAAAATGCGAAAACGGCGAAATGCTCTGGGAAGGCTCTGTTAAGGAGCTTGTTGAGCGTTCGCATGAAAATCTTGATAAATAAAAGGGGATAAGAAAATGAGAATTGTTCTTATGCCGAATCTGACCCGAAACGAAGCGTTCAAAGTCACCGCAGGAATATGCGAAAGCCTTAAAAATCTCGGTGCAGAATACTTTTTTTCAACGGAATACAAAAATGATTTTGAGTTTACCGGTGCGGAATTTCTTCCGATTGAAGAAGCTGTTTCGGCTTGTGATGCGGTGATTGCAATAGGCGGTGACGGCTCAATTATCCATGCCGCAAAACTTGCTGTTACGGCACAAAAACCCATTCTCGGAATTAATGCAGGCAGGCTTGCTTTTATGGCAGGTCTTGAGGATAACGAGCTGAGCCTGCTTTCAAGGCTTATTGACGGTGATTACACTCTCGATAAAAGACTTCTTCTCAAAACTAAAATTATTGATGAAGACGGAATTGTAACCGATAAAGGTTATTGTGTCAACGACTGTCTTATAACCAACGAAGAAAAGCAGAGAATGACGGCGATTGATGTTGCTCTTGACGGCAAAAAGTTTAACAGCTATCTTTGCGACGGCGTTCTTGTTTCAACACCGACGGGTTCAACGGCTTATTCTCTTTCTGCAGGCGGACCGATAGTTGATCCCGAGCTTGAAAGCATACTTTTAACTCCGCTTTGTCCCCATTCTCTTGTTGACCGTTCTCTGATTTTCAGACCCGATGCTGTCATAACCGTTACCTCTGCGGAGGATTTGCCTTTGTGCATATCCAACGACGGTGCAGAACCGATTGTTATTGCCCCCGGATGCCGTGCGGAAATTTCAAGAGCAGGGTTAACGGCGGATTTTATCAGAATAAAGTCGGATAATTTTATCGACATCTTATATAAAAAATTAGCTCAGAGACGATAATGATTCTTTGATGCGAAAGGATGAAAAAAGTGAAAAAGAAAAGACATGAAGCGATAATCAGATTAATCGAAGAAAATTGCCTTTCAACTCAGACAGACCTTCTCGAAATGCTCCGCAAGGAGGGCTTTGACACAACTCAGGCAACGATTTCAAGAGATATCAAGGATTTGCGCCTGATAAAAAAAGTTGACGAAATGGGAAGAAGCCGTTATGCGGTTGATAACGGTGAATCGGGTGAGCTTCTCGGAAAATACAGAAGCATTTTCAGCCACTCCGTTATTTCTGCCGATTATGCAGGCAATACCCTTGTCATCAAATGCTACACAGGCATGGCTCAGGCTGCGTGCGCGGCTCTTGATTCCATGCACTGGGACGGTCTTGTGGGCACTCTTGCAGGCGATGACACAATTTTTGCCCTTTGCAGAACCCCCGAGCTTGCCTGCAAAATGAAAGATGCAATTGCGGATTTGCTCAGCTGATTATTGAAGGGAACAGAAAACGCGTATGTTAGTCGGTTTAAAAATCGAAAATATAGCCGTAATCGAAAGTGCGGAGATTGAATTTGACTCGGGTCTTAATGTTATGACAGGCGAAACGGGTGCGGGTAAGTCTATTGTAATTGACTCAATCAATGCTGTTCTCGGCGAAAGAACGTCAAGGGAGCTTATCCGTTCGGGTGCGGAAAGTGCAAAGGTTTTTGCAACCTTTGCGGATATTAATGCCGAAACGGAGAACATTCTTGATGAAATGGGCGTTGAAAAAATGCCTGACAAAACTCTCGTTCTCAGCCGTTCACTGAGCCTTTCGGGTAAGAATTCATGCCGTATAAACGGCTGTCCCGTAACGGTTTCCGCGCTTAAGGAAATCGGCTCGGGTCTTATAAACATTCACGGTCAGCATGACAGCCAGGCACTTTTGTCGCCCGATAAGCATTGCGGGTTTATTGACCTTCTTGCAGAAAACCTTGAGCTCAGAACCGAATATAAAAAGGTTTTCACAGCGCTTGTTTCCGTTAAAAAGGAACTTGATTCTCTTTATGACACAAGGGATGAAAAAGCGGCAAGGCTTGATTATCTTAATTTTCAGATAAAAGAAATCACCGATGCAAATATCCGTATCGGTGAACGAGAGGAACTTTCAAAGGAAAAAGAGCTTCTGCAAAACAGCGGAAGAGTTATAAAATCGCTTGAAAAAGCTTATTCGGCACTTGTCAGCGACAGCGGTCTTTTAACGGGTGCGGAGGATTGTGCACATGAGCTTGATACCGCTTCAAAATTTTTTGACGGCGCAAAGGATGCCGCAAAGAATATGCGTGCCGTAACTTATGAGCTTTCCGATGTTTCTTCTCAGGTGAGAGAACTCATACACAGCTTTGATTTCAGTCCCGAAAGGCTCACCGAAATCAATGAAAGACTTGATTTTCTTTACAGAATATCAATGAAATACGGCGCAAATGAGAGTGATATTCTTGATTGCCTTGAAAAAGCGGTTGAAGAGAGAAATGCAATTGAAGTTTCGGATGAAAGAATATCGGAGCTTGAAGAAAAGCTCTATGCGCTTTCCGATAAAATAAAAATTCTTTCAGCTCAATTAACCGAAAGCCGTATGACTGCCGCAAAAGAATTTGAAATGCAGGTCAAGGAGGAACTTGAATTCCTTGATATGCCTAAGGTTACTTTTGTTGTTGACAGAAAAGCAACCGCACTTACATCCAGAGGTGCCGATGCCATAGAATTCCTTATCAGCGCTAACCCCGGTCAGGAACCCAAGGCAATTGCAAAAATTGCTTCGGGCGGCGAGCTTTCAAGAATAATGCTTGCAATAAAGAATGTTCTTTCCGATAAGGATAACATATCAACTCTTATATTTGACGAAATTGATACGGGTGTCAGCGGCTCTGCGGCAGAGAAAATCGCCCTCAAGCTTTATGAGGTTTCAAAAGGCAGACAGGTTATCTGCGTAACCCATCTTGCGAGAATTGCCGCGCAGGCTGATAAACATATGAAAATCAGCAAGACAGCTGATGAAGAAAAAACTTATACGAAGATTGATACCCTTGATTTTGACGGCAGAGCCGCCGAAATTGCAAGGATAACCGCAGGCGGAAATCTCACTGCTCTGCAGATAGAAACCGCAAAAGAAATGCTTTTGAACGCAAAGGAGAACTGATATGAAATTCGGAGTATGCATCGGAACGGATATTGAAAAAATGAAGTTCATCAAGGCTCTCGGCTATGATTATGCCGAAGGTCATTGTCAGGAAATCGCAAGAAAAGATAAACCGTATCTCGATGAAATGAAAAAAACGGGTCTTCCTGTTATTGCGGCAAACTGCTTTATCGGTCTGCGTATCGTCGGCGAAGAAAAAAATTATTCCGAGATTGACGCATATCTTGAAAAGCTTTTTAAAAACGCATCCTATCTCGGACTTGAATATCTTGTTTTCGGTTCATCGGGCGCAAGAAGAATTCCCGACGGAATGACTCTTGAAGAGGGCAGGGCAGAAATAATTGATTTTCTCAAAAACCATGTTGTGCCTCTTGCCGAAAAATATAATATAATTATTGCCATTGAACCCCTCAGACCTGAAGAATGCAACGCAATCAATACCGTTGCAGATGGCGTTGAGGTTGCAAAAGCCGTTGGTTCTCCGTTTGTTAAGGTGCTTGCGGATGTAGCGCATATGTATGTCCAGAATGAAAGTATGGAAAGCCTGCTTGAATATAAAGGCTGGATTGTTCATGCTCACACTTCAAATCCCGACCCAGATCCTTCTCTTGGCAGGAAGAGGATTTATCCCGTTGCAGCCGATAAATTCAGTCAGGCAAGTTTTATTAATGTGCTGAAGGAAATCGGAGTTGAATATTGTTCGATTGAAGCCGAAGTTCAGGATTTTGAATCCGATGCAAAAAATGCATATGAAATCCTTACGGAGTTGAAGTGATATGAAGCTTAATAAAGACGATGTTGTGCTTTTTTCGGGAGATTCTATAACCGACGGTAACAGAGGCAAATGCATGGACTGTAACCATATTATGGGTCATGGTTATCAGTATATTGTTGCATCGAAGCTTGCACTTGAAAATGCGGAAAATATGCCGAAATTTATCAATAAAGGTTATTCGGGCGAGAATGCCGAGGGTCTTCTTGAAAAGTGGCAGGCGGATGTTATTGATAACAAACCTACAATACTCAGTATTCTTGTTGGTGTCAATGACGGAGGATACGGATATTTTGCAAAAATATCTCCCGATGAAACCGCAAAAAACCATGAAACAAATCTCCGTGCAATTCTTGAAAAAACAAGAAAAGAACTTGGTGATATCAAGATTATTCTTTGCGAGCCTTTTTATTTCCCTCTTGATAAGTCAGACTATTCTTATAAGAACTCACCGCATCCTGACGGAGTAGAAGGTCCTTTCAAAAGACCCGACAGCAATGATCCTCAGGATTCCGTTGCATACCGTGAGGCAGCAAATATCAGAATAAGGGCGGCAACCAAAAAGCTTGCAGGAGAGTTTGATTGTACCTTCGTTCCGCTTTATGATAAGATTAAGGAGAATGCTGCAAGGTCAAGAATAGAATATTTTGTCTGGGACGGCACCCATCCGAGCATTGCGGGACATATGATTATTGCTCAGGAATGGCTTAAAGCGGTTGAAGGTCTTGACAAACCATAACATTATAATGTATATTTTTAAAAGTTGTAAATAATACCGAAAGGATGTAATAAAATGCAGATTTATGAAGAACTTGTTGCAAGAGGACTTATTGCACAGGTAACAGACGAAAAAGAAATAAGAGAGCTTATCAATAACGGCAAGGCTGTTTTTTATATCGGCTTTGACCCTACAGCTGACAGCCTCCATGTCGGTCACTTCATGGCTCTTTGCCTTATGAAGAGACTCCAGATGGCAGGCAACAAGCCCATTGCTCTTCTCGGCGGCGGTACAGGTATGATCGGTGACCCATCGGGCAGAAGCGACCTTCGTCAGGTTCTCACTAAAGAAACAATCCAGCACAACGTTGACTGCTTCAAAAAGCAGATGAGCCGTTTCATTGATTTCAGCGACGGCAAGGCTATGCTTATCAACAATGCAGACTGGCTTCTTGACCTCAACTATGTTGATGTTCTCCGTGAAGTAGGTGCCTGCTTCTCGGTTAACAATATGCTCCGTGCGGAATGCTATAAGCAGAGAATGGAAAAGGGTCTTTCATTCCTTGAATTCAACTATATGATTATGCAGAGCTATGACTTCTATCATCTTTATAAGGAATATGGCTGTAATATGCAGTTCGGCGGCGATGACCAGTGGTCAAATATGCTCGGCGGTACAGAGCTTATCCGCAAAAAGCTCGGCAAGGATGCTTATGCAATGACTATCACCCTTCTCCTCAACTCCGAGGGTAAAAAGATGGGTAAAACAGCTTCGGGCGCAGTATGGCTTGACCCCGAAAAGACCTCACCCTACGAATTCTATCAGTACTGGAGAAATGTCGGCGATAACGATGTTCTCAAGTGCATCCGTATGCTCACATTCCTTCCTCTTGAAGAAATTGATGCTATGGATTCATGGGAAGGCAGTCAGCTCAACACAGCTAAGGAAATCCTTGCTTATGAGCTCACAAAGCTTGTTCATGGTGAAGAAGAAGCAGCAAAGGCTCAGGCTGCTGCAAAGGCTATTTTCAGCGGTGCAGCAGACCTTGACAATATGCCTTCAACAACTCTTGCAGACGAAGATTTCACAGACGGCTCAATTGATATCCTTGATATCCTTATGAAGGCTGAAATCACAAAGTCAAGAGGCGAAGGCAGAAGACTTGTTCAGCAGGGCGGTATTTCCGTTGACGATGCAAAGGTAACGGATTTTGCAATGAGCTTTGCAAAGGATGCTCTTAAGGAAAAACCCATCGTAGTCAAGAAGGGTAAGAAGATTTTCCATAAGATTGAGGCATAATCATGCTTAATCCCAAAGAAAAATGTGCCGTTTTTCTCGATATTGACGGTACACTGCTTTCCGACAGCTTCGCAATTCCTCCCGAAAACCTTAAGGCAATCAAAGCCGCGCAGGAAAAAGGACACCTTGTTTTTATTAATACGGGGCGTTCGTGGGGCAATATTCCGTCTGTGCTTATGGAGCAATTCAAAGATTTTGACGGCATAATATCGGGTATCGGCTCGATGATAACGATGGGCGGCGAAACCGTTTTCAAATCGTTTATGCCCGAAACCCTGATAAAAAGAATTATGGAATATGTCTTTGCTCATCCCGAATACTGGGTGCTGTTTGAAGGCGTTAACAATGTTTATTCCGTTCCCAACGATAAGTTTGTCCTGCGTGATTATCAGATACTGCTTGAAAATTCCGATGATTATCTCAAAATTTGCAACGGTGATAACATTCAGGTTGTTGCAATGGGAAAAACCGTTCCCGATGATTTTAAAGAGCTTTTCAGAGATGACCTTACCGTCTTTCAGTTTGAAACCTATGCAGACTTTGTTAAAAAAGGACTGAACAAGGCTGAGGGCATAAAAAAGGCAATTGAAATAATGGGAATAAAGCGCGAAAACACCGTTGCAATCGGAGACAGCAACAATGATTATGATATGATTACATATGCGGGAGTCGGAGTTGCAATGGCAAACTCCCAACAGTCGATTCTTGATATTGCGGATTATATTACCGATTCAAATCATAACTGCGGAGTTGCAAAAGCAATAAAAGATATATTGTTATAAATTAAAGAGCTGTTTCATCGCTTGGTGAAACAGCCCTTGTTTGTTTAATAAAGCTTTGCAACTGCGGAAGCCTGTTTTTTCATTTCTTCGCGCACATTGTCGGGTGAAATGATTTCCGCTTCATTTCCGAATCCGAAAACCCATGCAAGGAATTGTTGGCTGACAACAACATTCACCGTAAAAACAAAATGCTCGTTGCCGTCTTTGATGATTATTGTATCCCTGCCGAATCGGTCAAGAACAGCGCCCACGAGATGATTGGCAAAGCGGAGTTTAACCTTTTGTTCGTTTCCGCCGAACATTCCGAAAACGGTTTTTGTATATGCAGACATATCAACCTTTTCAAATTCTTTTGTTCCTTCGCGTTCGCTGTCTGTGAGACTGACCTTTTCCATTTTGTCAACGCGGTAATGCTTCATTTTTTCTGCATCGGAATCCCATGCAAGCATATAGTAGTTTTCGTCATCCCATATGAGGGCAAACGGACTTACCTCATAAAATGCGCCGTCATGTCTGTAGCGGTGTGTTTTTTCTACGGTATATTCAAAGTATTTATAACGTATTTTTCTGTTCTGAGTTATTGCATCCGAAATAACGTCAACGGCATAATAAATGCTTTCGTTCATGCTTTTGACACGGTTTGTAACAAAAACCTGCCTCTGAAGAAGCTGACCGTCATATACGCTTGCAAGGTTTTCAATTTTCTTGATAAGCTTGTATGTTTTATCCTGCGTGATGAATTTTGATGACTGAATGCTGTCAACAAGAAGCTTTAACTCGGGCAGCTCAAAATCGCGCTCGCCGATATAATATCCGCCGTTTTTGCCTTTAAGCTGAATAATGTCAAGCCCGAAAAGTTTTAAGGCTTCGATATCGTCATAGATGCTTTTTCTTTCTGCGGAAATGCCGTTTGATGCCAGTTCT
Source organism: Clostridia bacterium (assembly GCA_017517665.1). Lineage (GTDB taxonomy): Bacteria > Bacillota > Clostridia > Oscillospirales > Acutalibacteraceae > CAG-177. Next base: position 91,776 of record JAFWYP010000035.1, on the reverse strand, counting down.
TCAATAATCTGAGCTGTGCTTACGGGATGTTCCTCGTCCGAATTCTGCATCAGAAATTTCACAATATAGAGTAATTTGAGTTTCTGGTTCGATGATTTTGCCAAGAAAAACACTCCTTATATTTCGGTATCCGTTATTCTTTCAATCTCAAATGATTCCGTATAAATTTCAGTCGGATTGTTTTCGTCAAGAACTATGAGTCTGCCGCCTCTTTCCTTGCCGTATGTGAAATATCCTGCACCGAGAGTCTGGTAAAGATTTATTCCGTCAATATTGATATGGAAATCGTTGACATGGTCATGACCGAAAAATGCCGCAACAATATCTCCTGTCTTTTTCCAGCTTTCAAACTGTCTTCTGTGATTGTTTTCAAGGTTTGGAGGACAGGGAGTTTCCCTGATTCTTCCTTCGATTATTTCATGACCGAATTTGTAATATCTGCCGTTGCGCTCAAAAGTGTAATCATCATCGGCGGAAACCTCTGCGAATCCGTCGTTTTCCTGCTGAACGGGTATATGCTGGAAAAGAATTGCAGGCAGAGGATTGCCGCCGTTTGCATTTTTCAATTCTTCAGCTCTTTTTTCGTACCAGTCAATCTGGTCATCGTGAACGCAGTCATAGGATAAACTTCCTTCGGAGTTACGCTGATAATCGTTTGAATCAATCAGCCACACAGCAAAGGCATCTTTTTCGCCGTTGCTGTTTTTGATTGTTACGCAGCAGTTTCCGCAGCCGTAAACATCCGCATCGTTGAGATTGGAACGACAGTTCGGATATTCCATATACTGCATCATCTGGAACTCGGTGTGGAAACCCTCTTCGCCGTCATGATTTCCGAAAACAACGCAAAGGGGAATGTTTCTTTCTCTTATAGGTGCGGTAATTTTCTGAATGGTGCTCTGAACATAATCATATGTGAATTCTTCCCAATAACCGCTGATGTTATCGCCTCCGAAAACAACAAGGTCAGGGTTTGTTCTTTCAACTGCTTTTTCAATAACATTGATTGTTTCCTTGTCGCGCGATTCGGGAATTTCTCTGTTTTCATCATCATCCATAACGGGTTCAACATCATGGATATCGGTAAGATGCAGAATTCTGAATTTGCCGTCATTGCCGAATTTTAAGGGTTCAGGTGCTTCTCTTTTGAATTTTGCAGAACTGAATTTGTGGGGCGTACCCATTGCCGAAAGACAGGGAAGGGCAAGACCTGCAAGAAAAGCTTTGAAAATTTTACTCATAGTAACCACTCCGAAAATTTTATATATTCAGCATATCACAGCACACCATTAAAATCAACTGAAAGATAAAAATTAAATTAGCCCCGTTTGTTAACAATTTGTTCAAAAACTTGTTATATATTACATTATATAAATATATTCGGGAGGACGCAAATTGAAAAAGATTGAAAATAAAACGTTGATAAAAATTGCCCTTGCCGTTTTAGGTGTTTATCTTCTTATCCATTACTGGACCAATATTTCAGGTGCTGTGGTAACGCTGTTTTCTGCGGCAACACCTCTTCTTTTCGGATTTGTCATTTCATATCCGTTGAATATTCTCATGAATTTTTATGAAAGACATTGGTTCCCGAAATCCAAAAAGAAAATAGCCGAAAAAAGCCGCAGACCCGTATGCCTCATCGGTTCGATACTTACAATTATCGGAATAATCGCTCTTATCGGTGTTCTTATCGCACCTCAGCTTGTCAACTGTATCAAGCTTCTTGTTGCGGAAGTTCCCGCGGCGATTAATGTGGTTGTTGAAAAGCTTAAAACAATTGATTTTATTTCAAAGGATTTAATCAACACCATTTCTTCAATCGACTGGAAATCAAGGATAAATGATATAATTGATACCGTAACTTCGGGTCTCGGAAGTGCTATGGATGTTGCCGTTACCGCCGTCACTTCAATATTCTCCGTTGTTGCAAATGTTGTTCTCGGTATTATCTTTGCCGTTTATCTTCTGCTCGATAAAAACAGACTTATGGGTCAGGTCAGAAAGGTTTCAGAAAAATATATACCCGAACGCTGGCTTTCAAAAATCACTCATGTTCTCGGTGTTGTGAATGACAGTTTCCGCCGTTTTATCGTCGGTCAGTGTACGGAAGCGGTCATTCTCGGAACGCTTTGCACAATCGGTATGGCAATTTTAAGACTGCCTTATGCGGCGATGATTGGTGCGCTTGTGGCATTTACCGCGCTTATACCCATTGTCGGTGCATTCATCGGCGCGGGCGTCGGCGCATTCCTTATTCTTATGGAGTCACCCATGAAAGCGTTGATTTTCCTTATATTTATTGTTGTTCTCCAACAGCTTGAAGGCAATCTTATATACCCCAAGGTTGTCGGCTCGTCAATCGGTCTGCCCGGCATCTGGGTGCTTGCCGCAGTAACCGTCGGAGGCGGAGTTATGGGTATCTGGGGTCTGCTTATAGGTGTTCCCGTAGCGGCGGCGGTTTACCGTCTTGTAAGAGAAGATGTTAACCGTAAGCCTGAAGAACCCACAGAAGAAATTCAGCAGCCTGCTGCGGAACAAACGAATTCATAAGCTTTTTCGGAGTGTCATTTACGGCATTCCGAAATTTTTGGTGCTTTTCTCGAACAAATGTTCAAAATCATATTGAAAATACGAAAGAATTTTGTTATAATAACTATTCGGGAGGCATGGAAGATGAGCGAAAAAACTTATATTGCAATTGACCTTAAATCCTTCTATGCAAGCGTTGAAGCGAGGGAGAGAGGTCTTGACCCGATGAGCGTGAATCTCGTTGTTGCAGACCCGACAAGGACTGAAAAAACAATATGTCTTGATGTTTCGCCGAGTCTTAAAAGCTACGGTGTATCGGGCAGAGCGAGGATGTTTGAGCTTATTCAGCAGGTTAAAAGCGCGAACGCACTCAGAAGAATGAATGCACCTCATAAGTGTTTTACGGGCAAATCCTATGATGCGAATAAACTTAAGGCTGACCCGTCACTTGAAATTGATTATATTGTTTCTCCTCCGAGAATGGCGCTTTATATTGAATACAGCACCCGTATTTATCAGGTTTATCTTCGGTATGTTGCTCCCGAGGATATCCATGTTTACAGTATCGACGAGGTTTTTATTGATGCCACAAAATATCTGAAGCTTAACGGAATGTCGGCACATGATTTTGCAAGAATGCTTATAAAGGAAGTTCTTGCGGAAACAGGTGTTACCGCAACCGCGGGCATCGGCACGAATCTTTATCTTTGCAAGGTTGCAATGGATATAACCGCAAAGCATATTCCCGCCGATAAAGATGGAGTGAGAATTGCGGAGCTTGACGAAATGAGCTACAGAGAAAAGCTCTGGGAACACAGACCGCTGACGGATTTCTGGCGGGTAGGCAGAGGAATATCCGAAAAGCTTGAAAAACACGGTATGCTTACGATGGGCGATGTTGCTCTTTGCTCCGTTCAGAATGAAGATTTGCTTTACCGACTTTTCGGAGTGAATGCCGAGCTTCTCATTGACCATGCGTGGGGGTGGGAGCCCTGCACTATAGCTGAAATAAAGGCTTACAGACCGCAGACAAACAGCATCAGCACGGGGCAGGTGCTGCAGATGCCGTATGATTTTGAAAAGGCAAAGCTCATAACAACGGAAATGGCGGATAATCTTTCGCTTGAGCTTGTTGAGAAAAAGCTTGTCACGAATCAACTTGTGCTTGTTATCGGATATGACAAAGAAAATCTGACGGATATAGGCAGAAGAAAGGCATATTCGGGAGAGATTAAAAGAGATTTTTACGGCAGAGAAGTTCCGAAACACGCAAGAGGCACGGCAAATATTGAGTTTCGGACATCTTCAACCCGACTGATTACAGAGGCGGTGACAGAACTTTTTGAGAGAATAGTTGATAAAAATCTGCTTGTCCGCAGAATAAATCTCACTGCCTGCAATGTTATCCGTGAGTGCGATGCTCAAAATGAGGATGGACCCGAACAGCTCAGTCTGTTTGTGAATTATGATGAAAAAGAAAAGAAAAAAGAAGAGCTTGAACGGGAGCGCAGAATGCAGGATGCTCTTGTTGAGATAAAACAGAAATATGGCAAGAATGCAATTCTCAAGGGTATGAATTATAAGGAAGGTGCAACTGCCAGAGACCGTAACAAACAAATCGGAGGTCATAAAGCCTGATATGGATGAAAAATATAAAAAAATAATCAATCTGCCCCACCATGTTTCGGAAACAAGGGCGCACATGTCAATGATTGACCGTGCGGCGCAGTTCAGTCCTTTTGCGGCGCTGACGGGTCACGGCGAAGCGCTTGACGAAACAGCAAGGCTTACAGATATTTTTATTGAACCCGATGAAGACGAAAAACAGATGCTCGACGCAAAAATTCATGTTCTTATGGATTACATTCAGGATAAACCTGAAATAAATGTTGTATATTTCAGACCGGACAAAAATAAATCCGGCGGCGCATATGTAAGCGTCACCGGATATTTAAAGAAAATCAATATTTTAAGCCGTGAAATAACAATGAGTGATGAAACCGTAATTCCCGTTGATTATATAAGCGAAATTCACGGAGAGATATTTGACAGATTATTATAAGCTGTTTATCATGCCGAGGTGTTCAATATAGAAATCCTCAACATCGGAATTAACCTTTAAAAGTCCGCCCTGAAGTGACATATGGTCGCCCTGATAGGTGGGCATAATGTTCCATATGCCTTTTTCAGTGCTGTTTTTATCAAAATCTTTTGTCGGTGCGCTTGAGGGTGCGGCGGCAGATATTGTATTAACAAGTCCGTCGTTTTCAAGCCAGCTGTCGTCAACAGTATATCCGCCCGCGGTTGTTCCCGTGAGAGCGCCCATTTCATTTGCGCTGCTCTGAAAAAGGATTTCGGTCAGCTTTTTATCAACTTTATATGTGCCGTCATTCTGTTTAACCGTTGATGAGCAGGGGAATGAGAAATAATATGTTTTTTCGCTTGTAACCATATTTTTATTAAGCTCAAGTGCATGGTCAATAAACATATCATATGCCGCTGTATCTGCGTTTTCGGGTGATGAGTCTTCAAAGCCGTAAGCGGTTGTTCCGTTATGAGGGGCGGCAAGAGCTGTCATTGAATAAATCCAGTCTGCCTTTTCGCCCGTGAAGAAGGGAGAAATATCATTTGCATCCGTTGCAGCCTTTTCAGCCTCGCTTCCGACTGCCATGAGAGTTGCAAAAACTCTTATCGTTGCACCGCCGAAGGAGTGACCGAGAAGGTTTATTTTATTTTCCGAATCCCATTTTTTAATAAGAGCCTTGCCTGTAAAATCATCTCCGAATCTATCGTGACCGCAACGCTCACTGTGCTCTTTTCCGTAGTCAACAACCGTACCCGTCAGCTGAGCATAAAGCTCGCAGGCTCTGTCCCATGCGCTGGAGGTCGGTGCAACCGAAGCGGCATAGCAGTCAAATCCGTTTTTGTTGAGCTTGTTGAGCAGATTGCCGTTGAACATTCCCCAGTAGGGCATGATTTTGTAAGCAGCGTCGTAGCTTCCCCAACCGGAAAGACCGTGAACAAAAACATAAGCATAGTCTGTGTTCCAGCCTTCCGTGTCAATTTCCTTATCGTTGCAAGGAAAAATCAAAGAAAAAATGCTCATGATAATTGCAAGAGGTATTGAAATTATTCTTGCCATATTGTTTCCTCTTTTTTCTTTATAAGATAATTAGTATTGTATATCAATATTGAAATAAAAACAATATGCAAAAGTTCTGATTATCGTATAATTTTAACAAATTTGTTGCAAACATATTCTGTTTATGCTACTATATTTTATATAAAAAGGAGGATTGATTCAATGAACGCATTGCTCAGCAAGGTCAAATGGCTGTTCACGGAAATCAAAGAACATTGGAATACTCCCGCCGAAGGAAAATATGTCCCTTACAAAGAGTATAAAGATGTTGTTCTTGCCGTCGGCAGTAATTACGCAGGCTCAAAGGTGCTTGAATACATAGGTTTTTTCTCATCCTGCTATCTTATCATGCACCATTACAAGCTTCCCTACCTTACTTTTTCGGTTATCGGTATTCTCAATATGCCGCTTAACTATATCTCCGCACTTATGTGGTGGCTTGTTTGTGACAATCTCGGATTCCTTCCGAAGAAAACCGAGAAAAAGTTTTATCTGGCATACGCTCTTATGATGATATTCGGCATATCAACGATTTTGTTTGACTATTCCACCTTGTTTGACCAGACGGGCAACTTCATTCGTCTGCTCAACGGCTTTGAGGGAATGAATGCCGCGGCGTGCTTCAAAACGTTCGGTACGCATTTCCTTTATACCGGATGGGTCGGTGCAAGAAATATTTTCTGGCGTAAAAAGCTTCTTCCGAAATTCGGCAGATACAAGTATTCTCTCTATTGTGACGTTGTGCCAAAGTGCATAATGGTAATCCTCATCGGCTGGCTTCCCGTTTACAACATTCCCGATGTTGCAACAAGAGTATGGGTCGGCAACCTTCTTTTTGCCACATACAATGTTTTCGGATTTGCAAATAACATGGAAATCTGCACAAAGAGCATAAGCCCTGACCTGCAGGAAAGAATCCTTGTCAGAAGCTATCCCGTAAAGCTTTCCCATTTTTTCAACACCCTTTCAAGCCTTGCTATTTCAATTGCAATCGGCTTCCTCAAAGATGAATGGGCAGACATCAATCTTTACAGATATGTTATCCCCGGAACCTTCATTTTCTTTGCCGTAATGACAATGGTATTTGCCGGCAGAGTCAAAGAAAGAATACCTCAGCCTCCTGTTGAAAAGAAGGTTCAGATTAAGTTCTGGGACGGTATGTTCGGCGTTTTAAGAAATAAATATCTGCTGATTAATACGGTTGTAGGTCTTATTGATGCTCTGGGTAACGGTATGCTGCCGTTAACAACAATTCTTTATCTTTATACTTTCAGACTCAGCGGCTTGCCCTACAGTCTGATTGTAATGCTGATTTCGTTTGCGGGAACACCGCCCGATTTCCTCTCGCCTTATTTCCTTAAGAGATTCTCATATAAGCAGATTATGATTTTCTATCAGCTTTCAAGAGCAATAGGAAATGCACTCATAATTGCCGCAATGTGGTTCTGCGGAGATAACGTTAACCTTTGCGGTACAATATGCGTTGTTGTTCTTTTCTTTATGGAAATGACAAAGACCGTTCCCACCACCGCGGGTCACGATATGGATGTGCGTATCAAAGACTATCAGATGTATCTTTCGGGAGAACGTCTCGAAAGCTTCTCAAGCGTTTTCGGATGGTTCACAGACCCGATAAAGAATTTCGTTGGTCTTATCATTCCTCTTATGCTTCTCGGATATGGTTTCAACAGTAACTGGGATATCCTTTTCCTTGATTCATCAAGAGCAAATATTATCATTATACCGCTGATATTCGATGTTGTCGGCTTCACTCTTATGACAATTCCTTATCTGTTCTGGGATTACGACAGCACAAAGCAGAACATGGTTATGGAAGTGCTCAAGCGCCGTGCGGAAGTAACGGAAAAGAAGGCAAAAGAAGAAGGCGAAAAGATCAGCGGCGGCTACATAGGATAAGGGGGTGAAAAAACATGAGCAAAAAAGAAAAAAAGATAAATGTTACGGTTAATGAACCCATACATCTCGATATTCCCGAGGATGAAATATGGACTTATCAGGTTGAAGGTCTTGCAGCACCGAGAATCAATCAGACTCCGAAGCATTATAACATTAAAAAAGTTATCTTTGTTGTGACAATAGTTCTTGCGGTTTCCCTTTCGTGTTTTTTCAGCGTACTCACCCTCAGAAAAGATACATTTGAATTCGAGCAGGTGCAGAACGGATATGCTTTCACAAGATTCAGCAACACGGGATTCATAACCGAACTTGAAATAGATTATGTCACGGATGTCGAATACGAACTCGGAAATCCTGACCCCAAAACAAACTTCAAGGTCGTAAAAGACAAAACAAAGCCTGTAACCGAAGTGGGAAGCTATGTGCTTAACTGCGATGAAAAGGTTCAGATTATAACCATAGGCGCAGGCGTTGAAAAGGTTGACTCAAAGGCTTTCTATTCATGTTGGGCACTACGTGAAATCAGAGTTGACAAAAACAATCCCAATTACTGCGATGTTGACGGTGTTCTTTATAACAAAGATAAAACAGAGCTTATCTGCAGACCCTGCGACCATGATACATATCTTGCAGAGAAATACGGTTTTGCGGAATATGACAATAACGGCTGGCGCATTGAGCCTGCTGCGGAAGACCCTCTATATGAGCAGTATGTCAGGGATGTTATGACATTTGTTGTTCCGTCTACCGTTACAACAATCGGTGAAATGAGCTTCAACTATGCCAATATGAAAAATGTCTATCTTCCCGAAGGTCTGAAAGTTATCGAAACACTCGGTTTTTTTGAAATCCCTCTTCTTGAGAATGTTTATTCTTATAAGACGGATTCAGCCGTTGAAGATTCGCACTATGTTTCCGACGAAGCTCTCGGAACTGTTTATAATTCACTTCCCGAAGGACTTGAATATATCGGTTCGGATGCATTCAGTTATAACCGTGAAATGAAATATATGTATATCCCCGCAAGCGTTAAATATATCGGTCATAACGCATTCTGGGATACCGTATATAAAGACGGAAAAGAGCTTAAGGGCATCGTTAAAATGAACGTTGCGGTTTCTGAGGAAGAGTTTGAAAGCACGGTTGAAGCAGGCAACGACTGGTGTCCGAAATATGACTATCTTCTCTTTAAAAAGAGCATAGATGTTGCCTATTCGGCTCAAAGACAGTAATATGATAAGATTAGGATTCACAAGCGTAACCTTCCGTGAGCTTTCAAGGGAAGAAATCTGCATTGCCGCAAAAGAAAACGGAATTGAGTTTATCGAATGGGGAGGGGATGTGCATCTTCCTCCCGATGATGAAAAAGCTCTTTCCGATGTGCTCGGTTTGCAGAAAAAATACGGAATAAAAGCAATGTCCTACGGCAGTTATTACAGAATCGGTCAGAAGGATTATGAGCTTTTTGATAATATTCTTCGTGTTGCGGAAAAAATCGGATGCAAAAGAATCCGTCTGTGGCTCGGCACTCAACCGAGTGATAAAACCGATAAAATTCTTTTTGATTCCCTTGTTGAAGAAACACGTATTCTCTGTGATAAAGCAAAAGAAAGCGATATAGTTCTTTCTTTTGAATTCCACGAGGGCACGTTCAATGATAACGGAAAATCTTCGGTTGATTTTCTCGAAGCCGTAAGCCGTGATAACGTTGCAACCTATTGGCAGCCCTTAAGAGTCAAAGCTGATTTTGAAAATCTTGAAACAGTTGCACCATATGTGAACGGAGTTCATGTTTTTCATTGGGGCAGACTCGGAATAAGGCACAGTCTTTCCAAAGGTGCAGACGAATGGCAAAAGTATATTACTTATCTTAAAGAGAACGGCAAAAACACCGATTATATTCTTGAATTCGTGAAGGGTGACAGTATTTCGCAGTTCAAAAAAGATGTTGCAGCCGCAAAAGAAATTTTAAATAATATCTGAATAATTCAAAGCACCCGAGGCAATCGCTTCGGGTGCTTTTTGTTGCAAATAAAAAATTTATCTGCTATAATAAAAACAACTATGTATTATAAGAGGAATTAATATATGAAAACTGTTTTGGATTTGCCGATAAAACTGCATAACAGAAAAATAGAAAACAGAATTGTTTTTCATCCCATGGAGGGTTGCGACGGTACTTTTGGCGGTGCTGTTGATGAGCTTACCCGAAGAAGATATCTCCGTTTTGCAAGAAGCGGCGCGGGTATAATCTGGTTTGAAGCAACCGCCGTTACTGCGGAGGGCAGAGCAAATCCGAGACAATTATTTTTAAACGAAAATACAAAGGAATCTTTTAAAATTCTGATTGAAGAAATAAAAGAAACCGCAATGAAAGTAAACGGTTTTGAACCTGTAATCATTGTTCAGCTTACCCACAGCGGCAGATTCAGCAAGCCTGACGGAATACCTCAGCCGATAGTTGCTTACCGCAATTCTCATTGGGAAATCGGTAAAGAAAATCAGTCTTATACGGTTGCAACGGATGATTATTGCAAAACAATTCCCGAAAAATACCGCAAAGTCGCCTTGCTCGCAGAGGAAGTTGGCTTCGACGGAATAGATGTAAAATGCTGTCACGGGTATCTTTTCAATGAATTTTTAAGTGCAACAGAGCGTGACGGAATTTACGGCGGAAGCCTTGAAAACAGAACAAGGCTTTATTTTGAATGCATTGATGCCGTTAAAAATGCGGTCAGCGAAAATGTTTTTGTAACAACAAGACTCAACGCCTGCGACTGTTTCCCTTACCCCTACGGCTACGGTGTTGACAAAAACAATAATATTGATTTAACTGAAACGAAGCTTATTATAAAAACTCTTCATAAAAAGGGTATAAGACTTATAAATCTCACTCTCGGCAATCCTTATCTTATTCCTCATATCAACCGTCCTTGCATAAATGCACCAGAAGACGGCGAAATCGGTTTGAAGAGAATCTATGATGTCACAAAAGAACTCAAAGAAGAGTTTGCGGATATTTGTTTTATTGCATCGGGTCTCACATATCCAGGCGCGGATGCCATGAAATACGCAGAAAAAATCCTTGATGACGGTGTTGCGGATTTTGCAGGCTTCGGAAGACTCACTTTTGCATATCCGGAGTTTTACAGGGATTATCTTGAAAAGGGTCAGCTTGATAAAAGCAAGCTTTGCCTCAAATGCAGTAAATGCTCACAGCTTATGCGTGCAGGTACGGTTGCAGGATGTCCCGTCAGGGATTCGGAAGTTTATATGCCGTATTATCGGAAATATGTTTTGGAGAAGGTGTAAGTGATGACAGCGGTTATAACGGGCGGCAGCAGAGGGATAGGTCTCGGTATTGCCAAAGAGCTTTTAAAAAACGGATTCACCGTTGTTCTTTCCGCAAGAAAAATCAGCGGAGAAATTGATAAACTTGAAGCTGAATACAGCGGAAAAGTGTTTTTTGTTCAGTGTGATATTTCCGATATCGGAGATATTGAAAAGCTTGTTTCGTTTGTAAAAGAAAAATTCGGAAAGTTTGATTTGCTTGTCAATAATGCCGGTGTTGCACCCAAGGTCAGAAAGGATATTCTTGAAATCAGTCCCGAGGATTTTGATTTTGTGACGGATATAAATCTGAAAGGTACATTTTTTGTAACGCAGAAATTTGTTCCGCTTCTCATGGAAAACGGCAATGCAAGAATTGTTAATATTTCATCAATGTCGTCTTATACGGCTTCTGTCAACAGGGGAGAGTATTGTGTTTCAAAAGCGGGAATTTCAATGATAACAAAGCTTTTTGCCGCAAGACTTGCGGAATACGGAATAAGTGTTCTTGAAATCAGACCCGGTATTATCGAAACGGATATGACTGCAAAGGTCAAGGAAAAATATGAAAAAATGATTGATGAAGGGATAACCCCCATAAGAAGAATGGGTCAGCCAGAGGATATCGGAAAATGCGTTGCTTCAATAGCCGCAGGCAATTTTGATTTTTGCACGGGCACGGTTATTGATTGCGACGGCGGATTCAACATAAGGTGCTTATGATAAAAATTTATGATGCAATAATAATAGGAAGCGGTGCGGCAGCTTACGGTGTTGCAGACCGCCTTCATAACGAAGGAGTAACCGATATTGCGGTTATAACCGAAAACAGATTCAGCGGTACATCGAGAAACACGGGAAGCGATAAGCAGACATATTACAAGCTTTCAATGGACGGCTTTTCTGCCGACAGTCCGTATAAAATGGCGAGCGATATTTTTGCGGCAGGCTGTTGCGATGGCGAAAAGATGTATCTTCAGGCGGTCAACAGCACAAGATGCTTTCTGCGTCTTTTTGATTATGGAGTAAATTTTCCGAGAGATGAATTCGGAGGCTTTCCGGGTTATAAAACCGACCATGACAACACCGTCAGAGCAACATCCATAGGTCCACTGACATCAAGGGTTATGACCGAAAAGCTTGAAAATGCCGTTATCGAAAGAAACGGAACACCGATTTTGGATAACCGTCAGGTGTTTGAAATTCTGAAAAACGGCAGCAAGGCGGTCGGAGTTGCCGCGCTTAATACAAAAACAAACGATATTGAGCTTTTTTACTCACGCAATGTTGTGTGCGCAACGGGTGCACCTGCGTGCATATATGAAAATTCGGTTTATCCCGAATCTCAGCACGGTATGACGGGTGTACTGATTGAGTCGGGTGTCCGTCTTTGCAATTATTCTCAATGGCAATACGGCATGGCATCCGTTGATTTTCGCTGGAATGTTTCAGGCAGTTTTATGCAGGTTATTCCGAGATTTGTAAGCATTGACGAAAACGGAAATGAATATGATTTTCTGAACGATTGTTTTGAAACAGCCGGGGAAATGTGCAGCAATATTTTTCTCAAAGGCTACCAATGGCCGTTCAGCTATGAAAGGGCGGAAAAGTCCTCAAGAGTTGATGTTGCGGTGCATAACGAAACAAAAAAGGGGAGAAATGTTTATCTTGATTTTACCCGTAACCCCGAAGGCTTTTCTTTTGAAAACCTGAACGAAGAAGCGAGAGAATATCTTGAAAAAAACGGCGCGGTTGAAGCAACTCCCATTGAAAGACTTCAGACTCTTAACCCAAAAGCGATAGAGGTTTATTCTTCGCACGGTATAGATATTTATTCGGAAAAGCTCAGAATTGCCGTTTGCGCACAGCATAACAACGGCGGAGTTTATACCGATAACAATTACGAAACCGATATAGACAATCTTTATGTAATAGGTGAAGCCGCAGGTACCTTCGGTCTTGCACGTCCGGGCGGCACGGCACTCAATGATACTCAGGTCAGCGGATTTCTGTGTGCTGAAGGTATAAAAAACAAAGTGCAGTCGGATATTGAAATTCCGCAGAATTGTTTTGAAAAGTATAAGGATTTTGTTATTGACAGCAGTATCGACTATTCTCATATCAGAACAAAAATGAGCAAATCAGCCGCATTTCTGCGCAACAAAGAAGAATGTGAGGATTTGCTTTATGAAATTAATCGTATTTTATCGGATTATCCGTTAAGGCACAAATCCCTGAGCGATTATTTTTATGATAAAGATATGCTTGTGAGTGCAAAGACGCTTCTTGAAACAATAACGGGTGAAATGTCTTTGACGGGAAGCCGCGGCGGTGCGGTGTTTATTGAAAACGGAAAAACGGTGTCTGAAAATCCCGTTTACAGAAAATATCTTACGGTGACGGATAACGGCAAGGTTTCGTTTGAAGAAACAAAACCCGTACCCGTGCCCGAAAGCTCATTTGAAAAGTATCTGAAAAACTCAGAGGAGGAAAAGCGATGAATTTTAATCAGGCGGTTGAGATTTATAAAAAGAATCCCGTCAGCGAAACGCTGAATGAAGTCACAGATAAGCTTCTTGATGAAATGACTTTAAAAGAAAAGGTGCGCCTTATGCAGGGCCATGCCATGGGAGTAACAATTAAAAACACTCTTACCAAAGGCAGATATTATAACGGCGAAGCCTATCCCGCAGGCGGATGCAAAAGGCTCGGAATTCCTCCCGTTCTTTTTACCGACGGTCCGAGAGGAATTGTTATGGGCAAATGTACCTGTTTCCCCGTTTCAATGCTCAGAGGTGCGGCGTTTGACGATGAACTCGAATATGAAATCGGCAAGGTTTTTGCAAAGGAAGCGAGCGCGCTCGGTGCGAATCTCTATGCGGGTGTGTGCATAAATCTGCTTCGCAATCCCATGTGGGGCAGGGCGCAGGAAACCTATGGTGAGGACCCGTTTCTCCTTGGCAAAATGGGTGTGGCTTTAACAAAAGCAATGCAGGAAAGCGGAATCATTGCCTGCCCGAAGCATTATGCACTCAACAGCATTGAGGATTTGCGATTCAAGGTTGATGCAAAAGCCGATGAAAGAACACTCCATGAGGTTTATCTGCCTCATTTTAAAAAGTGCATTGATGCGGGTGCAATGTCAATCATGGGTGCATATAACAAGGTCAACGGAACATATTGCTGTGAAAGCAAAGAACTCCTCACTGATATTTTAAGAGATAAATGGGGTTTTGAAGGCTTTACTCTTTCCGATTTCTTTTACGGAATTTATGATGCCGTCAGAAGCGTTAAATCGGGCATGGATATGGAAATGCCTTATTATTTCCGCTATGCCGTTCTTAATTATAAACTTAAAAAAGGCGAGCTTACCGAAGAAGATATAAATCTGAGTGTACGCAGAATTCTCAAGGCACTGATAAAAACCTTGCCCAACTATAAAAAACAGCCGAAATCCGTTATTTTCAGCAAAGAGCATACAGCACTTGCGAGAAAAACTGCAGGAAAAGGCACGGTTCTTCTCAAAAACAACAATAAAATTCTTCCTGTTTCAAACGGAAAGAAAATTGCGGTAGTCGGCAGATATGCAAACAAGGTCAATGTCGGCGACCACGGAAGCAGCAATGTTTACAGTCCCTATACCGTCACGGCATACGAAGGACTCAGAAACCGATTCGGTGAAAACAACGTAACCGTTTATAACGGCTGTGATACTCAAAAAGCAACCGAAGCTGTTGAAAATTCGGAATATATAATAGCTTGCGTGGGAAGCGACTGGCTTCAGGAAGGCGAATTCCTTGTTAATCTCGGTAATGTCAAAAAGAAGCCTAAGGGTTCGGGCGGTGACAGAGCAGATCTGAGAATTCCCTCAGAGGATGTTGAGCTTATAAAGGCGCTTTCAAAAACGGGCAAAAAGCTTATTGTCAATATCATGGGCGGAAGCGCTTATGTGATAAAAGAATGGACAGACCTTGCCGATGCAATTCTCTTTTCATTCTACAGCGGTCTTGAGGGCGGTAACGCTCTTGCAGACATAATTAGCGGCGATGTCAACCCCGGCGGAAAACTGCCATTTACAATTGCATATAATGATACGGATTATCCTGATTTTCTGCATATCGCCGATAAAGAAAGAGAAATAGATTACGGTTATTATCACGGCTATACCCTTTTTGACAAAAAGAATATTGAGCCGCAGTATCCGTTCGGTTTCGGACTTTCATATACCGATTTTGAACTATCGGATTGCAAAGCGGAAAAAGACGATAAAAAAATAACGGTTGATGTAACCGTTAAAAATATCGGCACGGTTTGCGGCGATGAGGTTGTTCAGGTTTATGTTTCGAGCAAAAATACAGAGAAAGACCGCCCCGTAAAGCTTCTCAAAGGCTTTAAGAGAGTTACGGTTGAATCGGGCAAATCCGAAAATATCGGAATTGAAATTCCTGTTGATGAAATCAGATTCTATGACCCCGAAAAAGGCGATTGGGAAACAGACAAAGAATACACGGTTTTGGTTGGTACAAACAGCCGTAATGCAAAACCCGTCTGCAATATTGATTTCGGGGTGTGATTATGAGAAAAAGCAGTTACTCTCCCGATGCTTTTATGCAAGGAATATATGATGAAATTCTTGCAAAGCCTTATGAAAATGTGAACGATGCAAAATCGGCTTTTGAAACAGGCAAGGCAATAAAAGAAAAAACAAAATCAATGCTCGGCATTGATAAAATTCCTTGCAAGACAAAGGATTTGAAGCTTATTCCCGTCGGAGAAGCGTTGATTTATCCCGAATATACGCTTCAGAAATATTCTGCAGAAATCTGCAAAAATCTTAATATGCTTTTCTATGTTCTTACTCCGAAAAATATAAATAACCCTGCACCCGGAGCGGTTGCTCTGTGCGGTCACGGTTACGGAGTAAGACAAATTCTGAATATATCAAAAAGAGGCAGAAAAAAGCATTTTAATTATTTCGATAATTACCAGAAAAACTTTGCCGCAGAGCTTGCCAAACGCGGTTGCGTTGTTGTCGCACCCGAGCTTTTCGGTTTTGGTGAAGCAAGGCTTCAAAAAGACCTTATTAAGCCGTTTTATATCAGCTCATGCGATGAGCTTTCGCATCATCTTCTGCCTTACGGACTTGCGGTTGCTTCAATGCGTGTTTATCAGGCGATTGTCTGCGCAGAAATCCTTTCGGGATTTGAGAATGTGAACAAAGAAAAAATATCCTGCATGGGTATTTCGGGCGGAGGACTTACCGCACTTTATGCTTCCGTTATTGAAGAACAATTCAGAAAAATCGTTATAAGCGGATATGTAAATACTTTTCGCGACAGCATTCTTTCCCGTTGGCATTGCCCCGATAATTATATTCCGTCATCTTTGAAAATTGGCGAAATCCATGATTTTGCTTCGGCGCTTGCACCGAGAGAATTGCTCATTGAATCGGGAATCCGCGATAAGCTGTTTCCGATTGAAGCAAGCAAAACTGCGCATGAAAAGATAAAAAGAGTTTATTCATTGATCGGCGCTGAAGATAAACTTCATATTGATGTTTTTGACGGAAAGCACTCAGTCAGCGGAAGAAAATCTTTTGAATTTTTAAGCAAATAAAAATACCGTACAGTATCTTTTAACGGATATTGTACGGTATTATTTTATATTAGAGGTTCAAGATCAACAATGATTTCAGCTTCTTTGATATCTTCAAGATGTACGGTTAACTTTTGAATATCGGAATAATCCGCATCGTATTCATATTTACCTTTTAGTGATTCGGCTTTCAAAACGGAGAATTCACCGTCACCCGAAAGAGTTGCCTTCATCTGCTTTCCGCCCATTGTGAGGATTGCGGTTTTGCCGTTATCGGTAATTTCAATATCCGCCTTTGTGTGCATAAACCAGTAAATCTCACTCGGAACAATACATTTGACCTTGTCTGTTATTTTAAGGCATGAACTGTTATACAGCTCAAATTCTCTTGTGACCTTTGATGCGCCGTTCATGCGGTAAGCATCCGTCATGTCAAGAAGGGCTTTTCCGCCGCCCTCTGTTTCTTCATGGGAAACAAAGTCACATTCGGCAAGCACATACTGGTCATCGAGTGTTGCATCCGGATTTATAACAAGAGTGTTTTGCCCTTCCGCACGCTTGCAGTAGTTTTTCCATCTGCCGCCTGCGGGAGTGTTGAGAAAATAATTCGGTGCATCATAGCTGCCCGGTCCGAGCTCTTCTGCCCAGCGTTCACCCATGGCATCAAACACAAATGTGCCGATATCAAGGTCGCCGTGGTTTATGAAGTTATATCCGCCTTTTATGCCTGCAAATGCCGCATTTTTATCGAGATATGCGCTTCGCATAAGCACAAGCGGCTGACCGACATCAGACTTAAGATAACTGAAAAGCGGTTCATTTGAAAAATCCGATTGAGAATATTCTCTGTTATACCACAGCGACGAAAGAGCATATTCTTTTCCGCTGCCGTTTCTTTCGGTGTTGTCGGAAGTATCGGCAACAAACTCCGAGGGAACATCGGTCATCTGATACGCACTCAGCAGGGGAGAGGCATATTCCGATGCATACCAATGAAGAACGGGTGTGTAGCATTGCTCTGCTTTGTTATCGCCGAAATTGAACATTCCCGTCGGAGTCGTTATGTAAACAGGAAAATATCCGAGCTCTTTGAATCCTGCAATTTCTGACATACCGAAATCTGTGCCGAAAAAATTTCTTGATGTGGCGATGAAATAAACAATGGAATTCATGCCCGACTGACAGTAGCCGGGGCCTTCGGCATAAACACCGTCGGGGGTGAAGTTTTCAAACGCAATCGGCATATTTTCGTAACACATCGCAAGAAATTCAGCTGCTTTTTCGGGATTATTGCCTGCAAAAGTCATGCAAGCAATTCCTATGCCGCTGTAGCAGATGCTGTTCCAGTTATTCTTTGACCAGGTGAACCAATGATTGTCATTGAGTGCGGACTCAATCGCATATTTCCATGTTTTTTCCGCAAGAAGAGCTTTTTGTTCATCGTTAAGGTAATCAAAAAACCAGTCATAACCGATTGAAACGGCAAGCGCCATTTCTGCAGTTGCGAGAAGATGAGAATTGCACCAGTCATCATATGAACAAACATTTTCAAGCTCTGTCCATGCTCTTTCGGCGTATTTCGTATCGCCTGAAATCTGCCATGCATAGCCGAGAATAATCATTCTGTTGATAATCTCTCTTGAAATCGGCAGAATGCTGTCTTCTTCATCGAGCACATATTCCAAGACGGGATAAATCTCCGTATCAAGAAGCGCATCGGCGTTTGCAATCGCAGAAAGATAAAGACTATTTGTATATGGTGAAAAAGAATTGTTCTTCACTTCGTTTCTCACAGCATCAAAGTTTACTTTGTTTGCAAGAATGAAGGGATGCTCAATTTCAATTGAATCAAGCTTGGTTATGAGTTCCGTTCCGGAAACGGAATTTTTGTTTTTATCAAGGGAAATATAATCAATTCCGACCTTTACCATATCGGGTATAACCGAAAAATACGGAACAATATTTGTTATTCCCAATGTGATTACAAGAGCGATTGAAATGATAATGCCAAGAAAAGCTTTTGTTCTCTTTTTCATAAAAAATATCCTTAATTTCTGATTTGTTGATTTCATTATAATATTCCATGTGTTGCTTGTAAAGCTGATTTTGCTTATATATGAAATTATCTGTTGTATTTCTCACCCTTTCCATAGTATACTATAACTGTTAAACATTAGCAAAAGGGGAGATACTGTGAAAGTTTCCGAGATGCCGTATCAGCGAATTACCGCCCCGGAATTCAAAGAGCAGGCAGAAAAGATAATTGCAAAAATCAAGGCGGCGAAAAGTGCAGAGGATTTAAAAAATGCAAGGGATGATTTCAACAAAATAAGTGAAGAAGTTGAAACTGCTTGTTCCCTTGCAAACTGCCGTTTCACCCTTAACACAAGAGATGAGTTCTATAATGCGGAGATGGATTATTACGATAACGCCATGCCGCTTTTCTCCGAAATTGAGAATGAATACAAAAAGGCGATGCTTGACTCACCCTACAGAGCAGATGCCGAAAAGCTCATAAATCCCAGAGTTTTCAGGGGATTTGAGATGTCGCTTAAAACCTTTTCACCCGAAGTTATCGAGGATTTGCAGGCTGAAAATGCACTTGTCACACGCTATTCAAAGTTTATGGGTGAGCTTGCATTTGAGCTTGAGGGCGAAAAAATGCCCCTCTCCGTTTTGAGGGGTAAATTAGAAGATGACAACCGTGATGTACGCAGAAAAGCCGCAGAGGCTATCGGCAAAACGATGGAAGCGAATGCCGACACATTCGACGGAATTTTTGACGGTCTTGTCAAAATCAGAACACAAATCGCACGCAAACTCGGCTATAAAAACTTCGTTGAGCTTGGCTATTACAGAATGGGCAGGGTAGACTACGATGAAAAGATGGTTGCCGCATTCCGCAAGAGCGTTGAAACGGATATTGTTCCTGCTGTTGCCGAACTCAAAGAACGCATCAGAAACAGATTAAATCTCGATAAGATAATGTATTATGACGATGCAATCAGTGTTACGGGTGAAATGCCCCGACCTGTTATCGGTACGGAAGAAATATTCGCAAACGCACTCAAAATGTATCACGATATGAAGCCCGAAATCGGTGACTTTATGCAGAGAATGCTCGATGCCGAAGCCTTTGATGTTGAAGCCCGTGACGGCAAATTCGGCGGCGGATACTGCACAACATTCGCAAAATACAAGCAGCCGTTTATCCTTGCAAACTTCAACGGCACAAGCGGCGATATCGACGTTATCACTCACGAATTCGGTCACGCACTTGCTGCGGATTATATGTTCAAATTCGCCGAACCCGACTATCCGACGGGTATGGAAACTCACGAGTGCCACAGTATGTCCATGGAATTTCTTTGCCACAAATATATGGATGGTTTCTTTGGTGATAAATCGGATAAATACCGTTATAAGCATATCGTTGATGCGCTTTCATTTATTCCTTACGGAACGATTGTTGACGAATTCCAGCATCTTGTTTATGAAAATCCCGACCTCACACCCGATGAACGCAAGTCTGAATATCTGAAACTCGAAAAGAAATACAGACCCTATCTTTCGTTTGAGGGCATTCCTTATCTTGAACTCGGCACACGTTGGCAGTATCAGATGCATATTTACGAAAGTCCGTTTTATTATATTGACTACTGTATTGCACAGTGTGTTGCACTTGGATTTCTCGGACTTTCAAGAGAGAATTTTGACAATGCACTTGAAAAATATGTTGATTTTCTTAAGAAAACAGGCGGTATATCTCTCGGTGAGTTAATTGAAGGAGCAGGACTCAAATCACCGTTTGTTGAAAACGCACTCAAAGAAACTGCAGAGAATGCATTGAAAGCAATAACGGAAACCGAAAACAAAATATAACAATAAAAGCGCGGAGCAAAACTCCGTGCTTTTTGTGTGATGTGGTATATCTTTGTTAGCTTATATCCTGTAATTATTAAGCGTTGAAGTGACCGAATCAAGAAATGATTTCTCGCCCAAAGTGTTAATCTTTAAAAACATCGCCTGACTGCCGCCCGATGTAATAACCGAGGCAAAAATTTGTCTGTCAGTTTCAAGCAAAGTGAAGTTAAGACTCACTCTGTTGCTGCCCGTGTAACTGTAACGTTCATAAACACGCACGGCGCATCGTGTATCGCCTGCATAAAAATCGCTGCTGTCCTCAAGCGATGCGGAAGAACTGTTGTTCATAATTGCGCTGTCAACCGCGTCAAGTATTTCGGTAAAACTGCCGCGAAGCTTTGCTTCATATTTAGCCATAAAATCACTCCCTTTTCTTGTTAACTCAATTATACCATACGAGCGCTGTTAATGCAACAAAAAAGCGCAGGGCGGGGAGCTCTGCGCTTTTGGAAAATTAACCGAAATATCTTTCAAGAAGACCCTGGAATGCCTTGCCGTGTCTTGCTTCGTCACGAGCCATTTCATGGACTGTGTCATGGATAGCGTCAAGACCCTGTTCTTTTGCCATCTTTGCAAGCTCAAACTTGCCTGCGGTTGCGCCGTTTTCAGCATCAACTCTCATTTCGAGATTCTTCTTTGTGCTGTCGGTGATAACTTCGCCGAGGAGTTCGGCAAACTTTGCAGCGTGTTCTGCTTCTTCATAAGCTGCCTTTTCCCAGTAAAGACCGATTTCGGGATAGCCTTCACGGTGAGCAACTCTTGCCATTGCGAGATACATACCTACTTCTGAGCATTCGCCTTCAAAGTTAGCTCTGAGACCATCGATAATTTCCTGGCTTACACCCTTTGCAACGCCTACAACGTGTTCTGCAGCCCATGACATTTCGCCGCTTTTCTGTTCATTGAACTTTTCAGCGGGAACCTTGCACTGGGGGCAGAATTCGGGAGCTGAGTCACCTTCGTGTACATAACCGCAAACTGAGCATACAAATTTTTTCATAACAATTTCCTCCAAAATATTATAGAATTTAATTTTTTGTTTTTATATTACTATCCGAGCTGCTTTGAGCATTCGGAGCAGTAGCCTGTGAATAATACGGAATGCGAGATTATCGTTCCGTCAAATGATTTTTCTGCTTTTTCTGTCAGACCGCAGTCATCATCAAGAAAGATATCAACAACACCTGAACATCCGAGGCAGGAGAGGTGGTAGTGAAGATTAACGTTGCCGTCGTATCTTGCCGTACCGCCCGAGCCTATTCTGATAACCTTGCCGTCTGTTTCAAGCTGCGAGAGATTTCTGTAGACCGTTGCAAGGCTGAGCGCAGGTATCTTGGGCTTTAAGGAGAAATACAAATCCTCGGCTGTGGGATGGTCATACCTTGAACAGAGGTTTTCGAGTATTGCATCTCGCTGTCTGCTGTGTCTTTGCATTCTGTCACCTCCTTGCTGATAACGATAATCGTTATCGTTATCATTATTATAACGTTAGAATTTTATTTTGTCAATAGTTTTTCTGAAAAAAATTTTGGATTTTGCCGAATACTTTTCTGAAATGACCGAATACCTTGAAATGCTTGAAATTCAGAGGATAAAATTATATCATGCAAGTGTAAGGAGGCTTCTTATGAAATGCATTATCACAATAGACAAAGAACATGAAGAGGAGGTTCTGATTTTTGCCCATGAAAAAACAAAGCTTATTGAAGATATATTAAACCTTATTAATAACGAGAATGTCTTTACGGGATATTCAGACGGCGAGATACACAGGCTGAATTTATCCGAGATATACTGTTTTGCGGTTGAAGATAATAAAGTATATGCGCTGACTGATAAAGATAAGCTTCAGATAAAACAGCGTCTTTATCAGGTTGAGGAAAAGCTCTCGGATGATTTTGTTAAAATCAATCAGTCATGTATAGCAAACATTAAAAAAATCAAAAAATTTGATACGTCGGTTTCGGGTATGCTCACCGTTACATTCAAAAACGGCTACAGAGACTATGTTTCAAGGAGAAATCTGAAATCGGTAAAGGAAAGGTTAGGTGTTAAATAATGAACAGATATTTAAAAGAATTTCTGCACAGAGGACTTGTTTTTGCGGGTTTCGGTCCGGTTATACTCGGTATAATATTTTTTGTATTGGAGAAAACTCTTGATGATTTCAGCGTAAGCGGGGGGCAGATTCTGCTCGGCATAGTTTCAACTTATATTCTTGCATTTGTTCAGGCGGGTGTAAGTGTGTTCAATCAGATTGAGCATTGGTCGCTGCCAAAATCGCTGCTTTGCCATTTAGGAATGCTTTATGCAGTCTATGTAATCTGCTACATTCTTAATTCATGGATACCCTTTGAATGGGGTGTTATCGGAATATTCACGGCGATTTTTGTGGTGGGATATTTTGTGATATGGTTCACGGTTTATTTTGTCGCAAAAGCAACAGGAAAGAAATTGAACGCAACTCTGAAATAACAGAAACGGACTGTATCATACCGATACAGTCCGCAATTTATTTTGCAAAATTCATAAGTTCATTGCCCGTCATACGGTAGATTGTCCAGTCATCAAGAGGTTTTGCGCCGAGTGATAAATAAAAATCAATGCTTGGTCTGTTCCAGTCAAGACAGCACCATTCGAGTCTGCCGCAGCCTCTCTCAACGGTAATTTTTGCAAGCTCTTTCAAAAGCGCTTTGCCATGGCCTTTTCCTCTGTATTCGGGGAGAACGAACAAGTCTTCAAGATATATCCCCGACCTGCCGAGAAAGGTTGAAAAATTATGAAAGAAAAGAGCGAATCCGACTTCTTTGCCGTTATCAAGTGCAAAAATCACCTCTGCTTTTTTCTTTTCAAATATCCATTCTTTTAATAATTCGGGGGTTGCAACAACCTCGTTTTCCAATTTTTCGTATTCAGCAAGTCCTTTTATAAAATCAAGAATGAGTTCAGTATCATTTTCCGTTGCAAATCTTATGTTGTTCATTGATTTACTCCTGTATATAATTTGTAATTAATTATAACATATATCCTGATTTTATCAACTTAATAATTTTATTAAGAAATTTTTAAGGTTTTTCATACTATTTTATTAGAAATTATTTGGATATAATAAGGTTGTAATCAAATATCAGGGGGGACAAAAGATGATTATCTTAAAATTCGCGGCAATAGCGGCACTTCTTGCACTGACGGTTGCGGTATGCATTATTTCGGGTAAGGATATGTTTTCCGAACAGAACGTATAATAAAACGGGGAATTGAACAGTGCAGAAATCCCGACAGCGTTAAAAAGCTGTCGGGATAATTTTTGTTGTTAAAAATCTGCCGAACCAGTTGTTCTGGGGAAGGGGAGAACGTCGCGGATGTTTGAAATGCCCGTTAAATACATAACAAGTCTTTCAAATCCGAGACCGAATCCGCTGTGCTTAACACCGCCGTAACGGCGAAGGTCGAGATACCAGTCATAGTCTTTGGGGTCAAGACCGAGTTCTTTGATTCTTGCTTCAAGAAGGTCAAGACGTTCTTCTCTCTGACTGCCGCCGATGATTTCGCCGATGCCCATAACAAGGCAGTCGCATGCAGCAACGGTTTTTCCGTCATCGTTAAGACGCATATAAAATGCCTTTATTTCCTTTGGATAGTCCGTAACAAAAACAGGCTTTTTAAAAATCTTTTCGGTGAGGCAGCGTTCGTGTTCGGTCTGCAAATCACAGCCCCACTGAACTTTATATTCAAATTCGTCATTGCGTTCTTCAAGAAGCTTTATTGCTTCGGTATAGGTTACTCTGCCGAAATCGGAATTTGCAACCGCAGTAAGTCTTTCAACAAGCTCTTTGTCAACGAATTTATTGAGGAATTCGATTTCCTGCGGACAGTTCTCAAGTACATATTTTATAACATATTTAATCATTGCTTCCGCAACATCCATGTCATCGGAAAGCTCTGCAAAAGCCATTTCGGGTTCAATCATCCAGAATTCCGCCGCATGGCGCTGTGTATAGGATTTTTCCGCTCTGAAAGTCGGTCCGAAGGTATAAACCTTGCCGAACGCAAGAGCCATTGTTTCTGCCTGAAGCTGACCCGAAACGGTAAGATATGCAGGCTTCTGGAAGAAATCTTCGTTGTAATCAATTTCTCCGTTTTCGGTTTTGGGGAGATTCTCCATGTCAAGAGTTGTTACTCTGAACATCTCGCCTGCACCTTCGCAGTCGCTGCATGAGATAAGGGGAGTGTGTGCATAAACAAAGCCTTGGTCAATAAAGAATTTATGAATTGCATATGCCGCAACGGAGCGTATTCTGAAAGCCGCGCTGAAAAGATTGGTTCGAGGTCTGAGATGTGCAATTGTTCTCAGGAACTCAACCGAATGTCTTTTTTTCTGAAGAGGATAGTCGGGAGTAGATGTTGCTTCTATTGTTATTTCCTCAGCGTTGATTTCAAAAGGCTGATTTGCCTGCGGAGTGAGCAGAAGAGTGCCCGTTACCTTTACTGCCGCACCTACGTTGAGCTTTGCAATATCCTTGTAGTTTTCCAGCTTTGATGCTTCAAAAACAATCTGAATGCTTTTGAAGCAGCTTCCGTCGTTAAGTTCGATGAATCCTATCGCCTTTGAATCACGCAGAGTTCTTATCCAGCCGTAAACCGTAACGGATTTATCTGCATAGCTTTCGGGCGATTCAAAAAGATTTTTTATTTCAAGTCTTTCCATGGTATCTCCTTATACCGTTAATTTGTCGATGTTTTTGTTGAGTATAACGGTGCTTATTCCTTCAACATTTGTTATTTCTTCAACGGTTCTGAATGCGCCGTTTTCTTCTCTGTAATCAATGATTGCCTGAGCCTTCTTTTCTCCGATAAGTTCAAGCCCTGAAAGTTCTTCGATATCTGCCGTGTTTAAATTAACCTTTTCTTTGTTTTCCGTTGTTGTGTTTAACGTCGTTTTCGCTGTTAATGAAACAGCTTCAATGTTATTGTATTTCGGCGAATCCAGAACGGAATAAAGAAGGGCGCATGAAGCGATAATCAGCGAGGCGGCAATGAGCAGAATTTCGTGCTTTCTTTTGTCCATATCAGAAGTTTGCGCCGTTCCAGCCCCAATGGTCTGCTTCTTCATATTTAATGTAAATGTTTGCTCTGTCAATTCCGAGCTCTTCATTCACAATTTCGGAAAGAGTGGCGGTTAGTCTGTTGTATGCGGCATCGGATGTGCTTCCGAAAAGGCTAACTTCGAGATAAGCATATTCTTCGCTGCAATCTCCTTTGAAATACATATCAATGTTATCCTCGAATGCGAGCATGAGCCATGCTTCGGTTTTGCCCGGAATGAGTGCTATTGCCTGACCGAGCTTTGATTTGAGGTTTTCTTTGTTTTCGTTTGTGAGTGATTTGCTGACTGTTGTTCTTATATAAGGCATGTTTAATCCTCCTGAATAAATGTTTCATTGCTATTATATCAGTTTGTTTTTGCTTCTACAAGTTAAATAATTAAAATATGTTAACAATTTTTTAATTGACTTTTAAAAGGAAATATATTAAATTATTATAGAGAAAATAAATGAGGGAGAGAAAATATGGCTAAAGCAGAATACAGAAGCTCCATACGTTCAAAAAACCTTATAAAAAAGGCTTTGGCTAAACTGATTCACGAAAAAGATTTATCAAAAATCACAGTTTCGGATATTATCAGAGAAGCCGATATAAGCAGAGGGACTTTCTACGCACATTTTTCGGATGTTAGCTCCGTTGTTACTCAGATTGAAAGCGAAGAAATGAACAGTCTCATGGTTTTTGTTGACAAATACGGTTTTGAAAATATTTGTACCCAACCCAAGAATTTTATTGTAGCCATCTGCGAATATATGATGAAAGACATTGAATACTACCGTATGCTTGCAATGTCAAACATACTCAACAATTTCATCTGGCGTCTTGTAAATGTTTATTATGAAAAACTCCTCGAAAGAGTTCTTACACTCAGACCCGAGATGGACAGAAATGAAGCTGAAGTTTACCTCATATATATTACTTCGGGCGCAAAAACAACTATTCTCAGCTGGCTTAACGGCGAAATAAAGTGCGCTCCCGAAGAAATCGGAGAAAGACTCGGAAAGCTTATCATGCTCTCGCAAACCTATATTGAACAATAAAACCAAAAGCACGGTGCATTTTTGCACCGTGCCTTTTTTATAATCCGATAAGTCCCAGAAGACCGTATGAAAAAATGCTCATGATAAGATTTGCTATGAGAACACCGAGAGCTATAACAGGAAAAGAGTTCCTTATTCTTATATCAAGTAAAGCGGCAATAAGTGCACCCGTCCAGCCTCCGGTGCCGGGCAAAGGAATTGCAACAAACGCAAGCAAGCCCCAATTTCTCCAGCGCTTGACCTTTTCGCTCTTTCTCATTGAACGGATTTCAAGCTTTTCTATAACTCCGCCGATTTTTTTGAATTTTTTAAGGAACTGAAAAATCCTGCGGATAAACAGAAGAATGAAGGGAATGGGAAGAATGTTGCCGAGATAACAGATAACAAAGGCTTTAAGAAGCTCAACATCAAGCAGCTTTGCAGCAATCATTCCGCCTCTGAGCTCAACAACAGGAAACATCGAAATGATAAATATTATCAATTCTTTCGGTATTGCGCCCTGAAACAGTCCAACAAGATAATCTGTAATGGCTTCTGTCATTGCAGTATTCCTTTCTCGATAAGATTCTGCTCAATAAGAAAATCATGTGCACTCTGAAGTATATTTCTGTCATTTATGAAACGCAGAGTATCCATTGCCTTATCAAAATTGAGCCAGATATAATCTTCAATTTCTTCTCTCTGAATTGTTGTCTGTGTATCTTTTGTTTTCGCAAGGAAAATAGTAACGGATTTTTCAACCCTGCCCTGAATGGTATACTCGGATTTTGAAGCAAACTGCGGAATAATCTGGATGTGAATTCCGGTTTCTTCAAGCACCTCTCTTATTGCGGTCTGCTCATGAGTTTCGCCCTTTTCGATATGTCCCTTCGGGAATCCCCAATGGGTACTGCGGCGGTTTTTGATAAGCAGATAACGAACTTCATTGTTTATAATACGGTAAACAACCGCACCGCATGAACGTTCATAAAGACATTCAAGCTTATAGTTTCTTCCCTTTTCCGCAAATGCAACGGCATCTTCAATCTGGTACGAAATAAATCTCATGCTTTTCGGGGCAACGACATAAACCGTAGGACTGCCGTCCGCCCTTTTTATTGCGGCAATAACTCTGCCGTCGAAGGTTCTTACGGGATGATTGATTCCCATTATATAAGCGCCGTGAGACATACTGTCATAACGCTTTTTACCTTCAATTGCGCCGAAATTAAGCTGATAGACAAATCCGAATTGCCTGTTTACGGAGCGGATAGGGTTTGTAACCCTTACTCTGACATATTTGCCGAGCATCTAACCACACCTTTCAGAAGGTCCTTAAGACCCAAGATAAATACTTGAATATTATACTAAATTTGTTTCGTTAAAACAATAGTTTTATTAAAATTTATATAATCTCCAAATATAACAATCATATGTTGAGAATTTTTCATAATTTTTACAAAATCCATGCAAACGGCGGAAGTAATTTACTATTGATTTATTAATATAAAATATGTTAATATATATTATGTTTTTTTATCTTTAAAATTGGGAAGAAGTGAAAACCATGAAACGAATTCTCGTAGCCGACGACGAAGCCCGTATAAGAAGGCTTGTCTGCGACTTTTTGAAAAATGCCGGATATGAAACTGTTGAAGCCGTCAACGGCATAGAAGCGATCGAAAAGTTTTTCTCTGTAGGAAGTATCGACCTTGTTATATGCGATATAATGATGCCCGAGGCAGACGGCTGGGAAGTTACAAGAAAAATCAGAGAATACAGTTCTGTTCCTATTCTTGTTCTCACCGCAAGAAGTCAGGAATTTGATGAGCTTATGTCATTTGAAAGCGGTGCGGATGACTATGTGACAAAGCCGTTCAGTCCCGGTGTTCTTGTTAAAAGAGTTGAGGCGATTTTAAAGCGTTCAGCTGCTTCAAACACCGTTAATGATGAAATAATCTCAATAGATGGTCTTGTTATAGATATACCTGCACATACCGTAACAAACAACGCAAGACCTGTTGAACTTACAATAAAAGAACACAATATCCTTGTAAAACTCGCAAAAAATCACGGAAGAATCTATTCAAGAGAACAGCTTCTCGACAGCATATGGGGTATTGACTTTGTAGGAGATCCGAGAACAGTTGACTCTCATGTTGCAAGACTAAGAACAAAGCTCGGTGAATGGGGTGAAACTCACCTCAAAACGGTTTACGGTGTCGGATATAAAATAGAGGTGGAAAAAACTTGAAACGGAAAATCTCTCCGATAAGGCTCAGCCGAATAAGAATCAAGCTGTTTGCAATGATAACGGCTGTTCTTATTCTGTTCCTGACACTTATTGCAGTATTCAGCACTCCCATACTTTTCAGAGTTTTTTCTTTTCATACATATGAAACCATGAACACCGCAGCCGGGGAGATTAATTCCTGCATACCCGAATCGGCAACTTACTATTTTGACCTGTACTCAATAACAACCAACCACAGCATTGATATTGAACTGATTACTCAGGAAGGTCACATTTCATATACATCAAGCAATAAAAGTTCCGTTTACGGAAGCGAGCATTTTTCAACAGGCGGAAAAAGTTCTCTTTACTCCACTCTCAAACCTGTTGAAAACCGAAAATATGCAGTTGAAAGCGACAGTTTCAAAATAATGAAACAAGCGATTTCCAACACGGAATATTTTGTATACAACTATTCCTTGGATACCGGTGAAATACTGTATATTTATTCCGAAGTTGCAGATGTTGAAAACATAGTTGAAGTTGCGGGAAATGTTTATTCCTTCATCAGCATAATGATGGTCCTTGTCATGGCGGTGCTGTTCTATCTTCTTGTTGCAAAATTCACAAAACCGCTTGT
Organism: Clostridia bacterium; assembly: GCA_017517665.1. Classification (GTDB taxonomy): domain Bacteria; phylum Bacillota; class Clostridia; order Oscillospirales; family Acutalibacteraceae; genus CAG-177. The sequence continues at coordinate 62,338 of JAFWYP010000035.1, read as the reverse complement.
TGAGATGAACGATATCACAAAGGATATGGCTAAACTCAACTTTGGAAGAAAATGCGGCAACTACGGCAAGGACGAAATAGGTGAACTCGGCACAAGCATCAACACTCTTTCAAACACGCTTGACACAACGCTGATGGACCTCAAGGACAAAAACAGCCGTCTTGAAAAAGATATCGAAAAGCGCCATCAGCTTGACAATGCAAGAAAATCCTTTATAAACAATGTTTCCCATGAACTCAAAACACCCATTGCAATCATATCGGGATATGCAGAGGGTCTTTGCGAGGGAATAAGCGACGACCCCGAGGTTATCAGAGAATACTGCCAGATTATCAACGACGAAAGCCAAAAGATGAATTCTCTTGTTGTTGAACTTCTGGAGCTTTCAAAGCTTGAAAGCGGCGCACAGCCCTTTGACCCCGATTATTTCTCTCTCGGTCAAAAAGTGCATTCACTTATCAATCATCTGTCTCTTCTTTTTGAGCAAAACAGTATAACGGTTTTTAACGAAGTTGATAAAAATCTGATGTGCTATGCTCAGGAAGATAAAATCGAAATTGTTTTAAAAAACTATATTACAAATGCCGTTTCTCACTGTTCGGGCGATAAAGTAATCACCGTAAGCGCAAGAGAGCATGACGGATTTATTGAAATAAGTATTTTCAATACAGGTGAAAACATTTCAGAGCACGACCTTCCCGAGCTATGGGACAGCTTCTACAGAGCCGATAAGGCTCACGGCAGAAGCGAAAACCGTTTCGGTCTCGGTCTTTCAATTGTAAAAAGCATTATGACCGCACACGCCTGCAGATACGGCGTTAAAAACGTTGCAAATGGCGTTATATTTACTTTTGAAGTTTCAAAGGACTCCGGATATTATGATAAAAAACAATAACATAAAAAGAATAACAACAAGACTTGTTTCTGCAATATTATGCTTCTGCCTCGCGGCAGGCTGTTTATCGTCATGCTCGAAGCAAGAAGAAAGCGGTGTCAGAACGGTAAAATCCGATGCGGCAAGAAACACAATAATCAACCTTTCGGATGATGCTTCCGTTCATTACTCTCAGAGCGAAGAAAGCTTTTCCGTAAAAGCTGCAACCTCGGGGCTTATTGAGCTTCTTGTTGACCCTGAAACGAATTCTTTTGCGGTAAGGGAAACAACTCAGAATCAGTTGTTTACTGCTCTTCCGCTTCTCAACAAAACCGCCGACGGTGAAAAGCTTGTCACCGATGCAAGCATGGTTTCGCTGAAAATCGTCGGTGGTACGGATATATATTATCTTAATTCTCAGGATAATTCGGTTGCATACGGCAAAGCGTCATATATCTCCGCGGACAACGGAATCACATTTATTTTTGATATCTTTGCCAACGAAGAAACCGCCGCAAAATCATCTTACGAAAAAACAGATATCGGTTTCAATGTAACCGTAAGTGCAATTCTCAAGGACGGTAGCATGACCGTCACCTGCACAAACTCAAATATAACAGGAAACCCCGATGCATACATTGAGGACATAGAGCTTCTCAATTATTTCGGTGCGTATAATGACACGCGCGAAGGCGATTTCATGCTTGTTCCCGACGGATGCGGCGCAATTATAAAAACATCAATTTACGACGAATCGTTTGAATCGCTTTCATTTGACGTTTACGGAAGCGACCCATCGGTCAACAGCGAGGACAAATCAGAAAGCGCAATCGTTCCCGCGTTCGGAATAAAGCACGGAAATGCGGCATTTGTTTCGCTTATCCAAAGCGGAGACGCGGTTGCTTCAATCATTGCTAAAAAAGCAACTCAAATCAGTGAATACAATATTGTTTATCCGTCATTCAACATCACTCCCGTAAGATATGAAAATAACACTCTCTATATTTCAAAATCATCAACGGTCAGCGAAATTTCACTATGCTACCGTTTTCTTGCGGGCGGTAATGCAACCTACGCTGGTCTTGCCTCTGCCTGCCGTGAACAGCTCATCAGAAACTCCGTGCTTTCAACAAAAACGGTTAAAGTCGGGGATTATATGCCGTTTTACCTGACTCTTACGGGAAGCGCAAAAAAATCCTTGGGTCCGGTTACCTATCTTTCAAACCTGACAAATTTTGAGCAGGCAAAGGATATGCTTACCCGAATGAAAAACAAAGGCATTAACAACATCAGCGTCAGATATTCGGGCGTTTTCAGCGGAGGTCTTGATTCAAAGGACATTGTTTCATCAGATATTATGCTCCGTCTCGGCGGCACGGAAAAGCTCAGCGAGCTTTATGATTATGTTTCATCGCAGAAGATGACTCTTTATATTGACATCAATCTTCTTTCATCGTCAAGCGGTTTTTCAGGTTCGTCGGCAACGGATATCTGTAAAAACACAGCTTCATTCACTCCGCGGAATTCTCTTGTTGATTTCATGGGAGAAGCGGTCAGCGAAAGACAGCTGAGAAGCATCAGAAAGCTTAAAAACATTGTTGCATCCGTTCTCAGCGACACAAGATACTATGCTTTTTCGGGATACTGCCTTAACGATGCAGGCTCTGTTCTCTATTCCGATTTTTCTCATAACGGCTTGCTCAGGGACGAAGCCGCGGAAGCTGTCAATTCCGCAATTTCTCCCCTTTCCACGGGTCATTCCGTCATGGCTGTAAGAGGGAATTTCTATATGCTGAAAAATGTTGATTCCGTTATCAACATTCCCATCGGTACAAGCATTGCACAAAGCGGCGCATATCAGGCAGTGCCTTTTGTTCAGCTTATTCTCCACGGTATTGCCGATTACGCAGGCGACCCGATAAACACGGGTATCAATCTTCGCGAAACCATCCTCAAAAACATTGAATACGGTGCTTGCCCTCATTTTGAATGGAATTACGAATCGGTTATTATGGAAACAGAAAATGACAGATTTTATTACGATAACACCATTAACGCCGCCGCAGAATTCTACACCGAAGCTAACGAAGCTCTCAATGACCTTCGCGATGCGAGAATAACCGACCACTATGAGGTTGAGGACGGTATTTTCTGCACGGAATATGACACGGGTGCCAGAATTTACGTAAACTATACCAACACCGATTTTTCAATACTCGGCGTTGTTGTTGAAGCAAGAAACTTTTTAAGGGTAAATTAAGGTAATCGCTGATAATCGAAACCCCATTTAAACGGCGATTACTAAGGAGGATTTATATGAAGCTTGTAAATCAGACTGAAAGAATTTCAGAGCGCCTCGGAGATGCCGATGCGGTACGCATTATCTGCGAAAGCGGTTTTGACGGAATTGACTATTCCATGTTCAAAATGGATGACGATAACGATGTGCTGAATACATCGGGTTATAAAAACCATGTTACGGCATTGAAGAATATTGCTGATTATTATGGTGTTACTTTTGAACAGTCGCACGCACCTTTTCCCAGTGCAAAGGAATATGACAGCCTTTATACCGTACATGTTTTTGAAAAACTTAAAAGAGCTCTTGAAATAGCAGGTTTGCTTGATGCAAAAATCTGCGTTGTTCATCCTGTTCAGTACAGTGCAAATCAGTTTGAGCGTAATATGGAGCTTTATCATTCGCTTGAACCTTACGCAAAGGATTATGGAGTTATAATTGCTCTTGAAAATATGTGGGGATGGGATAAAGAACTTAACAGAATTGTTCCCAATGTCTGCTCGGTTGCAGAAGATTTCAACAGATATGTTGATGCCCTGAATCCCGATAATTTCACCGCCTGCCTTGACCTCGGACATTGCGGTCTTGTAGGCGACAATGCAGGCGCAATGATTCGTCAGATGGGCGGAAGACTCGGTTGCCTTCATATTCACGATAACGATAATGTCAACGACAGCCACACACTTCCTTATATGATGGATATGGATTGGGAAGATATCCTTCACGCTCTCGGTGAAATCGACTACAAGGGCAATTTTACATATGAGGCAGACCGTTTTCTTAACGGGTTCCCTGATGATTTGCTTCCTGCCTGCGAGAGATTTATGCACGATGTGGGCAGGTCAATGATGAGAAAAATAGAGAAATACAGGGTTAAGAAATGATAAATTTTATTTGTCCCGTATGCAAAAAAGAGCTTTCCGAAGAAGAAAAGCTTTACCGCTGTGAAAACGGGCATTGCTTCGATAAATCAAAATTCGGCTATATAAATCTTTTGCAGTCACAGAAATCCTCCGCAAAACGCCACGGCGATGACCGTCTTATGGTCAGGGCAAGACGTGATTTTCTTGATTCGGGATATTACAGTTTTCTGCGGGAGTTTCTTTGTGAGATATGTGAAAAATATCTTCCCGACGGCGGAGATTTTCTTGATGCGGGATGCGGAGAATGCTGGTATTCTTCGGGTCTGAAACGGTATTACGCAGAAAAAGGAAAAGAGATTTTTGTTTCGGGTGTTGATATTTCAAAGGATGCGCTTGAATATGCATCAAAACGCAAAAGCGGCATTCCACTTGCCGTTGCAAGTCTGTTTGATTTGCCGTTTGCGGATGAAAGCTTTGATGCGGTTCTGAATATCTTTTCTCCCGAAGCGGATGATGAGTTTTACCGTGTACTTAAAACTGGCGGTTATCTTATAAGAGTGATTCCGCTTGAGAATCATCTTCTCGGACTCAAGACGGCAATCTATGATAAGCCGTATCTTAATGATGTGCCAGATAGGGAAACCGAAAATTTTGTTTGTGTAAAAACAAGTCAGGTCAAAATGAATCTGTGTCTTGACTCAAATGAAGCAATACAGAATCTTTTCAGAATGACACCTTATTATTATAAAACGGGCATTGATGACCAACAAAAAATAAACAATCTCGATTATCTTGAAACTCAGGCAGAGTTTGAAATAAGAGTTTACCGAAAGGAAAAATAAATATGCATAAAAGATTTGCACCCACCCCTCCCATGGGATGGAACAGCTGGGACTGCTATGGTGCGGCGGTTAATGAAGAGCAGCTTCTCGGAAATGCCGACTATATGGCAAAGCACCTCAAAGACTATGGATGGGAATATATCGTCTGCGATATTCAGTGGTCCGAACCCACAGCTGACAGCTACGGATATCATAACTTTGCACCGCTTTATATGGATGAATATTCACGTCTTGTTCCCGCGCCCGAGAGATTCCCTTCTTCGGCAGGGGGAAAAGGCTTCAAACCCATTGCAGACTATGTTCATTCTCTCGGACTTAAGTTCGGTATTCATATCATGCGTGGTATTCCCCGTCAGGCGGTTCATGCCAATGCAAAAACAAAAACGGAAGGTGTAACGGCAAAGGATATTGCACAGCAGTATTCCGTGTGTCCGTGGCAGACAGATATGTACGGCATCAACCCGGATGCAAAGGGCGCACAGGAATATTATAACTCCATTTTTGAACTCTATGCTGAGTGGGGTGTTGACTACATAAAGTGCGATGATATCGCAAACACTGAGTTCCTTAAGGACAACCCCTATTCCGCGCGCCGTGAGATTGAAATGCTCCGTAAGGCAATTGATAACTGCGGCAGGGATATGGTTCTGAGTCTTTCACCCGGTCCTGCACCCGTATGGGAGCATGAGCATCTCGCCGCAAATGCAAATCTCTGGCGAATGACGGGTGATTTCTGGGACGAATGGAGTAAGCTTTATGCAATGTTTGAACGCTGCTATGCATGGCAGGATTATGTTCAGCAGGGTGCATGGCCCGATTGTGATATGCTTCCAATCGGCAGACTTCAGAAAACAGAAAAGCTTCCTGAATACAGAAACAGATACACCCGTTTTACCCATGATGAACAGATAACAATGATGACGCTCTGGGGCATATTCCGTTCACCGCTTATGATTGGTGCCGAAATGCGAGAAAACGATGAATTCACCCTTTCTCTTCTTCAGAACAGAGAGCTTATTGATATGCTTAAAAACTCATGGGGTGCAAGGCAGTTCAAGAGAGAAGAAACCGACGGCAAGGGAGAAATCGTGTGGACCTCAAAGGGCGAAAATTGCAAATATGTGGCTCTTTTCAATACCGATGATGAAACAAGAAGCATTAATTTCGATGTTACCGATATTGCAATGGGCGGCGTGAATTATTCCGTTTGGGATATGTGGAAGCATGAAGAATATGCGGTAACAGACGGTGTATTCTCCGCAGAAGTCAATTCCCACGGTGCAAGATTATTTAAAATAAAGGTGAAATAATTATGAATAAAACACCGAATTACAGATTTGCAACTGAAAAACCCGACCATATAATGGTGAGCATTTCGGGCGATGCAAAAACCTCCATGACAATAACATGGCGTTCATGCCTTGATGTTGCCGAGGGTTATGTTGAATATTATGAAAAAGACGGAGAAAAGAAGCGTTGCGATGCAATAGTCAAGCCTTTTAAAAGCGATGTAAACACGAGCAATATCTTCTGGGCTACTCCCTCAAATCTTAAAGCGGGTACAAGATATTACTATACCTGCGGAAGCAATGAAAACCGCAGCGAAGAATATTGGTTTGATACCGAGGAAGAAAACCTCACAAAGTTTAAGTTTATAGCCATTTCTGACCATCAGAAGGACGATGACCACTATAACCCCGATTACTCAACACTCAATAAATTCCTCAAAGATACTCTTTCAAAATATCCCGATGTGAAGTTTATTCTCACTGCAGGCGATAACACAAACTGCGGTCAGCATGAAATCCAGTGGAATGCAATGTTTGAGGGTATGAAAGGCATCATGGAGCATCTGCCCTATATGATGACCTGCGGAAACCATGATAACAGAGGCTTTGAGCATTATTTCCCCAATGAAGTGAACAGATACTATGCCGAGCCTGCGGAGTTTTTCAATACTCAGCTTGAATATTCTTATCCGAAAAACGGTCCCGAGGGCTGGCAGACAGAGATTTATTCTTTTGATTACGGTAACGTTCATTTCAATGTTTTCGGCGTTAATGAACCCGAGCTTATGAATGAATGGGCAAAGGAAGATATAGCCAAAAGCAATAAAACATGGAAGCTTGGCGTTCAGCATTTTCCCGTTTATTATGCAGGGCCGAACCTCGCAAACGACGATACCTATCCCATGATGCGTGAATCAATGGAAATGCTTGATGTGCTTTTCTCGGGTCATGAGCACAACTTTTCCCGTTCTTTCCCGATAAAGAACGAAGAATTATTTGATAAACCCTCGCAGGGCACGGTTCATTATGAACTCGGCAATGCAAACTTCAATCCTCCGGGAACAAAAACAACCGACAAGGTATGGCACGCATCGTTCTATCCCCATGAGGAACAGGTTGCATCCTTTGCTCTTGTTGAGGTTGACGGCGATAAGATAACAATGATTTCCGAACTTAACGACGGCAGAATCATTGATGAATTTTCAATTGATAAGTCAAAAGACGAAATCCGCCCCCACAGAGTTGCTCCGATTTTCGGCGAAGGCAGAACAAGAGTTTATTATAAGGGCGTGGATTTGGGACTTTGCAACATGTCTACTCCCGCTGTTTGCAAAGACAGCGAATGGTATGTCGCTTTTGCAACGATGATAAGATTTGCGGGCGGTGAGGATATCCGTGAAAAGGGCAAGGTTACTCTTAAAATTTACGGAAACGAAGCAACCTTTACCGAAGGCAGCAATATCGCAGTAACAAACAAAGGCGATGTTGACCTCGGTGCGGAGGTTTTCAGAGGCAACGAAGGTCAGCTTTATATGCCCGTTGACGGTGCTTGCAAGGCATTCGGCATGAAGTGGGCATATGCAAAGAGGAATAATTTTATAACAATCGAGCATGTGAGCGAAAATCACCCGATAGTAATACAACCATAATAAATACCCGATGTTTTAGCATTCTAAAACATCGGGTATTAATTTATGAAATCAACCACAAGTTATACTTGTGGAAAACACCAAAGCGGAAGCGTTCATTGTTAGAAAAAAAGACCTCCTTTGATATAATAGAAAATGCAACACCAACTGCAAAATCTAAAAATCAAAGGAGGTCGAATAATTGTGGATGAAAGTAGTTTATCACACACAAGATGGAAGTGTCAATATCACATAGTTCTTGTACCGAAGTATAGAAGAAAAGTAGTGTATGGAAAGTTAAGGAAAGACATAGGAGCAATATTGAGGCGGTTATGCGATTACAAACACGTAGAGATAATAGAAGCACACGCAATGCCGGACCACATACATATGTTGCTGTCAATTCCACCAAGTATATGTGTATCGGAATTTATGGGTTACTTAAAAGGAAAAAGTACCTTGATGATTTTTGAAAGACACGCACAGCTGAAATACAAATATGGAAGGCGGGTGTTTTGGGCAAAAGGATATTATGTGAGTACGGTTGGAGGAAACAAAGCGGCAATCCAAAAGTACATAAGAGAACAGGAAACACAGGATATGGTATCGGACCAACTGACATTTAAGGAATATGAAGATCCATTTGCTCATATAGCAAAGTAAAAAGCAACACCAATTTGCGGTTGGTGTTGCTTAGATGCACCTTTAGGTGCCGCTGGTATTGTTTACCCTTATAGGGTTATTATTCAAACCACGTCCTTTCGGGCGTGGTTTGTGATTTATATTTTGATTATTTCAACAACCGATAAAACCGAATTTTCAACCTTGAATCTTATATCATATCCTGCAAATTCTATTCCGTAAATTCTTTCGGGAATATCCTGATAACCCGGTCTGGGGTCTTGTGCAAGCACGGCGATGAGTGCGGCTTGTTTTTCGGTCGGAATGATATTTAAAAGTTCTTCGGGAAATTCAACGTTAAGTCTGCCTTCTTTTTCATCAAGTGCAAAGCCGTTGCTTGCTTCGGGATGAGAATCAACATAAGGCAGATAAGGCTTTATGTCATAAATCGGAGTGCCGTCAAGCAAATCTGCGCCCGAAACACGGAGGATACAGCCGTATTTTTCCGTTTTTTCAACACCGAGAAGCTTAACGCAAGAAAGACCTATCGGATTCGGTCTGAAAGGGGAGCGTGTTGCAAAAACACCCATTCTTTTGTTGCCGCCTAGCCTTGGGGGTCTTACCGTCGGAGTCCATTCCTTATCCGTGCATTCCGAAAACTGCCACAGAAGCCATAAATGCGAATATTCTTCAATTCCCCGAAGCGCATCGGGATTTCGGTATTCGGTTTCAAAAATAATCGTTGCTTCAAGTTCATCAACGAGTCCGCTTTGACGGGGAATACCGAATTTTGACGAAAAATCGGTGTGAATATGAGCTATAATATTGATTTCGGTTTTCATTCTGTCACCTTTAATTGTAATTATTTGTAATTTAAACTTAATAATTCCGTAATACAATAAATTTCTTGCCGTGATATAATTAAGATGAGGAAAGGAGTGGTAATATGGCAAATAAAAAACATTCTGACACGAAACAGTTTTTTCTCGGCGCTGCAATAACTCTTGCGGTCTGGGCTTTGGGTGTTTTTTCGGCGGGAAGAATGCCTTTTTGGGTTGACTATATTTATCTTCCTACGGAAAGCAGACTGATAACGCTTGTATTTCCGCTTTTGTTAATTGTTTACTCGGTTGTATTTGCCGTGATTTGCAAAAGAAAAGATAAAGATGCACTTTTCTTCGGCTCATATTTGTTTCTGATTATTCTTTCAGCTTCTTTTCTTTTTCTTTGGGTAAATCAATATTTAGGTCTTGGATTTGAGGATTACATTTCCTTTGTTCTTTTGCTGTTTATGATTCCGGCAATGCCAGCATTAGCAGTTTTTGAAGCCTTTTTCAAGGAGTTTTACGGAAATACAAGACCTGTGGGTTTTTCTGAGGCACATATTATTTTTTGTGCAGCAGTGATTCTTGCCTCTGCTCTCCCGCCGATAATCTATAAGCTTGTCAAATCAAAACAACCTTCTGCGTAACATATATTTTATCATAAATCAAGCATTCCTGACAAGTGGATATAACAGAAAAAGCACTTCCAATGGAAGTGCTTTTTGGAGCTGCTAGGCGGACTTGAACCGCCGACCTCATCCTTACCAAGGATGCGCTCTACCGCCTGAGCCATAGCAGCATATTAATATGCGCTCTTATCGAACGCATATTATAATATCATAATGTTTCTTTTTTTTCAAGTCTTTTTTCAGATTTTCTTAAATTATTTTTTCATCAACAGCTTTTTCAACAAGCTCTGCAAAAAGAGCGCAGGACCAGCTGAACCAGCTTCTTGTGAATTTATTGGGGTCATTTGCATCAAAGCCTTCGTGCATATAACCCGTATCGCCGTCGGTTGTTTCGAGAATATGAAGTATTTCACGGATTTCTTCGGGATTGTTGCTTGAAAGACCCTGCATTGAAAGGGCAATGTGCCAGATATAGCCTTCGGGAGTATGGGGACTTCCGACACCTTTTCCGAATTTGCCTTCATAGTAATAGGGGTTATCTTTGCTTAAGATGAATCTTCTTGTGTTCAGATAAATTTCATCATCGTATTCGCAGAAACCGAGATAGGGTGCGGAAATAAGGCTCGGCACATTTGCATCGTCAAAAAGGAAATAATCGCCCTTGCCGTTGACCTCGCAGGCATAGATTTTGCCGTATTTTTCATGTTCAACAACCGCAAAATCCGAAATTCCCTTTTTGATATCCGCTTTAAGCGAAATGCAGTCTGCGATAAGCTCTTTTTCGTCGGGATATGCCGCATTGAGCATCTCCTCAAGATATCGGAGTGCAACAACCGCAAACATATTTGATGCAACGAGATAACCGTATCTGCAGGCATCGTCGCTCGGTCTGAAACCCGACCATGTCATGCCCGTGTAATCAACGGGGTTGCCCATGCCGTCGTTATGAATTGTATCCTGTTCGGGACAATTTTTCCTTGTAAAACGGTAGGGTGATTTTTCAAAATGATGCTGTTCGGTTTTCCAGAGGTTGACCGTTGTTTTTGTGCTTTCAAGGAACTCCTTGCCGAGAATATCATTGTCACCCGTTGCTTTCCAGTAAAGATAGGCAAGTCTTACGGGATAGCAGAGGGAGTCGATTTCGTATTTTCTTTCCCAGACAATAGGATGATTTTCGGGATAATCGTCGAATTCCTTATGGTCATTCGGCTCTTTTTTATATGCGTTTGCATAAGGCTCGAGTGATATGTACATTCTCTGCCTTTTGATAACGCCTTTTATGATATCTCTGATATCTTCATTTTCTTTTGCGAGGGGAATATAGTGAGAAACCTCTGCCGTTGAGTCACGAAGCCACATTGCGGGAATATCGCCCGTCAAAACAAAAACAGAGCCGTCAGGCATGAATTCCGTGGCGGTTTCAAGAGTGTTGGGATAGCAGTTTCTGTAAAGCTTTGCAAGTTTCTGACTGTATTTTTCAATAACGGAGCAGTATTCGTCCATTCTTTTTTCTACACAAACGGGTAGTTTCATAAGAACAACCTTCCTTAATTCAATATAATAAAATGATATAATGCAATTGTGATAAAGTCAACAGATTTTTTATGTTGCAATAACAACGAAATATGGTAAAATATATTTAGTATATTACTTTTAAAGGTGATGTTATGAAAAAATACGGTCTTGTGCTTGCAGGCGGAGGTGCAAAGGGTGCTTATCAGCTCGGTGCTTGGCAGGCTATGAAAGAACTCGGGATAAAATTTTCGGCTGTTGTGGGAGTTTCGATAGGCTCCATCAACGGTGCGCTCATTGCGGCTGATTCATTTGATGAAGCAAAAACACTCTGGAAGAGCGCTTCCGTAGATAAAGGCGTAAAAATAACGGAAGAACTCCGCGACCCCGAAAATCTTTTCAGCTTCAGGAATTTTCCTGCGCTTTTCAAAGAAATTGTCAGAAACGGCGGAATAGATGCTTCACCAACAAAAGAACTTATCGCACCATTTGTTGATGAAGAAAAAGTAAGAAAATCCGATGTAAAATTCGGAATGGTAACATATTATCTTTCTGAATTCACACCGCTTGAAATTTTTATTGATAAAATTCCGGAGGGTCAGCTTGTTGATTATCTTCTTGCCTCCTCAAAGGTACCCGGAGTCAGTAAGATAGGACCCGAGGGCGAGAGATATCTTGACGGCGGTGTTTATGACAATGCGCCCATGAATATGCTTATCCGCAACGGATATAACAGAATGATTGTTGTTGATATTTCTTCGATAAAGGGGATAGGTCACAAGAATGATATAACCTGTGCGGAAATGATTTATATAAGACCATATGATATTGAGGATTTGGGTGCAGCGTTCGATTTCAGCGAAGAAATGTTTGAAAAAAGAATGAAAATGGGTTGTCTTGATGCACGTAAAGCTTTCGGTTATCTTTCGGGAATAAGATATTATTTTGAAGGCGATACCATGCGCGAAATGACAGAAGAATACGGTGCGGATGCCTTTGAGGAATTGGAAGAACTTGCATTTGAGCTTGAAGTTGAAAGATTTAAGGTCTATACTAAGGATGAATTTCTTTTTACGCTTAAGAAAAGCTTTGATGAATATAAAGCTCAGGAAGAGGCAAGGGAAACCGAAGAAGAGCCGAGATTCTATGATAACATTCTGAAAAGAATCACACGCTTCAAATCGGAAAAGGATTATTCGCAGGCGTTTGCGGTTCTTGATAATATTGTATATTAAAATCATACCCCCGAAAATTTTGATTAATGTCAAAATCTTCGGGGGTATGTTACTGTCAGTTAAATGCTTTATCCGCTTCGATAAGCGAAATTCCTGCCTTGCCGAGGATATTTGCCGCTTTTGCGTTATCTTCAACTCTGATAATAACGCAGGCAGCACCTTCGTGACGGGTGATGAATGCATAAGCATATTCAACAGCTATATCAGCATCCGAAAGAATCTTTACAGCCTCGGAGAAACCGCCGGGTGTATCCGAAACCTCAATGCCGAGAACGTCTGTCACGGAAGCAATAATGCCTTCAGTTTTGAGTGCTTCAAGTGCTTTTTTATAGTCGCTTACGATAAGGCGGAGAATGCCGTAGTCTGTTGTATCCGCAATTGAAAGAGCACGGATATCAACGTTTGCTTTGTTAAGTACGGAAGTTACCTCGTAAAGTCCGCCCTTTTTGTTTTCAACAAAAACCGAAATCTGTTTAACGCTCATATTTATGCCCCTTTCTTAATCGTGAAGTTTTCTCTTATCAATAACTCTGACAGCCTTGCCTTCGCTTCTTGTGATTGATTTGGGTGCAACAAGATGTACCTTGGGATTGATGCCGAGCATTGTTTTGATTGCGTTTGCAAGAGCTTTTTCCTTTGCGGAAAGCTCTTTGACGGTATCTGAGAACTGGTCGGGATTGAGCTCAATGGAAATATCAAGAGTGTCAACATTGTTTGCTCTGTCAACTTCAATGAGATAGTTGGGTGAATAGCCTTCCTGAAGAAGCACGGTTTCAATCTGTGAGGGGAATACGTTAACGCCGCGGATAATCAGCATATCATCGCTTCTGCCCATGGGTTTAGCCATCTTGATAAGAGTTCTGCCGCATGAGCATTTCTTTCTCGAAAGAATACAGATATCTCTTGTTCGGTATCTGAGAAGGGGAAAGCCTTCTTTGTCAAGATTTGTGAAAACAAGCTCGCCCTTTGAGCCTTCGGGAAGAACTTCGCCTGTTTCGGGGTCAATGATTTCAGCAAGGAAATGGTCCTCGTTGATGTGCATACCTGTCTGCTCTTCACATTCAAACGCAACACCGGGGCCGGTTGATTCTGTAAGACCGTAAATGTCATATGCTTTAATACCGAGAGATTTTTCAATATCGCGGCGCATTTCTTCTGTCCAGGGTTCTGCACCGAAAATACCTGCCTTAAGGTCGATGTCATCGGGGGTAAGACCCATTTCCTTGAGTGTTTCGCCGATATATGCCGCATATGAAGGTGTGCAGCAGATGATTGTTGAATGGAGGTCCTGCATAAACTGAATCTGACGCTCTGTGTTGCCCGATGACATGGGAAGAGTCAGACAGCCTACCTTCTGTGAGCCGCCGTTGAGACCGAAGCCGCCTGTGAAAAGACCGTAACCGTAAGCTACCTGACAAACATCTTCGTTTGTACCGCCTGCAGCAACAATTGCTCTTGCACAGCAATCTTCCCAAAGGTCAATATCATTCTGGGTATAGTATGCAACAACTCGTTTACCTGTTGTACCGCTTGTTGAGTGAATTCTAACGCAGTTTTTGAGGTCTGTGCCGAGAAGACCGTAGGGATATGCATCGCGGAGGTCAGATTTGGTAAGAAACGGAAGTTTATGTAAATCGTCAATGGATTTGATATCGTCGGGAGTAACACCTTTTTCATCCATAAGGTTGCGGTAATACTCAACATTTTCGTATACGCGCTTAACCTGCTTAACGAGCTTTTCGCTCTGGAGCGCCTTGATTTCTTCAACCGGCATGGTTTCGATTTCGGGCTGAAAATATTTGCTCATTTTAAATTCTTCTTTCTTACTTATATGTTATAACCCATTTCAAAAGCCTTCATATTAAGGTCAAGGAATTTGGGAGGTACACTTTCTTCAAGTGCTTTTATCCACTTTTCTTTTGCAACAACAGTCATGTTTTTTGCCATTGCGCCGATAAGAATAACATTGACTGCTTTTGAATTTCCCGCTTCAACCGCCATGGGAAGAGCATCGACTGTTTCAATGTCTGCACCAGATGCTTTGAGAGCTTCGATGATTCCGTCAGGATATTCGGCAGCACCCATAACAACGGGCATGGGGTCAATCTGCTGAGTGTTAACGATAATCTTGCCGTCGGGCTTAAGATATTCAAGCCATCTTGCAGCCTCAAGCTTTTCAAATGCAAGAATGATATCGGCTTCGCCCTTTTCGATGATGGGGGAGGATACCTTTTCGCCGAATCTGACATATGTAACAACCGAGCCGCCTCTTTGGCTCATTCCGTGGACTTCGGAAACCTTAACGTCGTAGCCGCAGTCGAGAAGTGCCGCACCGAGAATACGGCTTGCAAGCAATGTTCCCTGACCGCCAACGCCGACAATCATAATTGATTTGTTCATATTTTCCATACCTCCTTATTCGATAGCGCCGAATTTGCAGAGCTGACTGCAAACGTTACAGCCGAGGCACTGCGTGAAATCAATCTGTGCCTTACCGTCCTTCATGCTGATTGCGGGACAGCCTATCTTCATGCACATTTTGCAGGATTTGCACTTGTCGGCATTAACCTTAAGGGGCGGATTATGTTTGACTGTTTTGAGAAGTGCGCAGGGACGTCTTGAAATAACAACGGCGGGACCGTCTGCTTCAAGAGCGTTCTTGATGCCTTCTTTTGTTTCTGCAAGATTATAGGGGTCAACAACACACACGTTTTCAATTCCGATTGCCTTTGCAAGCTTTTCAAGGCTTACTGCGTTTGCGGGTTCACCCTTGATATTCTTACCTGTTGTGGGATTCTGCTGATGACCTGTCATGCCTGTGATTGAGTTGTCAAGAATAATAACAACCGAGTTTGTGGCATTGTAAGCGATGTTGATAAGACCCGTAACACCCGAATGGATGAATGTGGAGTCACCGATAACGGCAACGCTCTTTTTGGCATTTTCAGGATTTGCAAGGTTTCTGCCGTGGAGACCCGAAACGGATGCACCCATGCAGAGAACGGTATCCATCATTCCGAGAGGGGGAGTAACGCCGAGAGTATAGCAGCCGATATCGCCGCTTACGGTGACGTTGAGCTGCTTGAGAGCATAGAAAAGACCTCTGTGGGGACAGCCTGCACAAAGCACGGGAGGTCTGGGAACGATGTTTACATCGGACTTGAGACTGTCATTTTCTTTGCCGAGAATAACCTTTGCAATCATGCTCTGTGAATATTCACCCTGGAGAGTGAAAGCGTCCTTGCCGATAACGTCAATTCCGTTCTTTCGGCAATGTGTTTCGATATAATCGTCAAGTTCTTCAAGAACATATACCGTTTCGCATTCAGCAGCAAACTTCTTTATCATGTCAACGGGAAGGGGATATACGCAGCCGAGCTTGAGATATGATGCGTTTTCGCCGAGAGCCTCTTTTGCATACTGATAGCAGATACCTGAGGTGATAACGCCGATTTTCTTGCTGTTGTATTCGATTGTGTTAAGACCCTCTGCACCTTCTTCGCAGTATGCAGTCTGGTCAAGAATACGCTGTTCGACAACAACGTGCTTAACCTTTGCGTTTGCGGGAACCATAACGTATTTCTGAGGATTCTTTGTGTATTCCTTAAGACCGTTGTCAATTCTCTCGGAAAGCTTTGCGGTGCTTCTGGAGTGAGCAACTCTTGTTGTAAGTCTGAGAATAACGGGGGTATCGAATTTTTCCGAAAGGTCGAATGCTCGCTTTGCGTATTCAAGGCATTCTGCGGAATCCGAGGGCTCAAGCATCATTGTCTTTGAACCCATGGCATAGTGTCTTGAATCCTGCTCGTTCTGTGAAGAGTGCATTCCGGGGTCATCTGCAACAAGTATAACCATACCTGCATTGACACCTGTGTATGATGCTGTGAAAAGGGGGTCTGCAGCAACGTTAAGACCAACGTGCTTCATTGCACAGAATGAACGTGCACCTGCAACGGATGCACCGAATGCAACTTCGGCGGCAACCTTTTCGTTTGGTGCCCATTCGGAGAATATTTCATCATATTTTGCAGCAAATTCCGTAACTTCGGTACTGGGAGTTCCGGGATAGCTTGATACAACACGGCAGCCGGCTTCGTAAAGACCTCTTGCCACCGCTTCGTTTCCTAAAAGAAGTTTCAAGGGATTTCCTCCTAAGTCAAATAAAATCAAATCAACATATTATAGTATATTTCTATATAAATTACAAGATTTATTTGTCAAGCTTCATTTCAACCTGAGTTGCAACAAGGCTTTCTCCGCAGTAAATCTTGCGAAGCTTGGGTTTTTCAATCTTACCCGTGGGATTTCTGGGAACCTCTGCGAAAATAATCTTATGAGGTCTCTTGTAGCGGGGGAGATCACGGCAGAAGTCATTGATATCTTCTTCATCTGCTGTACAGCCTTCTTTTATTTCGATGATTGCGGCTGCAATTTCACCGAGTCTTGCGTCGGGAAGACCGATAACCGCAACGTCTTTTATCGCATCGTGCTTGCGGAGGAAATCTTCAATCTGAACGGGATAGAGATTTTCGCCGCCGGAAATGATAACGTCCTTTTTACGGTCGACAAGATAAATAAAACCGTCTTCATCTTCCTGAGCCATGTCGCCCGTGAAGAGCCAGTCGCCGTGAAGAACATCGTTTGTTGCTTTTTCGTCCTTGTAGTAGCAAAGCATAACGCCGTCACCTTTGACAGCAAGCTCACCGACTTCGCCTTTTGCAACGGTTTCCCCGTTTTCGTCAACAATTTTGGTTTCCCAGCCGAAGCCTGCCTTACCGATTGCACCAACCTTGTGAACATTCTCAACACCGAGATGAACACAGCCGGGTCCGATTGATTCGCTCAGACCGTAGTTGGTATCGTATTTGTGGTGGGGGAATATTTTGAGCCATCTCTTGATAAGACTGGGCGGAACGGGCTGTGCACCGATGTGCATGAGTCTCCACTGCGAAAGGTTGTAGTGGTCAAGCTCGATATCTCCTCTTTCAATTGCATCAAGGATATCCTGAGCCCAGGGCACAAGAAGCCATACGATTGAACAGTTTTCCTCGGAAACAGCCTTGATAATCCATTCGGGTTTTGCGCCTTTGAGAAGAACGGCTTTACCGCCTGAAAGAAGGCTTCCGAACCAGTGCATTTTTGCACCTGTATGGTAAAGCGGAGGAATGCAGAGGAAAACGTCGTCTTTGGTCTGTGAGTGGTGATTCTGCTCAACTCTGCATGAGTGAACAAGTGCCTTGTGTGCATGAAGAATAGCCTTGGGAAAACCTGTTGTGCCCGATGAGAAATAAACAGCAGCTTCGTCTTCATCGGAAAGCTCGATTTCGGGATTTCTTGATGTGCAGTATGTAACAAGCTTGTTATAGCTTTCTGCGAATGTGGGGCAGTCTTCACCGAGATAGAGTTTGAGGTGGACATCGGGAATTCTGTCGCAAATCTGTTCCATTCTGCCCGTGAATTCCGGTCCGAAAACAATTGCATCGCTGTCCGAAAGCTTGAGACAGTATTTGATTTCATCTGCGGTGTAGCGGTAGTTGAGGGGCACGGCAAGTGCTCCTGTTTTGAGTATACCGAAATAAATGGGGAGATATTCGATGCAGTTCATAAGAAGAATTGCAACTCTGTCACCTTTTTTGATACCTCTTGAAAGAAGGAAGTTTGCAAAGCGGTTTGCTCTTTTATTGAAATCTTCCCATGTGATTTCGCTTCTGCCTGTTGACTTTGCACCCTGTTCGATAAGAGAATATTCACGCCACGTAACACGGCTTTTTTCCTGAACCTCAGGGTTGATTTCAACAAGGCTTATGTCGTCTTTGTAAAGAACGGCATTTTTTTCGAGAAATTCTGTGATTGGCATTTTTTATCATTCCTTAAAATATTTATTAAACACAATTCAGAGTGGCGGAGTAAAACTTCCGTCACTCTGTAAAATTATTTTACGGCAGTAACATGGACATCGCCATTATAAAAGAATTCGGTTTCTTTTTCGTTTGTCGGTTTTGTGACTGCACTTACCGCAAAGCAGAGCGCAAGGGAAACAAGCATTGCTGCACAAGCGAAAACAGGGCCTTTTCCCGAAAGCCATACAACGTTTTTGTTTGCTGTGATGTATGTTGCGAGCTTTGCAACAGCGGGAATAACCGCAACAGCAAATCCTCCGATTATCCCTGCCCATGCACCCTTAGTGTTCATCTTTTTCCAATAGAGGGAAATAACATAAGGTGCAAGGAACGAACCGGAGATGATTCCCCACGAATAACTCATCATGTCAAGGATGGGAGTGTTGCTGTTCGCTATAAAATACGAACATACTACAAATATAACACATAACACCTTAATAATCAATGATGATTTTTTGTTGCTTAAATCTTTTTTGAAATGTTTGATAAAGTCTATTGTGAGGGTTGAACTTGCGGTGAGTGTTACGGAGCAAAGTGTTGATACCGAAGCGGCAATAAGAAGAACAAGAACAACACCGAGAAGCACCGACGGAAGATTTGATTCCTTGAACATATAAGGAACAATGTAATCCTGGGCAATGTAATTCGGGTCTGTCGGGTCGTTGAGCTGAGAGAATGTGAAATATCTGTAACAAAGTGAACCTATAAAGTATCCTCCGCCTGCAACAAGAAATGCAAAGAATGTTGAAATTGTAATACCTTTTTTTGCTTGGCTGTCGTCTTTGATACCAAAGAATTTTGTTACCATCTGTGGAAGACCCCATGTTCCGAAGCTTGTCATAAGAACCGTTGCCATAAGTGAAATCCATTGAGAAGCATTGAGCTTCGGCAATCCGTTTACTTCGGAAGGCTGCGTTCCGAGCGAATGTGCATATTCTGCAATTCCTTCAAAACCGCCGACTTTATCGCAGCGAATAACGCAGACAATAAGAAGCACGATGCCGAACATCATAACTATGCCCTGCATGAAATCAGCTCTTGCCTGAACAAGATATCCGCCGAAAACAAGAAGCAGTGCCGCAACAACCGCAATGATAATCATGCATATTTCAACGTTGATTCCGAGAAGAACTTCTGCTACGGAAGCAAGACCTTTGTAAACCGATGCGGAGTAGGGGATAAGGAAAACAAATATTATGATACAAGCAAAAAGACGCATTGCTTCGCTTGAGTAACGTTTTTCGAGATACTGAGGCATGGTTTTGAGTTTGAGACGGTAAGAAACATCTCTTGTTCTGCGGGCGAGAACCTTCCAAGCAAGCCATGAACCAAAAACGGCGTTTCCGAGACCTGCAAGTATACCCCAAAGACCGTAAGCTTTACCGGTGCCGCCTGCATATCCTACAAACATAACCGCAGAGAAATAAGCTGTGCCGTATGAAAGTGCGGAGAGCCATGCTCCGGCGTTTCTTCCGCCAACCGTAAGGTCGGCAATGCTTTTTGCTTTCTTTCCCTGAGTAATACCGATTGTAACCATGAGAACAATGTAAATGCCGATTGTTACCCAGATAATTGTCGAATTCATATACTTCACTCCTTTTAACCGATACAGCTTTAAAGCTTTTAATCGCTAAAGTGACTACATGATACATCATAAAATCTGGCTTGTCAATAGAAAAACAAAAAAACATTAAAAATCTTTTGATTTTTTTGAAAAATTGCTTGACATTTCAAGTTTCTGTGTTATAATAGCATTCGTTGAGTTACTGAAGCTCAACCAAAACAGAATATCCGGGTGTGGCGCAGTTGGGAGCGCGCTTGACTGGGGGTCAAGAGGCCGTGAGTTCAAGTCTCGCCACTCGGACCAAAGGACGAAAATCCGAACTATCTCTTTAAAATAGGAGATGCGTTCGGGTTTTTTCTTTTATACAGTCTTATAGAATAGGAAAACGGGGATGATAATTCATCCCCGCCAACTGATAATTTATTGATTATGCAGTTTCTTTTTCCTTTTCGGATTTCCACTTTTCAAAGGCCTCTCTGCCTTCTTCCGTGTTGTAGAATTTTTCGATTTCCGGGAGAAGAACTCTTGCCAGAGCTTCTATTGCGTTCTCCGGAATTCCTGTTCCGAAATCTTTTTCATTTTTTGTGTTTTCCATGCGAAGTATTCGCTTTTCTCCTTTCACAAAAGGAGATTTTTAAATTATGAAAAACCAACATTCACAAAAGTCCTCGTTTATATTCTAAACCATTTCAATAGTTTTGTCAAATTTTTCTGAACGGTCGCAAAAGTATGATTTTCTGTAACTTAAAATTTCGCCCGTAATGGGCGTTATACTCAAAAGTAGGGTTACAGGTCAAACTATACGTACCCCTCGATTACCGCACTCGGAGACCGTTGATATACAACGGTTTCAGAAGCTCTATTTGGTTAATTTTTAACTGTAATGAAAGTGTTTTTATCAATTGGTTTTTTGCAACCTTAAAGTTCGTTATGTGGAAAAAGTAACCTCAAAATCGGGGTAACAGGTCAAACTATACGTACCCCTCGATTACCGCACCTTCAATCCCTTATATATCAAGGGTTTCAAAGCCTACTTTTTCCACTTTTTCAAAGCTAATAAAAGGAGTTTTTAATTTATGATTAACAACATTATTTCTTGTGAATTTAATATCGATACCGCCTGCGTTGAAGTAAAATTAACCGACGGCTCAACGGTGTCAATCGACTGCATCGCCGTTGAAAACGAGTATGCAAACAATATGTATGAAACATCGGAACTGGATTATCTCATTTACAACGAACCGATGAGTTATGTCAGGTTACTACTCAGCGGTAAGATGGAAAAATATCTACGGAACAGCACAGATTACACACCGTTATCAGATATGAGATAACAATATAATTTAAGCCATACAAGTTTAGTTAACTAGCTTGTATGGCTTTTTCACGATACTTTTCCTTTTTGTTCACAGTATTTCAAATGTTTTCACGATTTCGCTTGACAAATGTTAACGTTTGTGCTATTTTATACTTGTAGCTACGGCAATGCTGTTAATAACCGTTAATGAAAGGGGCAAAAATTATGTTTATCGAAGAAAGACATCAGGAAATCCTCAAAATATTATCAGAAAAAGGCAGAATATCAAATTCTGAGATTCAGGAAACATTTCAAATCAGCTATGACTCGGCAAAAAGAGATTTAAGACTTCTTGAAGAACAGGGACTTTTGAAAAGAACTCACGGCGGTGCCATTCCTGCAAGACAAATTGGCGGAAATGTAATAAAAAACCTTTCTCCCGATGAGCGTGTTGTTGAAGTCAAGGAAAACTATCTTGCAATAGCAAAAGAAGCTGTAAAAACAATTGAAGAAAATGACGTTATCTATATCACCAACGCAAGTGTAGGCTATCTTATGGCACAAAACATCGGTGCAGTAATTTGTACTGTTGTTACGAACTCGATTGCAATTGCCGAAGAGCTTCGTAAAAAGGAAAACATAACTGTTATTCTTGCAGGCGGCGAAATGCAGGCAAACGGTTGCTTCTATGACAGCTTTGCATTATCTGTAATCAACAGACTTCGTTTTGATAAATGCTTTGTTACTTCCGCTTGTGTTTCGGCAAAGTTCGGTCTTTCTATTCAGAAGTCAAGAAGTGTTGAACTGACAAATGCCATCATAAACAACTCAAAAACGGTTTACGGTTTATATCCTGTTGAGAAAATCGGATTTGATTCTATAATCAGCATTTGCTCTGCAAACAAACTGAATTATATCATAACCGACAGCGATTCTTCTGAAGATGATTTAATGCAGTTTGAAGAACTCGGAGTTAAAATCAAAATAGCAGAATAAACTACCGCATGGAAAAAGCCATACAAATTGATTAAAAAATCAGCTTGTATGGCTTTGACTATTTTGCATATTGTTTTTTAAGCTTTTTTCTCCGCATAATACTGTGCATGAGCGTTCCAGAGTTCGCTGTATTTGCCGTCAGGGTTTTCGAGGAGATTTTCGTGTGAGCCGTCCTGAATCAGTTGACCGTTATCAAACACGAGGATTCTGTCGCAGAAACGGCAGGATGACAGACGGTGGGAGATATAAACCGCTGTTTTATCCTTGACCATATCATTAAAGCGGGAATATATTTCGTGTTCGGCAATGGGGTCGAGAGATGCTGTGGGTTCATCGAGAATAACAAACGCTGCATCTTTATAGAGTGCTCTTGCGATTGCGAGCTTCTGTGCTTCGCCGCCTGAGATTTCAACTCCGTCTTCTTCAAAATCCTTGTAAACGGGAGTTTTGAGTCCTTTCGGCATAGCTTTTATACGTTCAAGCATACCTGCTTTTTCAAGCGATGACCATACTTTTTCTTCGTCATAATCAACTTCTGCCGAAACGTTTTCACCAACGGAAAACGAGAATAGTCTGAAATCCTGAAATACAACCGAAAACAAATCCAAGTAGTCCTCATAATCGTATTTCTGAATATCTATGCCATTGAGGGTGATGTATCCCTGTGTCGGGTCATAAAGACGGCAAAGCAGTTTTATCATTGTTGTTTTACCGCTTCCGTTCATGCCGACAACCGCAATTCTGTCACCAACTCTGAATTTAAGATTGAGATTTCTGATTGCATAGTTTTCGGTATTCGGATACTTAAAGCTGACATTATGAAACTCAATGTCATACTTGTTATCCATCCGCTTTTCGGTGGGAATAGTGCCGTAGTGCATTTCAGTCGGAGTATCGAGATATTCAAAAAATGTTTCGAGATAGTCGTTGTTCGTGCGTAAAGCTGTAATTGCTCCCGAGATGCTTTCTGCTGCATCAACAATTCTTGCAATACAGAACTGATACTTGATGAAACCGCCGAGACCGAAGGCTCCGATATATGTTTTGAGTGCAACAAAAAGATATGTTGCAGCGGTTGTGAGAACATAGAATAAATTGTATCTGTTGTTCTTTTTTCTGAAAAGAGAATGAAGCTCTTTGCAGCCGTTTATCCAATCGCCGTAAATTTTATCGGATGAATTACGGATAAGCTTTTTCTGATTGAAAATATGAATATCCTTGCAAGCCTTGCTGTCATCGATATAATCGTCAAGATAGTAGTGCAAAAGCCTTTCAATCATTGAATTGCTTTTGATTTTTCTGTTTGCAAGACGGTTATATTTTGAATTGACCTTGTATTCGCCGAGAGCGCACAGAGCGACAAACATAAAAAACGCTACCGTTAAACCGGGTGAATCAATGAATTTTTCAAATCCCGATAAGGTTTTTTCGGGATGTCTGAAAAACAGCTCCATTGAAATTGCCGAACACATTACAATCTGATTAATACCGATGAAAAACGAGCTTAATTCCATCATAAGTCTTCCGAGACCGCCCGAACTGCGGCTGTCGGTTATCATCTGACGTTTGGCTCTCATAAGAGGGTCTTCCATGTTGGGGTAATCCATTGAAAAACTTTTGCTGTTGAGCAAAACTTCTTCCCATTTGCTTGAAATAAGATTAAACGTTCGTATTTTACGCCACGAGTTATCCTGAAAAATGTGAAGAATTATTTCCGCAGCATACATAAGAAGCAGGAAAAGTATCTTTTTGATGTCTCTGTTGCCCGTGAGTTCATCAACAATTGATGCAGTAATGTAATTAGCGATAACAAAAATCGCCGTGCTGAAAAAGGAGTAGAGATAGGTGTGCAGAAGAAAATGCGGAGTGTTTGTTTCTATAAGTTTCAGAGCTCTCTTTATCATCCGCAGATCTTCTCTGAAAGTTCGCTTATATTTCTTCATTTTCTTCCGCCTCCTTTTCGTAATACTTGCTTTGGATTCTGAACATCTCGGCATATTTGCCCGAGAGTGCCATCAGCTCTTCGTGTGTGCCTTCTTCGACGATCGAAGCGTTGTCGAGCAGCACAATTCTGTCACAAAAACGGGTGGATGAAAGTCGGTGGGAAATATAGATTGAAGTTTTGTTCTTTGAAATTTCGCTGTATTTAAGATAGATTTCGTTTTCTGCAATAGGGTCAAGTGCCGCTGTGGGTTCGTCAAGAATAAGTGTCGGTGCATCCTTGTAAATTGCCCTTGCAAGCAGAAGTCTCTGAATTTCGCCGCCTGACAATTCAACGGCGTTTTCGTTGACGTTCTTGACAAGCAGAGTGTTTTCTTTTTCGGGCAGCTTTTGTATTTTTTCATAAAAGCCTGACTGACGGATGCAGAAATTGAATTTTTCGATGTCACTGTCTTCGGCAGGAAGCATTGAAACATTTTCAAGAATTGAGCAAGGCATAATTCTTGCTTCCTGAAATACTGCGGAAACCGATTTATAGTATTCATCTCTGTTAATCTCTGAAATATCAGTTCCGTTGATTTTGATTGAGCCCGAAGTCGGTCTGTAAAGTCCGCTGAGCAGTTTTACAAGAGTTGTTTTACCCGCTCCGTTTACACCGACGAGTGCAAGCTTTTCACCTGCATTTATTGTCAGGTTTATGTTATCGAGGATGACTTTATCTGTTTCGGGATAAGTGAAAGAAAGATTTTCAATTTCAATTTTATACGGAGTTTCGGCAGGCAAAATTCTGCCGTTTTTGTTTTCCATCGAGTTGTTGATATCAAGAAATTCACGCAAATCGTTAATCAGCATATTTGACGGAATAATTTCGGAAAGCACTTCGCCGATATATTCGACCCAATGGGTGAAATCCGTGACGGAAACCGCATAGAGAACAAGTGCGGTTTTTGACATTTCGCCGTTCAGAGCTTCATAGGCAATGTAAGCGAAAATGCCGATTTCAATGCCAACATTCAGAAGCAGCCTGAGTGTGTCGGAAAGAAAATAGTAGAAATACATTTTATTGGTCCAGAATTTGCGCTCGCCGATGAAATACTCACTCATCTGCTGAAGATATTCTCTTAAATGGAAAAGTCGGATATCTTTCGCTATTGCAAAATCACGGGATGTTTTGGTGATATAATTCAGTTTTCTGTCAACCGCAGCCATCGGGTCTTTTGTTTTGTTAATGAGCCAGCTTTCAACAGCGGTTGAAACCATGGCGAGAAGCTGCGCACCCGTCAGGATAAGAATAAGCCACGGGTTCAGAGATGCCGTAATCGTACCGAAGGTGAATATACCGATTATGTTCGTAAACATTGCGGAAAAATTGTTAACGAAGCCGTAAACGCCTTCATATCCGAGCGAATTTTTTGCTTTTTGGTATTTATCTCTGCCTGTCGGACCTTCAGCAATTTCAAAGTCCATATCCATGATTTTTTCGCCTAAAAGCAAATCAAACCGTCTGTTAATCTCAGCCTTTTTTATGCTTGTTTTCTCATTCAGTCTATTTGGAATAACACCGGTTACAACGGAAAATGCCGCAAGTCCGAGCGCCGCAAGAACTATTGAACCAATTCCCTTTTGGTTTTCGATGCACCATGTAAGAGTTGTCACGAAATAAGCGACGATAAGATCCGTCAGAATAAGAAACGGAGACATCAGCAAGCTTATCGGAACAACAGTTTTGTCCCATTTAGTAATGGCTTTGAATATAAAGAACATATTACTGAAAAAAGAATGTTTCTTTGCCTTGGGTTCTTTGCTCATATTATCACCTCTGTTCATACTACTTTTTGAATCAGTAATCTCATATGTCTGAAATACAATAATATCACGCACATTCGGGCATTTTTCTCTTTGCCATACGCCCGTATGCCTGCATCGAAGAAATGCCCGACTGCACGCAATCTATTGCATTTCAGATGCAGAGCAGTTTTGAAAGTGCAGATTTTTGTCACAGCAAGGCGAAAATCTGCGGAAATACGAGGTTATTTCAAGGATTTTTAACGATGCTGTGGCGGAAATATGCCTTTCAAAACCATATTAATTACTGGTTCAAAAAGTATGATACCAAAAAAGCAACCTTTTGGGGTTGCTTTTGCACGAACGGTTATTTCTTTTGCACGAATGGTAACATTATTTCTGTTCCAAACACTCCGTCTTCAAACTGACGGTTGACAAAGCCGTTGTATTTATCGGCAATTCTGTCAACTCTCATAAGTCCAAAGCCGTGATTTTCACCCTTTGAAGATTTGTATGCCTTACCCTTTCTTATCGGAGTACCAATCATTGAGTTGGTAACGTTTATGTAAAGCTGCTGTTTAAAAAGTCCGATATAAACACGGATAAATCTCTGCGTTTTATCCTCAATCTTTTCGCACGCTTCCATTGCGTTGTCGAGAAGATTGCCGATGATAACGCAAAGCTCAACATCGTTGACGCTGCATTCTTCGGGGATGGTCGCAGTAACCTCATAAGGAATATTTCTTGCTTTGCAGAGTGCAAGTTTGCTGTTGAGGATTGCATCCGCCATAACATTGCCGGTCTTGACAACCGTATCAACCGTGTTCAGGTCAACCGTAAGTTCACCGAGATAGTTGCCGAGTTCGGTGAGGTTGCCCATTTCAAGTGATGCACGCATAACCTGAATGTGATTTTTATAATCGTGACGCCAGCCTCGCATTGTTTTGTAAATGTTCTGAACTTCTTCGCAATGCTTTGTGATAAGGTCGTTCTGATATTCAGCAATACGCTTGTCCGTAAAGTTGCGGATGTATCTCCTTGTGAAAATAACCGCCAAAACTGTTGCAAGCAAAACACCTGCAACCGCTGCAGCAATAATCCAATAATTCATTTTATTTTACCTCTGTAAAAATTGATAAAAGCCATATTTACATCGTTATACATTCTCCTTGAAACGGGAATGCTTTTGCCGTTATCAAAGACAACATCTGTTTTGGTAATTCTTGAAATATGCTGAAGATTTGCAATGTATGAACGGTGGCATTGAACGAAACTCTCATCAAGTATTTTGGAAATATCCGAAATCGGGAGTTTAACATTATACTCGCCGTTTTCGCAAGCAACACAGCTTGAGTGTCCGAAGGCTTCAACATAGATTATATCTTTCAGATTTATTTTGACGCTCTCGTTATCAACCGAAAGCATAACGAATTTTTCTTCTTTCTTCAGGTTGTCACAAGCTTTTGAAAGAACTTCAAAAAGCTTTTCTTTCTCAACGGGTTTAATCAGATAATGAAGTGCCGAAACATCGTATCCTCGTGAAATGTAATCGGGAAAACCGGTTATGAAAACAATCTGCATGCCGCTGTTCGTTTCACGGATCTTTTCGGCAAGCTCAATGCCGTCCATTGATTTCATCTGAATGTCAAGCAGAAGAATATCGAAGTTTTTATCTTCCTCATACTTGAAAAGAAATGCTTCCGCACTCGCAAAACCCGAAATGTTTACGGCAGTTTTGGTCGCCTTTGCCCACTCCTGCGTGAGCGATGTCAGATATTCAATTTCAATCAGTTCATCATCGCACACAGCAATATTGAGCATAGCAATTGTTCCTTTCGCCTCGGATAATATAATTTTAGTTGCAAACGGAATAAATGTCAATGGTGATGATATGAGAATATGGACATTGTCGAAAAACATGACAGAAGTCCCCACTACAAACCGGGTACAAAAGATTAAAATAAAAGGATAGGTATGTTTCTGCCAATTATAATTTTATTGCATTCTTCATCCATATTTATACCACATTGGAGAAATCCGGACTTAATGCCAATCGGCAATGGGTTCGGATTTTTTATCTTTAATATTTCTTTACGAAGTATAGGATAAATCTTTTCTTTGACATAATATTATTAAACTGTTATAATTAGACAAATATATAAATAATTTGACGAATAAGGGTGATATTTGTTGATAAGTTTTGAAAGAGCGACTGAGATTGCGAATTTATACTATAACGACATATATCATCTTTGTCTTTCAAGACTCAAAAAGGAAGAAAATGCTGCTGATGTTACTCAGGAGGTTTTTCTTTTATTTCAAGAAAAATATGAAGGTCTTGAAGATGAATACATAAAAGCCTGGCTCTATAAAGTTGCCGACAACAAAATAAAAGAGCAGTTCAGAGCTATTGCCAAGAGAGAAAAAGAGCTTATTTACGGAACGGTGTTTGGCTCACAGACAAGCACGGATATCCTTTATGAAATGGAAGAAGATAATAAGGTAACTCCGGAAGAGCTCGAGGAAAAGAAAAACGGTATTCTTTCTTCATTAAGTGAAAAAGAGCTTGAGCTTTTTGAAATGTTTTACACAAAGCATCTGGAATATAAAGAATTGGCAAAAGTCTTGAATGTTTCCGAAGGTGCAGTAAGAACAAGAGTTTACAGACTAAATTTGAAAGTAAAAGAGAAAGCAGCCTTCATATTTATGGCACTTTTACTTCTTTTTATGAAATTTTAAAAATTTTTCAAAAAAATTGAAAATTTTTGTGTGACAAAACGCATTTTCCGTCATATATATATGAAGGAGGTTTTGCGTTTTTAAAAACATGAATGCAGGAGGTGAACAAATCCATGGGAAGCAAACGAGATTTCAGCGCCGAAAGGCAGTCTTTAAGGGACAAGCTTATGGCGATAATTCTGCTTGAAACTTCAAAGGACTACAAGGAAATGGACAGCGATCTTGTAACAGAATGCGTTGATTTTCTCATGGAGCTTGAAGGAAAAGAAAAACTTACAAAATCAGAAATCGAACAAAGAGTAAATGCTATACCATTCAAGGGCAAGGTAACGGCGATAGGCTCTTACGCCAAGAAGAAAATAAGAGCAAAAAGACTTGCTGTTATAGCTGCTGTTCTTGCGGCGATTATTGCACTCTTTGGTATAATTGCCGTATCTTCGGGCAAGGCATCTTCCGAACTCCATCGGAAATTGGGAAAAACCATAATCGAAATGTTTGGTGGTGAAGTTGCTGAATACGGTAATATTACACTTATTAAACCAACAGAAACTAAAACCTATTCTTCAATTGAAGCTCTTATGAGAGACGAAAAATTGAATTTTTTATATCCTACATGGTTACCTGAAAATGAAAAGATAACTTCTGTATCGTACTGGGCAGAAGAACAGTCAGAAACATATGTTTTGCAATGTAATAACGATAATTACAGCATTAGTGTAACAATTAATAAAGTTGTTACAGATGATATAAAATCTAACTGTTTAATAAAGACAATTAACGGCTTCACTGTATACTATATTGAACAAGATGTGTTTGCACAAGGTATATTTGAATATAAAAACAATTATTATATTGTTAAATCGGATACAGAAGAAAATCTTTTCAAAACAATAGAATGTTTAGAGGAGATTAATTAACATGAAAAAATTATTTGCACTTATAATATCGGTGGCTCTTGTTTTTTGCATTATGTCAATTTCGGCTTCGGCAGATGATGCTTCGGAAAACATAACCGTAAATGACGGACAGACAGTTTTTATTTTTGAAAACGGTGTTTCATCCGAAATGCAGAGCAGATTTATTGCTGATTACTATAATTTGGACGATAACGGTGCAGAAACCTATGGTCTTACATGCACATTGTTGGGTCACAAGCTTGAAAGTACTAATACCATAACCATAACACATAAAGTCAGAGCAACATCTCCCAGATGTCTTAAAGAATATTTCACATTTGAAGCCTGTTCAAGATGTGATTATACTAACACCACCTTAATTCATAGCGAATACATCAGCTGTTGCTAAATATTATTTTGCCGATGTGCTTTTGCACATCGGCAATAACCTTTGGGTGAGAGAAATGAAAGAGAAATATACCGTCAGCCTATTTGGTCACAGAATAATTGAAGATTATAATACCGTCGAAAGTAAGCTCTATGAGCTTCTGCGCATTATAATGCAAAGAGGAAGCAGAGAAATCGAGCTTCTTGTCGGCAGAAACGGCGATTTTGACCTGATGGCAGCTTCTGTTATCCGAAAACTGAAAAAAGAAACGGGCAATGACAACGTTTTTCTCACCCTCGTTCTTCCATATGAAACCGCAGAACTCCGTAACAACACCGAGTCTTTTGAAAGTTATTATGATTCAATAGAAATCTGCGAGGCATCTGCCGACTGTAATTTCAAATATGCCATAGTGGCAAGAAACAGGGATATGATTGACCGTTCGGATATGGTTGTTGTTTATGTTAAAAACGAATCGGGCGGTGCATATCAAGCTCTCAGATATGCGGAGAAGAACGAAAAGCGAATTATTAATCTTTATCATATTCAAAACGAAAATTAACCGAGTTTGCCAAAAAGCAAGCTCGGTTAAATTTTTTTCGTGACAAACCCGACTTTTTGTCATATATAGTTATAGACAAAAATCAGAGGTGATATTTTGAAAGAATATAAACGCTGCCTTGCTGTAATAAGAACATATCTGAACGACAAAACTCTTAAACTTAATGCTAAAAAGTTGGATAAGCTTATCAGCGAAGAACTCGAAAAACCGATAAATGAAATGGATACACACTTAATCGACCTTTGCCTGAATGCCCTCGTTGCGTACAGAACATATATGTCAGAACGCCCAAAGAATAACTGAACAATAATACAACGAAGCCATACAAGTTGACCTTAAATCAGCTTGTATGGCTTGTTAGTCTTATGCTTAATTTTTGTGACACATATTAATTGTCGTTATCATCCTCATTTTCGTCAGATACATAATCGGTTGAATATACTGTATCACTTGAAATTGACTGTCTGTAATCTTCCGCCGCCATTGTTTTTGTGAATTCGGCGGTAGGATCGATCTGATGTACAAGTGCTTCAAGTTCATCGACATTTGAATAGAAAAATTCTTTTCTCAGGTTAACTTTGTTTACTCGTTTTTCGTTCAGTTGAGTATGGATTTGACTTTCAAGTTCAACCGCATTGTTTGAGAAAATAAAGCAATGAACATCAAATTCAAACGGAACACTGGCACTGCCAAGCTCATCAACTCTTTCTTGAGGATTGAGGCGTCTTGTCATACCGATTTTAAACATGTTTTCTCCGAATGAACCAAGGTTACTGATAACGTAGATATTTCCTGCTTTACCGTTCTGTAATTTAACAATCTCATCTTTCTTGATTATCATGTCAGACATCTGTGCTTTAAGCTCGGCAATTTTTGCTTCTAATGCAGAAACCTCATCTGCGGAAGCACTCTGCATTTGTGCTTCAACACTGCTGATTTCATTACGGTATTTTTCTTCTTCAGCTTCAAATTTTGCTTTCTGAAGTTCAAGCTCCTTGCGTTCTTTTGCTTCCTGTCTCATCTGTTCACGGATTGCAATTTGTTCTTGTCTTGCCTGTTCTTTTTTAACGTAATAGTTGTATTCGATTTTTACAGCGTTGATATAAAGATACTCCATAGTACCGATAAAGGCAGAAAGCGTACCAACCATGTTCTGATTTGCCTTACTTACCATTTCAAGATATTTTGAGGTCATACTTTTTATTGAATCAACCCCAATATCAAGTTTTTCATATTTAAGGGATGTGAGAACGTTCTGCAATTCGGAATCAAGTGCAACAACAATCAGATCATAAAGAGCCTGGTTAACTTTTGTTGTATATCTGCCTCGATACTGTTCTTTGATTTTTTCAATCTCTTTTTTATTCTCGTTAAATGCTTTGCGAAGTTCCCTCATATCCATGCAGTGAAGCTTGAGGGTAACGGTAGGAGCAAGTTCTTCCAAATCACTTACGATAGATTCAGGTAGCTTACACTGTTCAAACGTCGGAACATATCCGAAATATGTATTTATGGAATAGTCGATTGCTCTGTATAACTCTTTTGCTTTATTAAGTTTATTAGTAGCTGTTTTGAGCTGTTTCAGAGATTTTTCGTAATCTTCTTTTAAACCGGTGATTCTGCTTTGGTAGTTAACAACTTCAGAATTTAAAGTCGCAATTTCACCGTTTAATTTGTCAACCTCTGCTTTTGTTTGGGTGTATTCTTTAAATCCCAGCTTTTCTGCTTGTTCTTCTAATTCATTCTTCTCTCGCTGACATAAATCCAGGTTTTCTTTTTGTTTTTCCAAATCATTTTTCAGAGAGTCGATATGTTCCTTTTCCTTCTTCTTGCGAATAATGAAAGGCAACAGTATCAACACAACTCCAAGAACGGTTGTAACGGGATTTGAAAGGATTGCAATTAAAAGAGTGAGAACAACTAAATAAACAATTAATATTGTTCTTTGCTTCTTGGATTTTTCATCGTTTGACGGATTAACCGTGTTGAGTTCAGCTCCACACTTAGAACAATACCCGGTATTGTTTTTGTTTTCAAAATTACATTTTGGACAACGCATATTTTTTACCTCCTGATAATTAAATAAAAGAATTTATGTGTATGATTTAAATCGAGAAATGTTATATTACTTTTCACCGAATTTTAAAAATGCATTTCTGAACGAATTATATTTCCGTGAAGATATATAAACCGGATATTCTTCACCCTTGTATTTTACTTTTACCCATTCTCTTGTAACCTCATCGACATAATTGAGATTAACAATAAAGCTGTGATGCGGTTGGACGAATATTTTAAGGTCGAGAATACCTTTCCAATGGTCAAGGTGGTAGTTGGTTTCAATTTTTCTGTCTGTCAGATACAGAACTGATTTTCTTTCTTCAATTGCAATGTAAAGAATCTCATGGGGATATATTCTGCAAATATCTTTGTTACTTGTTTGCACAGTAATCCCAGAGTTGCAACAATACCTTTTACAAGTGTTTTCCTCACTGCTTAAATCAACGCAAAATCTGTCACAGCCGCAACACTCAAGTAGATTATATGCAATGTCATTTTGCTCCATAAATTCAATCAGTTTAGCTTTGATTGCTTCCTTTTCTGCCGCATTGCATACTAAAGAACCCATAAAAACACCTTCCTCATTCATAATACAGAAATGAATTTCTATATATAAATGAGGAAAATCGCATAATGTTACGAAAAAATTTTTGCTTTTTCAGACTTTCTCTGTTTTCGACAAATAAACACTTTAGTAATTGTGCAGAATTACAACATAAAACGATAAAAACCGCAATGAAGAATCTGTTGAGACTCTATTGCGGTTTATTTTTATATTTTGTATGTTGCTATATAGATTTTGTGATTGATTTTAAACTCTTCCGGATACTGTGAAAGCAATTCCAAATGTGCTTTTTCCCATTTGCTTAAAGTTTCTTTATCCATTGAAGCTTTTGTTCCTCGGCAGGCGAGCATTCTGCCATGCCAGCTTTCATGGGTAAACGGGAGTTTGCACTCGAAAATATCAAGCTGACCGTTTTCAAAAGGATGGTTATACATATCCTTTGAACCTGATGCACCGGGAGTCCAGCTTGTGTTTATTTTCTTTACAAGCTCGTGTGACTTTTTGGCTATCTCATCATCGAGAGTGTAGCTCATATAAATCTTCACAAAAATGCCATTCGGTTTTAACAAGCGTTTTATTTCTTTGATAATCTTCTCACGGTCAAAATACCAGAAACACTGTGCAGCCGTAATGAAGTCAAAACTGTTGTTTTCAAATGGTGTTTCTTCTGCAGGTGACACAGAAAACTCAATATTATCAGCACCTTTTTCAGTTGCAAGAATTCTTGCGGCAGCAATCTGACTTTCAGAAATATCTATTGCTTTTATGTCTGCTCCGTAGGAGTACAGATTAAGAGGTAAAACACCTGTTCCCGTGCCGATATCAAGCCATGAACAACCATTTTTACCTATACCGATTTCATAAAGCTTGTTATATAACTCTTTTGGATAAATATCTCTGTACTTTGCGTATTCGGCAGAGGTTTTACCAAAGTCAAAAGCATTGCCGTTATCAATGTTTTCTATTTTCACATTATTACACCTCAATCAATATGCATTCTGTAATTCTTTACTTTATAAGTCACAGAGCCGTCACGCTTGGAATGTTCGCCATAGCTTTCAAACTTCAAGCCGCATTTTTCCATAACTCTGCCCGATGCAGGGTTATCAACAGCATGACTTGCTGTGAAATCCTTTATGCCGTGAACCTCGAGAGAATACTTGATAATTCGCTTTGTAGCTTCGGTTGTATAACCCTTGTTCCAATATTCATACCTTATGTTATAGCCGAAGCCCCAAACACCGTCGTCATTTCCCATCGGTCCTATGCTGATACTACCGATAAGAATATTTCCTTCTTTTAGAACTATTCCCCAATGGAAATCTTCTTCAACGGGGACTATTTCAGTAATCCATCGAACAGTCTGGCTAATATCGGTGTAAAGAGGATATGACATAAACTTGTTAACTCTCGGATCGCTGTGCCATAAGAAAGCTGTGGGTGCATCTTCAGGAGTTAACGGTCTTAAAAACAGCCGTTCTGTTTCAAGAACGGGAGTTCGTTCATAATATAATTCTTGATTTGTTTTATTCATTTCTTACACCTTTTCTTTGTTTCTATTGCGATAAACGGTACAGTCATTTCATCTTCGGTAAGACCTGCGTGAACACCGACGAACTCACGCTCTTCACGCTCTATAAACAACGATTTATCACCTGTTGCAACAGCAAGGAAATCACCAACAAAATCATATGCTCTTGCGTGTGTTTTGCCGAATCCGAAAAGATTATTCGCAAAGACTTCTTCTTTTGTCATAAGTCTGAAATCATCGCCGAAAAGTTTGTTGAACTCGTTTTTGAAATCATCCTTCATACCGTCTTTTACAAAAAAGCTCAGGGCTCTCGGTTCGATTGACGGAGGATGTTTCAGCATTGCGGAAAGCTTGGGATAATCCTCAAGATATTCATTCACACCGTCACACAGTCCGTGGTCTGCGGTTATGATTATGAGTGAATTTTGCAATTTACCGCAAAGCTTTTCCACTTCGCTGTTAATCAATAAAATCTGTTCGTGTGCCTGCTCGCTTTTAACACCGTATCTGTGCATTGCCGTATCGGGCTGATGCCAATAGGTGTAAATATATTTTTTCTTTCTTCTTCTTGAAAGCCGTTTTACGGTTTTGCAAATATGAGGCACACTTTTTATATGATGCTTTGAGAACGGAGATACGTAAATCGCAGAGCCTTTACCGTTTATTTCTTCAATGCGCTCAAATATTCTTTTGTAAGGGATATATTTCCAAGCTACATTATAATTTGCAGCAGGTTTTCCGTTTTTCTGTAAAGCATTGCGGAATACCGCAACATTTTCGCCTATTTCATCAAAGTATAAATCCCATCCGAGCCAGGCTGTTTCAACGGGTGAGTATCCGCTTTCTATTGCTGTTGTTGCAGCAACGGTTGTTGAGGGGAATACAGACGAAATCGGACACACAAAATGTTTTCTCAGAAAGTCATTTTCGTTCAGGTGCTCGTTGATTGCCGAAACGCCCAAACCGTCAAAAAGCATTACGATTATATTTTTGTAGTCTTTTTCAAGCAGTTTATCAAACTCGGGCAAGGTTTTATGTTGGCAGTCTTTAACACCAAAGTGATTTAAAACAGACGAAGCGATTGATAAAATACTCCTGTCATAATTCGGGTATGTAATCATAGTTTTACTCCTTTCTCAAAACATCAAGTGTGTGGTGTGATAAACCGATTAAATCCTGCCTTTCGCAGGTTTTGAAATGGTATTTCAGATAAAGTTCATAGGTTTCGTTATCCATTTTGTCTATTACCTCACGCATATGGCAGGCATAACCGTCGGTTGCGAGAAAATGCAGTCTTTGAGCATTTAGAATCTCTGTTAACTCAAATATTTCATCTCTTGTATAGAGCTTGAAAACACCGTGCGGAGGAAAGAATGTTTCAAAGGTTTCGGTGTCAATAAGACCGTCTTCAATGCTTTGCTGTACCTTATTGTTTTTGAAAATTCCCGTTAATACAGACGGGTCAACCATACAGTATGCAACGAAAACGTAACCGCCACTTTTTGTGATTCGCATTGCTTCTGACAAGGCTTTTTTCTGTTCTTCAACCGTGTAGAGATGATACATCGGACCAAGCAAAAGCGTTATATCATAGCTTTCATCGGGATATTCGGACAGATTGATTGCGTTGCCTTGTCTGATGCTGATTTTTTCATTCGGCTGTGTTTTTGATTTGAAAACTTTGATGTTATGCTCGATGAGTTCAACGGCATCAACTTCAAAACCTTTTTGAGCAAAGTAATGTGAGTATCTGCCCGTAGCGGCACCGATTTCCATAATCTTCATACCGTCTTTCAGATATTTCTCAACATACTTTGTGGTTGTGAGGAACTCAATTCTGCCGTGCTTTGATAAAAGGCGAGAATCCTCATCAATACGGTTATAGAAATCTACAAGATGATCACCTGTTTTCACAGGTTGCTTTTTGAAAAGTTTCTTTTTAATTAAATCAAATAATTCCATAACAATTCTCCTTTGGGTAAAAAATAAACGGTGTAAGTATCTGCAGCTACTTACACCGTTATAATCATATGGAAATATAAGGTTATCTATCCCAAAATGAATATAGAGGTATAAGCCTGCCAGATGACTGATAATCATGCTGTGCAAGCCAATTCATATCCATATCAAGTTTTCTGAAAAGATATGTGTTCATGAATTTACCTCGTTTGGTTTTTTGACACTATAACACCGCAAAAGAAATTTGTCAAGGATTATTTTTAAATTTGCAAATGTTTATTTTACAACCTAAAGTTCGACAAAATATGCGTTTTTGCAGAAAATCAATACATTTTTGCATTGTGGATTGATTTGTTCATCAATATTATTAAAATTAAATGCTGTATAAGTGTTTGTAATTTGTAACAGTTAAATCGTTTAAAAACAATTAAAGGCACCTCCGAAACGGAGATGCCTTGCAGTTCACAGAAAATAAATCACATCATTTGCAAACGGACAAAATGACTCTCCGATTTATTACGCTAATTATCATTGTCATCTTGTCAACCTACCTTTCAATAATTTCCTACATTGTAACAATATAAGAAGAATTTGTCAATCGTTTTCATTTGTTATTTAAAAGTGTTGGTTATAAATGCGAAAGTGTCTTTTGGGTTTAAGAAAGACTTAGAATGATAAACCTCAATATTTCTTTTCAAAACAAAATTTACTTAAACAGAGAGACTTCAACGTAAAAACTGTCATTTATATTTAAAAATAATTTCTTATTATGTTGTACCGTTATTAAAAATGTTTTTACGATGACAACCAATAAAATATAGTTACTGTTTTGAAAAAAATAAAAACAAAAATTGAGTAATAGTATTTTACATTTTCGGGAGTTTATAATTCACGAAACAATATGGAGGGATTAAAAGCTTATTATATTAAATCAAAATAAAAATGACTGTATTGATTAAAGCTAAATAATTTATGAGGTGGGAATATGATTAACAAGAAAACATGGATAGTATCTTCGTTTTTGTTTATATTAGGTGCGTCGATTACATTTGTTTTAGAAAAAATTTTTGAACTTAAAATAATTGTTAATATTAAGTTAGGCATTATAATTTGTGTTATTATTACTTTAGTATCAGTAGTAGGTTACTTGGGTTATGTAGCATATATCACAATTAAAGAATTAAAAATTGAAAACAAGACACTCCACTCTAAAATTTCAAAGGATAATGATATTTTAAGCATTTTTGATTCTGAAGGTAATAAGAATTTGTTAATGGCACTTAGCCAAAATATATATGAACCATTAAGAGTGGAGTTGTTAAAAATATCCGCTCATAATTATCATAATATATTAGCGGCACTTATTTTAGGTGATATTTATGTTAATGGAATCAAAAAAGATGGCAAATATATAGTAAAGCCTAATATAGAAGACGCATATAAACTACATCTACTCGTGCACAACGAAGACTGTTCAGGAGTTTGTGATTGGATATTGGGATGGATGTTTCAAAACAATATAATAGGTGATGCAAAAAAACTGACAAAAGCC
Organism: Clostridia bacterium; assembly: GCA_017517665.1. Classification (GTDB taxonomy): domain Bacteria; phylum Bacillota; class Clostridia; order Oscillospirales; family Acutalibacteraceae; genus CAG-177. The sequence continues at coordinate 23,986 of JAFWYP010000035.1, read as the reverse complement.
AAAAGATTAGAGATGGCAAGAAAATATTATGAATCATCTGCTGACAAAGGGTATCCAAAAGCTATAAATAGCTTAGGCAATTTTTATAAATACGGATGGGGCGGTTTAAAAAAGGATGAAACAGTTGCGGTTGAAAAATACGTGAGGGCAGCTAATGCAAAAGATCCATACGCTATTTTAAATTGTGGACATAATGAAATGGATAAATACGAGTATAAAAAAGATACATTATATTTGGAAAATGCATTTGGTTATTTTAAACAAGCAACAGAATATAACAGTTCTGAAGGGTGGTTGTTTTTAGGTATAGTTTTTGAGGAAAAGGCAAAAGAAAATTCGTCGTTTTTATATGATGCAAAAAATTGCTATTTAAAGTCAATAAATAATGTTAGGAATCAATTTAGTGCAGCAGCTTTATATAGGTTAGGTCGCCTTATAAGAATGTGTCCTGAATTACAAAATGATGATGACATAAAAAAAGCATTAGAGCCTATTAAGTATAATGATTTGATTGTAGAATGTTTCACAAAATCATATGAGTTATTTCAAGAGTTGCAATCTGTTAAAGTGGTTTTATCTGATAAATGTCAAGAAAACTTTGAACATTTGGTTGAAGGTTTTAAAAGCATAGAATAAACTTTAAAAGCAAAGATATCAAATGCAACTGCTTATCTAGCGCCTTAAGGTTTTATGTTTAATAGTTCTACCCCAACCCCGAAATTCAACCCAACAGAAAATTATACTATACTAAACGGCAGTGCAGCTCGGAGAGAAGATTTTTAAATTTTCTCTCCGATTTTTGTTAGGGGTTTGGGGAAGAAATTCACCAACAAGCGGTAAAAAACCGATGAGAAAAATTATGAACGAATTGTAAATCGGCATAATTTGAAAATGAGGTTTTTGCAAAAGTGGGTACCCACTCGCCCTGCTTGCAAAGATAGTGAACGGTGAAATCGGGAACGGTTTTGCGAGCGGGATTTGCAAGAGTGTATATACACTTGCCCTGCTTGCTAAGTTAGTGAACGGTTGAAAATCGGAACAACTTGCAAGCTGATTTTGGCAAGGTTGTATCCACATTTGCCTTGCTTGCCAATTTACAAATAGGGCAAATCGGCAAGCAAAAATGCGAATCCTACGTAGGTTTGCACTGCTTGCTAAAAAGTGCAAAACACTATCTTTCAAGCAAACAAGTAGCAATAAAACAGTAATCACCGCTGCGGTACAATTTACTGCAACGGTGATTTCAATTCAATTATGTTTTTGAATGATCTTTCTGCTCTGCATAATATTTTTCGCAGGCATTCAGATATTCCTTTTCAAATTTTGCTATCGCTTCTTTGCTGACTTTTCTGAACGGTGTGAGCATATCGAATGCGTGAAAACAGTTCGGATAAACATCAACTTTTGCTTCAATTCCTGCACTTTTCAGGTTGTCAATATAGGTAAGTGTTTCGCAATAAAATGGTTCAATATCTCCGACAAATGTGTAAGCGGGCGGAAGATTTGAATAGCCTGTCTGACGGGCAGCAGCCGCATACGGCGGAACGTCTTTTCCATATAAATCGCCGAGATATTTCTTCCAACCGAAATGATTGAGTTTTGTGTTCCATACGGGTGCGTGATTGTCTTTTGACGATTCGGTATCGAGATTATCAATCATCGGATAAAGCGGCATCTGAAATGAAATTTTTACTTCGTCTTTGTCACGGGCATACATACAAAGTGATGCGGTAAGTCCGCCGCCTGCACTTTCACCGCCGACCATAATCTGACTGCTGTTTGCTCCGAGTTCATCACAATGTTCTTTGAGATATTTCAAAGCGGCATAGCAATCTTCCAATGCGGCGGGATATGGTGCTTCGTTTGAAAGTCTGTATTCGGGAGTTACAACAACCGCACCATACTTTTTGACAAGGTCAATGGCTCGTGACATATAGATCATTCTTGCCATACCCGTTATGTAACCGCCGCCGTGAATCCATAAAATTGCAGGAGTTTTTTCTTTAGGCTTGGAATTCAGAGTCGGCTGAAAAATCAGCAGTTCGATTTTCTTTCCCGTTGATTCAATTTTTATGCTTCTAGATTTGTAATATTTGCTCATTGAATCACCTTGTTTACCTTTTTATTGTCTTAAATTATATATCAGATTCACCGTCAATTCAAGTGTTGCAAAAATTGCTGATGAGCATTATAATAAAACCGAAAAGCAAGAATTTTTTGTGTACTCAGATCAACCTATCCAAGGAGAATAAAAATGATTTTTGTTGCACCGCAGAGCCGTAAAGAATTAGTTTTAAATAAGAAAACTCTTGTTACAACAGATGGTAAAGAAATCTATCCTATAATCAAAGACGTTCCGATTTTGCTCCCTGAAAAAACAAATCCCGATTGGGCTCGTGAACTTCTTGAAATAATTTTTTGGGAACATCCCGAAGAAATAAATGAGATTTTCAGCGAAATGGAAGCTGGCATTATTGAGGATTGGAATGAGATTTATGTTAACCACATAAAAAAGATACACGGTACAAAAGAAAATATCATAAAAGCTTTCGATTCGTATAAACGAAGAGAAACGAGTAATTGGATTGTGGGCGACAAAAGCGGAAATATCAGAAAAAAGCAACTTAAAGATTTCAAAAAATTCAACAAAAAGAGTAATGGCAAAAAGAGAACAATAACAAAAATCAAAGGTACAGGAGTATTTTGGGACAGATACCGTTATTTTGCTGAAGTTGTATGCAAAGAAAAAACAGATAAAATATTAGAACTTGCAACAGGTGCGGGCGGCGGTACGGCTTCGGTTGCATTATATATGCCGAAAGATTGTGAACTTTATACTGTCGATATTGGCTTTGATTGTCTCGGAAATGCTTTGGGTATTGCTAAATATCAGAAAAAGAAAATCATTCCCGTTTGTGCGAATTTCTGGTATCTGCCTTTCAAAAATAAAACATTTGATATTGTTTGTACTTATTGCGGATTGGATGAATCCAGAGAAATTGTTGAAACGTTGAAAGAGGTTTCAAGAGTTCTGACAGATAACGGCAGATTTATTGTCAATTCAAGAAACAATGCGTTTATGCGTCAGCACAGAGTTTTAAAACCTTTCGGATTTACGGAAAAAGAAACACTTGAAATTCTTAAAGATTGCAGAATGTACAGCGATTTAAATAATCTTGATGAAATCTGCGAAAGTTTAGGAATGAAACTCAAATCACGAAAAGAGTACAGAGATAATGAAAACATTGCATTTTCTGTATCCGAATACAGTAAATAAACAAATTTTGAAGGAGGTTTCCATATGATGTATTCAGAATTACTTAGTTATTGTCTTTCAAAAAACGGAGCATATGTTGACCATCCTTTCGGTCCTGACAGTGATATAATTAAAGTTGAAGGAAAAATCTTTGCACAACTTTTTATCCTCAAAGGCAAAGAAACGGCAACTCTGAATTGTGAGCGAATGCAGGGCGATTTTTATAGGCATCTGTTTCCTGATATTGTTGTAAGAGGATATCATTGTCCGCCGGTTCAACAACCATATTTCAACACTTTTCCTCTTGATAGTGTTCCCGATGAAATGATTTTGGAAATGGCAGACCACAGTTATATAACGGTTGTCGGAAAACTCCCGAAATACAAACAGAAGAAGCTGTTAGGTGATAATTATGAGAAATAACGATGTAATTGATCTAATCAAAAACAAATATCTGAATAACAATAAAACTGACGTATTAAATCATGTGGAAGATGTAGCAAGCATAGCAGTTAAGTTGGCAAAAGCATATGATATTGATGTTGATAAGATAAAACTTGCCGCATTACTTCACGATATCAGCGGAATTATGACTCCGAAAGAAATGTACGATTTTGCAAAAGCGAGAGGTTTAGAGTTAGACCCTGCGGAAGAAAAGTATAACGCTCTGTTACATCAAAGAATTTCAAGAATAATTGCACAAGAAGATTTTGATATTATCGATTCGGATATTCTGAATGCGATTGAGTGTCACACAACTTTAAGAAAAAATGCAAGTGTGTATGATAAGGTTATATTCATTGCAGATAAAATATCTTGGGATCAAAAGGGTGTGCCTTCGTGCGATGATCTATTAAAATATGCAACAATAGAATCATTGGATGAAGCTTGTTACCTTTATATCAAATATCAATTTGATAACAACTTGTTGGTAATGCCTCATCAATGGCTGATTGAAGCTTATGAGGATTTGAAGAAGATGTAGTTTTACGGAGGTTTATGAATGAATAAACTGATATATTCCGTTGCAACAGAAAAAGATATTGCTTTTATTAATGAAACATATAACGAAAATATAAACATACTTCACGGTGTCTGCAGAAATCACAGTGCTTGGAAGGAACTGCTCTCGGACAAGGATTGCTCATACTATGTTGTCAGTTCAGATAATCCTGTTGCTTGGTTCAGAATAGATGTTGAAGCCGAAGAATTATGGATAGGTATGCTTCAGGTAAAACCGATTTATCAACATAAAGGTGTTGGCAGATACATTCTGTCTGTGGTTGAAGATATAGCAAAAGAAAAAGGTTATAAAAAAATCGGTATTCACACTACAGAAGATAACATCGCTGCCCGTACACTTTATTTATCATCAGGTTATTCAGCAACAGAAATAGGACCTTGTACTACCGCAGACGGTAAAGAAAGAGTTGGGTACACTTTTCAAAAAGAAATACAAAGTTGAAATCAGCAAATTACAATTTGTGGAGGGATTTGTGTGACATTCGGAGAACGCTTATATAAATTACGAAAAGATAAGAACATCTCTCAGGAAGAACTGGCGGATTTATTAGATGTATCCCGACAATCAATTTCAAAATGGGAAAATGATAATGCATATCCGGAAATGACAAGACTTCTCTTTATGAGTGATTTTTTTAATGTTTCTTTGGATTATTTAATGCGAGGAGTAGAAGAAACTGAAAGTGATCAGGAAACAACATCTTATGAAGCTAGGGGTTTGTTGACGGTTTGGAATTGCTTTGTTTCCAATTTATCAAACAAGCAACGCAAATTACTTATGATACTGTATGTTTTGCTGATTTGTGTTTGCATTGCTGTTATTGTTAGTTTTATTTATGGAATGGGATATGTAATAGGAGAAACCATAGCCAATATACAGAACAGCATTAATTACTAAGTGCAACTTTAAGTTTACATAAGTGCAACCCTAATTATATAGTAATTTTTGAGCTACAGTGCTACCTTTTATTTATACGAACAGGAGGTAGCAAAATGAAAAAACAAATCAATTTTTTAAAACGGAAAACCACAGGAACAAATAAGAAATCAATTATCAAGAAAATTTTTCTTGTACTTATGACAATCTATGCGCTGTATCAATTAGGGTACGGTATAGGTGTATTTTTAGCTTACCTCAGATAAAATCCAGTTTATGGAGGCATCCGAAATTGAACAAGAAATTTATTGTCAGAAAAGCCGTAATCTCCGATGCAGAAGATATTTATTATATCAACAAAACAAGCCTAGGTTACGAATATGATTTTGAAAAGCAAAAGCTCAAAATTGAGGCTGTATTGAATGATGAAACACAAGTTATTTTTGTGGCTGAAAACGAAAACAAAGTTGTCGGCTACATTCATCTTGTAAATTACGATGTTATTTATGCTGATAATTTCAAGAACTGTTTGGGATTGGCCGTTGATAATGATTACAAACGAAACGGCATCGGTTCTGCTTTGCTGAAGCAAGCTGAAATATGGGCAAAGGACAAGGGTGCAGTCGGAATCAGGCTTTGTTCAGGTGCAGAGCGTGTGAATGCTCATAAGTTTTATGAATCGCAAGGTTATGAGGTAACGAAATTACAAAAGAATCTGAAAAAGATTTTTAAGTCCTTCGGCGGTTAATCCGTCGGAGGATGATTTTTTTTGAATAAAACCTTTTTGATGCTTATGCAAAAATGTAGTTGACAATTATAATCTTATGTGCTACAATAATTACACAATAAAATATGGGAGGTGAAACGATGGAAATCATCAGCAAAAGGCTGAAAGCGCTCCGTGAAAGTGTGGGTCTTTCCCAAAACAAACTTGCTCAGATTTCGGGAATGAAGCAGTCGAGCATCAACCGATATGAAAACGGCTCGGCAACACCTTCGCCTGAAAATATGGTTAAGCTTGCAGATTACTACGATGTTTCTCTGGATTATATCTACGGCAGAACGGATAATCCGCAGGGCAGACTGTATGAGCACAAAACAAAGTACAGTCCCGAAATGGAAAAGTTTGTTGAAATGTGCTTTGACCCTAACTCCAGAGCAAACCATCAACTCAAGGCAACTCTTCTGAAACTTTTGAGTTCTGAGGGGGTGACAGATGATTGAAAGCAGTTATCTACGCACGATACTCTTCAGACAGTCAGCGTGAAGAATCAATTGACGGTCAGATTCGTGAATGTACTCAGTATTGCGAAAAGAACGGTATAACAATCGTGAATCATTATATTGACCGTGCATTTTCTGCAAAGACCGATAACCGACCCGAATTTTTACAAATGATAAAGGATAGTGCCAAGGGAAACTTTGAAGCGATTATCGTTTGGAAGCTTGACAGATTTTCAAGAAACAGATACGACAGCGCTCACTACAAAGCTCTTTTGAGAAAGAACGGAGTTAAGGTTGTATCTGCGACGGAAAACATAGCAGACGGCCCCGAAGGAATTATTCTTGAATCGTTGCTTGAAGGAATGGCGGAATATTATTCAGCGGAACTGTCGGTGAAAGTAACCCGAGGACATACGGAGAATGCTCTTAAATGCAAGTATAACGGCGGAACACTTACATTCGGTTACAGAATTGACGAGGACAAACATTATCAGCTCAATCCTGAAACCGCACCCGTTGTTCTTGAAATTTTTGAGATGTATGATTCGGGAATAACCATGCAGAAAATCTGTGATTATCTCAATGAAAAAGGTGTAAAAAGCGTCAGGGGCAAAAACATTGATCTGAATTTTATCAGAGGTATTCTTCATAATCCGAGATACAAAGGTGATTATGTATATCGGGATATAGTTATTCCGGATGGTATACCGCAGATAGTCAGTCGGGAACTGTATGACAGCGTACAGTATCGCATTGCAACAAGCAGAAAGGCAACCGGACGAAGAACCGATGATGATGCGTATATTTTCACAACAAAATTGTTCTGCGGAACTTGCAAATCGTATATGGTTGGCGAAAGCGGAACAAGTTGTACGGGGAACAAATATCATTATTACAGATGTGTAAACACAAAGAAAAAGAAGCTTTGCGATGCAAAACACAAATCAATCCGTAAGGACAAGCTTGAAGAAGTTGTTATCGGACACATAAAGAAAATGCTTATGGATGACGGTTTTGTTAACCATCTTGCGACAAAAGCATTTGAACTTCAGGAAAAGGAAAGCAGCGAGCTTCCGTTGCTCAGAAAGCAACTTGAAGAAACAGAAAAAGGCATCGAGAATATGCTTAACGCAATTCAAGCAGGAATACTGAATGACTCAACGAAAAAACGTCTTGACGATTTGGAAGTGTTGAAATCCGAGCTTGAAGCAAGTATAATAAAAGAAGAAATCAGGAAACCTACGTACACATTCGAGCAGATTTATTTTTACATAATGAGCTTCAGGGATGTTGATACAGATACTGTAAAGGGTCGCAAAACCTTGGTTGACCACTTTGTTAACAGTATTGTGGTTTATGACGATAAGATTTTGATTAACCTTAATTACAAAAAGGGGTCAAAACAAATTTCATTTAAAGAGATAGAAAATTCGGGGTTGAGTTCGGGATTGGTATCCTCTCTCGGACCATCTTAAAGAAGGCTGAAATCGTTGATATACAACGGTTTCAGCTTTTTTCATTTCCGTTATTTTTACCCCTTGGACATTATTTGGACATTATTCTCGGAAAAACAGGCTTTTTCGCCTTATTTCAAGCGGTTTTGCGAACAAAAAACAGGACATTACTCAGAGCAGTTTTCACTGCCGGGTAATGTCCTTGTTTAATTTTAAATATTTGCGTGATTTAGAATGATTGTGTCCGACAAATTGGAATTTGTCAATCAGAAAACACCGTTATTATATTTTTTCTGCACGCAAAAAATGCAGATAAATCCGATTATTAATCCAACAATTAATACTGCAACCGCAACCGATGTAACCTTTTCCGAATCTCCCAGCAAACTTACTGTTCCGCTGAGTAAAAGTGCCGTTGAGATAACAAACATAGCTTTTCCGAAAGATTTTCCGTATGCGGATTTATCGGTAACGTTTGTTTGATGATAATTATGAATCAAATTGGTTTTTCCCCGATATATTGCAACACCAATCACAGAAAAAAGTGTCGCTGTCAAAAACATAATAATCGAATATGTAATCATAATGTTACCTCTACAAATTCTTATTCGTCTAACTGTTCGATATACTGGAATTTGTTGTTCTATACAAAGCGGGAATCTTACTTAACAAACGCTCAAAGAACTGATGACATTGTGGACAGAGATCTTGAAAAAATGATAAAACACGTTGCCAAAATGCAGTAAGTGAGCTGCACATATCTTTTACGAAGCACTCAAATTCAGTAAGGCGGTTGCTCTCGTCATAACCGTTTTTATCTTTATAGACACGGACATAATCAATCAGCCATTCTATTGGATAGTTATTTTCGGGCTCATCCCAACCGCTGAAATCAGAATTTATATACATAGACAAAATCATGCACATTCTGTATTGCGGTGATTCCCTCGTCTGTGCCACTTCTTTTCCGTCAACATAAAAGGTTATTCCTTCCGGTCTCCAGTCCATAGCATAGGTGTGAAATTCATTAACATAGTCGCTTGGCTCTCCATCCAATTCAACCCTGCTTGCCCATTCGTCAAGATCGGGATCATCCCAAGCATGAACTTTGGGTTCAAACACTCCGGAGGATTTAAAAAAGGTTTCCAATACATCTATTTCGCCATTCTGAACAGAACCTGTTCCGTCGGGAGCTGCATCATCCTGAGCACCGATAAGCCACCACGATGCGTATCCGCCACCGCCGGTATCGGGCATTTTCATTCGTATCTCAAAGTAGCCGTACTGTGTAGCATATCCCTCATAAGGCTCAACTTCCCTCTGCTGAGCTCCTCCCGGATGCAGATGATTCTTTTCCCAAGTTTGAATACCGTTGGCTATCCATAGAAGATTATCGGGATCTGCTGAGCCAGGCTGACCGCCGAAATAATCAGGTGAATCTTTTGTGATGTACAGATTCAGATAACCATTCTCGATTTTATACCTTGCAGAGGATCCTTCTGTGTTGGTGGTACAGTGAGGCAAATATTGCGGTAACCAATACTCTGTATTTAAATTGCCGTCATTAAATTCGGTGCTGAAATCAAGCACATAGCCTTCCTTTTCGGAAACGCATTCTTCGGCATATGCTCCTGACGGCAAGCCGAGCAATATAGTTAATACAAGCAAAAAAGCCATACTTTTTCTGAACATGATTTTTTTCCTTTCGTACAAATTCTTATTTGGTTGATTTGATTATATCACTCATGCCAATAAAAAAGCAACAGTTTTCAGGCTGTTGCTTCCATTGATTGTCAATCAGATTTAATCAAACTATTTTTAAATTCAGTTGAATCCCGTTCTTTTGTATGAGAATCCGTTTGCTCATATAGAAAAGTAAAAAGCAACACCAGTTTGCAGTTGGTGTTGCTTAGATGCACCTTTAGGTGCTGCTGGTATTGTTTACCCTTATAGGGTTGTTATTCAAACCACGTCCTTTCGGGCGTGGTTTGTGATTTTTTTACATTTCCTCATTGATAAATTTAATGTGATTTGATATGTATCGAGCAGGTTTGTGGCCTGCTCTTTTTTGTTATGCCGTGAGATATTCTACGGCTACGCCTTGTCTTGCTTCAAGGACTACGTTTTCCTCTTTTAGCCTTATCAATACTTGTTTCAAGAAACTTCTGCTGATTGAGTATGCTTTTGTTGGTCTTGGCTTCAAGAATATCCGCAAATGCTTGTTCATCCTCGGAAAGAAAACTTGCAAGACTTCTCAATTCAAGCATCATAATTTGCTCCAAAGAGTCTGCTCTGACATAGTGTGTATCATCATCGTTCTCATAGTGAATATAGCTCTTGACCCTGTAAAGAGAATTGACAATTGATTTCCTCATGAATGCGGGTGTGTTTATTTCGGCATAGTCTTTGTTGGGGAAGGTTATAATCACATGACCGTCACAGGCATCCTCCAGATAATATCTGAAAACAATACAGCCGAAAATTTTGACGGCAATCAACTCGTCTATATCGGCGACATCGCATTCTTCAAGAAGCAGCATATCATTCTTTTCGATGCCGAGAGGTTCAAGGCTTGTGTCACAAACGATGAACGGGATTTCATCAAGATTGTCAAAAACCTCTGCTATTCTTTTTTGCAAAGCGGAAGAAAATCATCAACATCAGCTTCACGGCACATACATTCGGGTGATTCACCAAAATGCGATGAAATCCTGCGGGCAATTTAGTACGGTGATTTCTTGCCGTCCTCAGACAAAAAATTTCTGATGATTTCAGGCGGCAGACCTGTTGAAGAAGCAAAGGCTTCTGCTCTGTCAAGATAGTTTTCTCTTATCAGTTTAAGCATTGAGTCACTCCAAATAATTATTACAGAAGTTATTTCTTCTGCAGAATTAATTATACATGACTCAACAGTTTATGTCACGTCCTATAGCGCATGAAGTTTAACGCGAATCGGGAAATATGGCCGGTGATTGCGCACAAATTATATTGCACGAAAAAGCTGTTAATGCGGCACAGTAAAATTAAAACCGACGCACCTTCTGCTTCGGATTTTTGAAATAATGTGGAAAGTTTTTCAAAAGTATATTGCATCTTTATAGGATATGTGCTATAATCGGCGAGAAGATCATAAAAGAAATAAGTTCTTTTGGAAAGAGAACTTAAGGAGGCCGGCATAAATGATACGTGTAGACAGAGCAGAGCTAACCAGAAATGAGATTATTCGGGTTGTGGCAAACCGCTTTCTGAATGACGGTTTCACAAAAACCACAGTCGCTTCTATGGCGAAGTCGCTGAATATGAGCACAGGCAATATGACCTTTCATTTTCCGACAAAAGACCATATGTTAGCGGAGCTGGTTGATATACTCGCCAGATATCAGCAAAAACTGATGGAGGAGAAAGCAAAGGACGGCTTCAGCTCGGTTATGGCGATATGTCTTGAGCTTCTTACAATCGCTTCTGCCTGTGAGCAGGACGAGGTTGCAAAGGATTTCTTCCTTTCCTCCTACCGCAGTCAGATATGTCTGGATTTAATCCGCAAAAACGATAAGGAACGGGCAAAAGTTGTGTTCAAGGATTATTGCCCTGACTGGACTGACGAACGGTTCGAAGAAGCGGAAACGCTTGTTTCGGGAATCGAATACGCATCGCTTATGACGACAAGCAATTCCGCACCCATTGAGTTTCGCATAAGCGGAGCGCTGAACACGATACTCAGTATTTATAACGTGCCGGAGGATGTGCGTAAGCAGAAGATTGAAAAGGTTCTTGCAATGGATTATAAATCTCTCGGGCTAAACGTGCTTCAAAAATTCCGTGATTACGTTGACCGTGAAACCGAGCAGGCACTTCATAATCTGCTTGCAAGAAAATAAACTTAAATAAACGCAGAGTGCAGAACGATGAACGCAGAACGAAACAAAACTCTGCACTTAACAACACCCAAGGAGGAAACCCTATGAAAAAAACAAACAAACTCATAAGCATACTGCTCGCTGTGGTAATGCTGCTTACAATGGCACCGCTGAGCCTTACGGCTTCTGCGTCGGCTAACGACAAAGTTTTTATCGGAAATTCAACATTTATCCTTTTGAAGGGCAATGCAGCTACTATTGAAGCAGGTTCAAAAGCGAACTTCACCAAAATCAAGATCGGCAATGAATACATTGATTTTTCGCAGTGCAAGTATTCTTCCGGAGAAGCTATGTTTACTCTCGGTGACAGCAACTATGAAGCTGACCTTTCGGGGACAGACATTTGTGGTGCACAGTATAATTCAATGACCGGTGATGTCAATATAACCATGACCGGCGGTGTCGTCGGAAATATCAGCGGCAGCTGTTCAGACCCTGGCACCGTTCTCACAGGCAATGTAAACATTACAATGACCGGCGGTAAAGTTACTGAAATATGGTGTGCGGAATACGATGTTAACGGAAATGTTAACATAACTATAACCGGCGGCACGGTAGACAAATTCATATATCTTATTTATCGAAGTGATGTAACGATTTCCGGTGATTGCTGGGTAACGATTACCGGCGGTTCACCCGGCACTTTAAATAGGTATGGCGGTACCGGTGATAAAATTCAGGGGTCAACTCACCTGTATTCCACCACTCTGCCTTACGGATATGACAGAAATAATTTTACTAATTTTGTTTACAGAGACGGCTCAAATTGGAAATTCGGCGGCAACACAGCAACCGCACTTAACGGCAATACCCTGACAATTGCTTCCGGTCAGACCGCAACGGTTGACAGCGGCAAGACCCTTTCCGGCACCATTGTGAATAACGGCACAATAAATGTTAAAAACGGCGGAACTCTTTCAGGAACAGTCACCAACAACGGAACAATCTGGGGTTACGGTAATATTAGCGGCTTTACCAACAGCGGTTCGGGCAAAGCAATCAAAAAGGTGACCGCAAGCGGAAAAAACGTTACTTTCAACGACAGCGCATGGCAGAATAACAAAACCAACTATGATGATGCTTACAACGCAACCCTTACGGCTGCAAGCGGATATGCACTTCCCGCTTCCGTAACGGTAAAGGTTGGCGGCACCACTCTTGCAGAAAGCGCTTATACATATAACGCATCAACAGGCGCTCTCAGCATTCCTTCTGCAAAAATAACGACGGATACAACCGTTTCCGCATCTGCCCCCATCAATCTTTCCGACAGTGCCAACAGTATCACTCTTGAAAAAGCGGAGTATACCTACACAGGCAGTGCCATTACCCCTGCTTTAATGGTAAACGGAGTAAAGGCGAATGCAAACGATTATACAGCAGAGTATTCAGATAACACTAATGTCGGCACGGCAACTGTATCCGTAACGGGCAAAAATTCTTACACAGGTTCAAAAGTCCTTACGTTCAAAATTCTTCCTGCAAATATCAGCGAAGCAACCGTAACTCTCGGCGATTCTCTTACATATAACGGAGCAACACAGACTCAGACTGTAAAATCCGTTACGGTCAACGGCATTACTCTGACCGAGGGTATCGATTACACAATTTCCGGCAACACCGGTATGAACGTAGGCAATTACACCTTAAAAATAACGGGCATCAATAACGCAATCGGTGAAATCACCAACGACTGGGAAATCTCCCGTTTGCCCATAACAGTAACAGCAACTGATATGTCCAAGACCTACGGTGAAGCAGACCCGACCCTTGCATATACGCTCAGCAATGAGGCTTTTGCATCGGAGATTGTCGGTGAACTTGCAAGAACATCGGGCGAAAATGTTGGCGTTTATGAAATAGGTCAGGGCACTCTCACAAACGATAACAACCCCAACTTTGAAATTACATTTGCCGGCGCTCTGTTTACAATCGAAGTCGATGCAAGCGGTATTGATGGCATTACTCCTCTCAATGTCAAATCTTCCGACAAGGCAAAGATTGAATATGTTTATAACCAGCTTGACAATGCATTCAGAGATTATGCTGATGCAGAAAAGAGAAACGAGTGGGATAACAACAAGTCTTATTGCGTTGAACTGCTCAAAATGATTGAAAGCGTTGCAAATCATATTGAAAGCTTTGAGAATGATTTGGCAAAATATGATATTAATACCGTAACATCAGATGATGCTGCTGATTTGGAAATTTTCCAGAATAGTGTCGGCTATTTCTACGATAACTATTTTGACAATCTGACAGATGAACAGGAAAAGAAAACAAGCGATATTTTTTGGGCGATTGAAAAACTTGAAATCAGAATCAGCGATGTTGTAAACGGAATTGAAAGAATCAAAAACGCTGTAAACGCCTATGACGAAGCAACCGTCAAGTCAAGCGATAAGGCTGATATCGAACAGCTCGTTGCTGACATCAAAAACCTCACCGACGGTCTGAACATCACAGCCGCTGAAAGAGAATATCTCGTTAATGCTGATGCAGAATGCGACAAGCTTCTTGCAAAAATCGCAGAAACAACTGCGGAATATGACAGACTTATCGCCGCCGCAAACGGCTATGATGAAGCAACCGTAACAAGCACTGATATGGATGCTCTTGTTCAGCTCAACGATGATATTTATGCTCTCGCTCTTACAGAAAACGTAACCGCAGAAGAAAAATCAAATCTTCAGGCGGCTCACGATAAGGTATTCGCTTTGATTAATAAACTCGTTGGTATCAGCGACGAAATCAAGCGCATTATTGAAGCGGTTGACAAGTATGTGTTTGAAAGCGTGAAGTCAAGCGACAAGGCTGATATTCAGCAGCTTATTGAAGATATCAAGGCTCTCCTTGACACTCAGAATATCACCGCTGACGAAAGAGCTCTCCTTGAAAATGCAGACGAAACCTGCACCAAGCTCATCGCAAAAATTGATGAAACTGTTGCAGAAATCAACCGCATCAATGATGCAACAAATTCTTATGATATTGATACCGTAACAAGTGCCGACAAGGCGGATATTGAAAAGCTTCTTGCCGATATCAAGGCTCTCACAGATGGCGATAACATCACCGACGCAGAAAGAGAACAGCTCAACGGCAACGAAGCAACACTCAACGCACTCCTTGATAAAATCGGTGCAACGGCAGACGAAATCGCAAGAATTGAAACTGTCGTAAACGGTTATGACGAAGAATCCGTCAAGTCAACCGACAAGGCTGACCTTGAACAGCTTGTTGAGGATATCAAGGCTCTCACAGATAAGACCAACATCACGGAAGATGAAAGAACTGCTCTTGAAGCACTTGACGAAAAAGCAGATTCACTCATCAAGAAGATTGATGATACAGCCGCAGAAATCGCAAGAATTGATGAAGCTGTAAACGGCTACGATAAGGATACAGTAACATCAGACGATGTTCCCGAACTCAGCAAGCTTATCGAGGATATAATGGCTCTCACTGACGGTGATAATCTTACCGAAGATGAAAAGGCTGCTCTTGAAGCAAACAACGAAGCAATTGATGAACTCGTTGAAAAGCTCGCAGAGGTTGCAGAGGAAATCAAGAGAGTTGATGAAGCTGTTAAGTCTTATGACGAAGAAACAGTCAAGTCAACCGACAGCGACAACCTCGCACAGCTCAAAGAAGATGTTCAGTCACTTATCGACAGCAAAAACACAACCCAAAACGAAAAGACTGCACTTGAAGAAATGATTCAGGACATCGAAGGTCTTGAAAACAGAATTGAAGAAATTGAAAAGCAACTTGAAGATATCAGTGATTTTGAAGAAAGCTTCAACCCCGAAACCGTAACAAGCGACGATAAGGCAGCTATTGAAGATAAGATTGCCGAAATCGAAGCGGTAAATCCCGATAATCTCACCGATGAGCAGAAGGCTGAATATGATGAAATCAAGGCAGGTTTGGAAGCACTCCTTGAAGAAATCGCAGCCGCAGGCGCAGAAGTAGAAGCTGTCAGCACTGAGCTCGAAATGTTTGACGAAAAGAGAGTAACAATATTCTGGGAAGATGATATCGAAGCCTTCAAAGCAAAGATTGATGAGCTCCTTGCAGATGAGAATATGGGCGAAACCGAAAAGGCAAAGCTTAATGAGTATAAGGCACAGGCAGAAAAGCTCATCGAAATCATCAACACTCCCAAAGAATATTTCTCACTCCGTTTCTTCTACTTCATTTGGGATTGCCTTAACTGGAAATGGGACGGCATTGTCTATCTTTTCAAACTCATTTTTGCTTGCTGAAATCAAATTGCAATAACCTTATAATCAACAAAGCCGACGGATTAAACCCTGTCGGCTTTTCGCAATGATTATAACGGTGAATTAATGCTGTCGCTTGAATATTCATACCCCCATGCCAATCGGAATGTGGGGATTGAGTTTAGCTGATACAGCTTGATTTGTTGCAGATTTGCATTTTAATACCCCGTAATCGAATTTTGTCGTTAAAAGAGAAAAACTTGTCGTGCAAATACCGTGAAATTGATTTAAGCCGCATTCAGACGCGAAATAAAGGCATTTAAAACTTAAAACTAAAGAAAAGGCTGAATCCGACTATAATACCATGATTCAGCCTTGCACGTTTTCGGTATAAAACATACTAAAAGTTTGATTTCAGGAACAAAACATTGCGTTCGGCAAAAAATATTGTTGATATTATTCCTGAAATGTGGTATGTTTTATCTATGTAGGTACAATTAGACGGAGGTAAACTCTATGAACTATATAAAAGTTTCACAGGCAGCGGAAAAATGGGGTATTTCAGCCCGCAGAGTCCGTGTTCTTTGTGCAGAAGGTAAAATAGAGGGTGCTGTTCAGAAAGGCAAGCTCTATATGATTCCCGAAAACGCACAAAAGCCTGCTGACGGCAGAGTTAAATATAATATTCTTGCTGATATCGAAAGCAAAAAGGCTCGTCTTTCGGAGATGCGATCTCTCACTGCAGGTGAAGTCGAACGCCTTCGTGAGGAGTTTATGATTGAGTTCACCTATAATTCCAATGCTATCGAGGGAAACACTCTCACACTCAAAGAAACAGCAATGGCTCTTGAAGGTATGACAATCGACCAGAAGCCCCTCAAAGATCATCTTGAAGCTGTTGGACACCGTGATGCGTTCCTTTATGTGCAGGACATTGCTACAAGGGATATTCCCATCAGCGAGAGCGTAATCAAAAATATCCATTCTCTTGTTCTCATCAACAGACCTGAAGATAAGGGCACATACCGCAGAATACCCGTTCGCATTATGGGGGCATATACAGAGCCTCTGCAGCCCTATATGGTTCAGCCTGCGATGGAAGGACTTCTGATTGAAAACAACAAGAGTGCCGAAACGATGAACATCATTGAACGCATTGCCCGTTTCCACCTTGAATTCGAGGGCATACACCCCTTCATCGACGGCAACGGCAGAACAGGCAGACTTGTTCTGAACCTCGACTTCATCCGTAACGGATATCCGCCGATTAATGTCAAATTCACAGATCGTAAGCGTTATTACGATGCCTTTGATGCCTATTACCGTGATAACGATGCATCAAAAATGATTTCACTCATTGCAGAATACGTGAACGAAAGACTGGATGAGTATTTGGCAATTCTTGAAAATTAAGCGCAAAAACGGACATTAAATTATTTATGATAAGGAGTAGCTATGAACTTTTCAGACCTTGCGGCCGAGAGATATTCGGTGCGGAAATTTACGGACAAACCTTTGGAGAAAGAGGTAATTGACAAAATTCTTGAAGCGGGGCACATTGCACCTACGGGCTGCAACTATCAGCCGCAGAGGATTATTGTTATGAGCAATGAAGAAACACTTGCAAAGCTGAAAGAATGCACACGATGTCATTTTGACACTCCCTGTGCAATGCTTATCTGCTACAATAAGGATGAATGCTGGACAAGACCCTATGACGGTGCACAATGCGGCATTGTTGATGCAAGCATTGTCACAACTCATATGATGCTTCAGGCGTGGGAGCTTGGTGTCGGCTCAACTTGGGTTATGCACTTCAATCCGTTCAAGATGCGTGATGCCTTTGCAATCCCCGAAAATATTGAACCCGTCGCACTTCTCGTTATGGGTTACCCCGCACCTGATGCAGCACCCAACGAAAGACACACGATTTACAGACCGATGGAAGAAACGGTTTGTTACAATAAATTCTGATAAAAAGCTGAAACTTTGAGGTGTTACCGTGAAGATACAAATAAACAGCAGCAAAAAATTCCAGACCTATGAAGGCATTGGCGCAAGCGGTGCGTGGTGGGCACAGATTGTCGGCGGATGGGACAACAAGGATGAAAATGGCGAAGAAATCCGAAACGTTATATCACGCCTGCTTTACAGCAAAACCGACGGAATAGGTATGAATATATACCGATATAATATCGGCGGCGGTTCCGCACACAGCGGAAACGGTGAATACTCAGATTTTGCACGCAGAACGGAGAGCTTTGACACCGATGACGGCAGATATGATTTCAGCCGTGACAAAAATGCGGTGTATATGATGCATCAGGCTGTCCGTGACGGTGCGGAAGAAGTTATCCTTTTCGTTAATTCACCCATAGAGAAGCTGACCGAAAACGGCTGGGCACATCTTAAAAAACATCAGCTTTTCAGAACTAATTTAAGCAGAAAAAACTATTTGCCTTTTGCGAAATACTGCCTTGATGTTACAGAGCATTTTGTTGACGAAGGCTTGCCCGTGAAGTATCTTTCGCCTGTTAACGAGCCTTTCTGGATATGGACAGGCGGTCAGGAGGGCTGCCATTATTCGCCCCGTCAGGCAGGCAAGGTTATGCGTGTTTTTGCCAAAGAACTGAAAAAACGCACAAGGCTTTCCACAGTAAAACTTTCGGGTGTTGAAAACGGTGATATCCGCTGGTTTAATAAATCGTATACCCGTAATCTTTTGAGATATCCCGAAGTGCGTGACTGCATTGATGCCGTTGACCTGCATTCATATTTTCTTCATCAGCCGCTGCCGTTTTTTAATAACAGAATAAAATTCCTCAAACGGTACAGAAAATGGATGGATAAGCATTATCCCGATATGCCGATAAAAATGAGCGAGTGGACTCATATGGTCGGCGGCAAAAATCCGAATATGGATTCCGCCCTCGAAACCGTAAAGGTTATGATTGAGGATTTCACTTTGCTCGGTGTTACCTCGTGGCAGCATTGGATTGCCTGCTCACATTATGATTATCACGACGGTCTTGTTTATCTCGATATTGAAAACAAGAGTTTTGAAACCACGAAAAGGCTTTATGTAACAGGCAATTTTTCAAAATACATACCGTTGGGTGCAAGGCGTGTTGAAGCAGCTTGTGATGATGACGATATTATGCTTGTTGCCTTTGAAAATGAAGTAAAAACCGTTCTAGTTATCGTAAATCCGACAAATAAAGAGAAGAATTATACATTGCCACGTGATGCGGTTACGGCTGTTACAAATGACGAAAAAAATCTTGAAGAAAGCAATGTCTGTGCGAATGAAAGCATTGCAATAACCCCCGAATCCGTTACAACTGTTGTATTTGAAAAATAATATGAGGAGAATTTGCCTATGAATATAAAAGATAAAGCAATCGGATTCCTTGCTTCCGCAAGAAAGTATTGGAAAACTCCGCCCGAAGGCAGATATATGACATACAAGGAAATCGCCTCTCTTGCAGGCGGCGGAATAGGTGTCAGAATTATTGTTTACTGCTTTCAGCAGATGACAATTTCAACCGGCAACACTCTTCTCGGCAACACAATCGGCATTGACCCGATGGCTCTGCAGATAATTTATATTATCAGTCTGGTGACTGCTTTTCCGCTGACGGCACTCCGTGCGCAGATGATAGACAACACCCGCAGTATGAAGGGCAAATACCGACCTTATCTCATAACAATGGGCTTGCCGACGGTTATTCTCGGCTCGGCGTTTTTGTGGATGCCATATGAAAATATGAGCCTTTTTGCAAAATGTGCGGTTGTGCTCGGATTTAATATTGCATTCCAGTTTTTCTACAGCTTTTTCAATGATTCATACGAAAGCCTTATCAATGTTTTGTCACCGAACAGCATTGAACGCTCCGATGTTCTTTCGGTTCGCTATGTTGTGGAGAATATTTCGCCTTCAATAGTCGGCATAATATTTCCGTTGCTTGCAAAGCTTGTAACGGGTGAAGATAAATTATACGATATAAGAATTTATCGCTATATCTATCCTCCGATGCTGTTTGCGGGATTTCTTGTGTCAATGATAATTTATGTCAACACAAAGGAAAAAACGGTTCAGGCAAAAACACACCGTGCACAGATAAGATTTATTGACGCCTTCAAAGCGGTGGCAAGAAACAAATATTTCTGGGTTATATCGCTTGCAGGCTGGATTGGTTTCCTTGAAATCGGCTTTCATAATATTATGCAGTGGATGTATAACTATCAGGGCGCTTGCTCGGCGGGGCAGTATGCCGTGATTACTGCCATTGCGGGCAACGCCTCATTCTGGCCGAATCTTGTCGGTCCGTTTCTTATACGCAAACACGGCAAAAAGAAAATTCTTATAGTCACCAATGCCTTGAGCGTTGCTTTTATTCTGATGATGCTGCCTGTTATCCGTCAGGCAGGTAAGCCGGGAGCAATATGGATTCTTCTCATATTCACTTTTATAAATCAGTTTATCACTTCTCTCGGTCATCTGCTCGGACCTAGTGTTAATGCGGATATAAGGGATTATCAGCATTACATAACGGGCGAAAGAATTGACGGTATGTTTGCGGCGGTAGGTCTTATCGGTAACGCAATAACAATGGTTACAGGTCTTGCGCTTCCTGCGATTTATGAGAAAACGGGTCTGAACAAAGAAACGGCAATTTCAATGGGATATGACGGCTCCGTTGTTTACGAGGTGCTCAATGACAGGAGCTATTTCATAAGCATATGCTCTGTTCCGATTATTGCATCGGCAATCGGTGCCGCACTCAATGTTATTCCGTATTTCTTCTATGATTTCACTGAAACAAAGCAGAAAGCAATCATCAAAGTTCTGAAAATCCGTGCAATGTTTGAGGATTATTCCCGAAATCGGCATAACGATGAAGCGTTTGCCGAAGCGATTGGAATTATTAAAGAGTCGAGAGCATTGAGCACAAAACTGCCGCATGACCTTGAAGCGGAAAAGAAAAAAGGTTTGAGCAAAAAAGAGCTTGCAATACTGAAAAAAGAAAATGAAGAAACAGAAATTGCACGGTTTGTTATGGAAGAACTCTGCAAATATGACACCCCCGAAGGCAGAGAAGAGCTTTATGAAGCACGGCTGCTCACGGCAAACGGACCTGAAAGCTTTATGACGGTTGAATTGCCGACAAAGAAAGAGATAAAGGCATATCCCGTGCAAACACAGACCCAGATAAACCGCAGAAGAAACGCTCTGATGCGAGCGGAGAATATCGCAACCGCAAAGCGTACATTCAAAAAACACTATAAAAACGGAATTGAGTTATTTGATACAACCGCGCTTGACGAGCTTTATGAATCGGGAAACCGCATTCAGACAAAGATTCTTGAAACAACAGAAAAAATTAAAGCGGCAAAGGAATCAAAATCAAATGAAGCGTTGCCGCAATTAAAGCAGGAATTTAAAGAGTTGAGGGCTAAAAGGTCAGAAGTTCAAAAACAAATCAAATCCGAAGAACGCAGATATTCTCTTTATTGCCGTGCCGTAAAGCCCTATATTGATGCACAGCGCATAATTGAGCAGGCAGAGAGCTATGCAAGGCTTGAAGAATTGGAGAAAGCTTGGTTTAATTAGGACACAAAAAGCTCGGACTGTATCTGCATATCGAAATCTATATCAAACATAACAAGCTCCGCAGGAAAATCTCTGCGGAGCTTGTGTGTTATCAAATGAAATTTTTAATATGCTGCAGATTGGGAATTTAACGGTTTATTTGCTCTGTTTAATAACGATAGCAAAGTCTGCCGTAAGGGGCGGCATCACCCTTTGTATAGAATGAATTTACATCGTTTTCGATATAATTATCTGCCCATTTAAAATTGAAACCGTCGGCTGAATCAACAAGAGATTTTGAAACTTTGAGCATCAGTTTGTTGTCCTCATAACGGATTTCGGATTCACCGATTTTAGTGAAAACTCCATCGATGTTCTTCTCAACATTGGTTTTGCCGTTGACGGGTGCGGTGCGGTTGGCAACAATGTTTTCATTGATAAAAAGTGTCATCCAGCTTCCGCCGTCGGGAGAAGAAAGTGTGTCGGCTGTGTCAACATAAAAATAATAGTTTTCCTCATCCTCAGCGACCTTCATATTGACAATATCGTTTCTTCCCGATGAATCGGTTATCGGATTCTGAGCAAAATCAACCGAATTTCTGTCGGCTGTATCGTTTCTGTAATCTCTGTATACCGACCTTATTTTCTCCGAATCCCATTGTGCAAAGCTGCTGTTAATATCTATGGTCACGTTCTGGCTTTTTGTAACTCTGCCCACCGTGCCCTTGAACTTTGCGATATAATTCACCATCTGCAGATAATAGTTATCGCCGAGAATACCTGCGGAGGGTTCAACATCACGGGAGGCATTTTCGTCGGCACAGTCAACAAAAACAATCGGATAGTTTTCTTCGGGAGTCTGTCTTTGAGCAACCCATTCGTTAAAGCCTGTTACAAAAATAATGTCGGGATTCATTTTAATTGCAAACTCCCATTGCTCTGCAAAATTATGACCGTATAGCATTGCATTTTCAGATGAATCGTTTTCGCCGT
The DNA here is from genome assembly GCA_017517665.1 of Clostridia bacterium. GTDB lineage: Bacteria > Bacillota > Clostridia > Oscillospirales > Acutalibacteraceae > CAG-177. The sequence goes on along the minus strand of JAFWYP010000035.1, from coordinate 1,423 downwards.
TATGCCACGAACGGGTGCGGTCGTTTGCACCGTACCATGCGGTTTTGCTGAATGCGCAGGTATCCGAATGCTGAGCAACGGAAACATTCATTATCTTAATTCCGTCTTTTTTGAAGACAGAGCGATATGTGAGCGAACGGTCAAATTCCATCCACGGAAAACCGTCATCCACCTTGTCCGCATTCGGCCATTGAGATTGTTTTATTCTGAAATACTCTTTGGCTTCGGGTTTTATCTCACCGTCATTTTCGTTGCCGATAATCAGCGGCTTACCGTCAAGACGGAACCAAAGCTCATCGAGTCGGGGATATTTTGCCTTGAGTTCAGTGTTGTTATAAATTTCATCGTAAATTCTGTTGATTGTATCTGCGGAATAGGAATTGGTGTAATATGCGATTTGCGGAACATCGAAGCCCTGAAGCAGATATTCATACCATACGCCTATAAGCTTTTTGGCAGGCTCCGAATATGTAAATGCATTCGTTGCGTCGATGACTATGAAATCAACCGCAGCATCTGTCAGCATCTGAACATGCTTTCTGAAAACCCATTCATCGCTTGCAGAATAATATCCGAGAAGCGGTTCATTCCAGAAATGGAACTCCTGCTGAACTCCGCCGCCTGCCGCAATCCATTCCTCTTCAGAATTTATTGCATCGGGATGTTCTTTAACAAGCTTTGTGTTGTCGATTATCCGTGTGCTGCCGTGCTGACCCTGCCAGAGAAAATAGAAAACTCCCACAAGCTTTTCGCTTTCGCATGCGGAAACAACACTTCTGCCGAGAGCATCCGTACAGGCAAGCGAGCCGTTGATATCAGCAGGCTTTTCCATAATTGTTCCCACCCCCGTAATGCTGTTTATCAGAGTCATTAAAAACAGTATGACCGCTGTTATACTACGGACTATAAACATTTCAAATCCACTCATAACCCATTCTTCCAATTTTTATGCTTTTTGCTAAAACACTGTTCAATTTCCGTCATTCTCATTGAAAAGGCTTATCACTCGAAAATGTCAATAATTAATTTGCGAATTTCTTCAATTGCTATATTAAATATCTGACGGATAAATCTTACGGCTTTTTCAAAAAAGTTTTCTGTTTTAAGTTCAGCATCCTCTCCTTCGGCGGAGTAACAGCCGATATTGTTGCTTGTTATTTCATTGCCGTAGAAATCTGTCATACAGCCGTCCTTAATCTCAAAGCCTGCACCGATTAATGGTGAGCCTTCTGCAAGCTGATATGCTTTTATCGGGTCATCACCGCCAACAAAGCCGGGAAGTGTGTTTAAGGCGTCTTTATCAAATGAAGGATTAAAAGTGTTGTAGTAACAGTTATTTGCAAACACATTGTTCCAGGTTTTTGCTTCTTCATTCATATGATAAAACTTATGCCCGTCTTTAAAAACTATAATATTGTTTGCA
>JAFWYP010000034.1 GCA_017517665.1 Clostridia bacterium | reverse complement strand
CAGGGCAACGCCCTATAACCCACTCGGAGAGCGAAACAGCATCTTTTGATAGCCTTATGGATGTCAAAAGTGCTTTTGCGTTACTTTTGACAAAAGTAACAAAACCAGACGAAAAATATATTAAAAGAAAGAAGTGAAATTTATAAGAAAAACGATATCGTTCAGCATGGGCAAAGGCTCACTTACTCATAATCGCAGAGATTTCATTGCACAGAATGTTGACTCTAATAGAACGCAGATGAACATTGAATACTGTAATGAAAATCTCGAGCAGGTGTATCATCAGATGTTTGATGATGCTCTTCAAAGATTCAACGATAAGCAAAAACGAGCCGACAGAAAAATAGAAAGCTATTATGATAAAATACGCACTGGCAAACAAGAAAAGCTCTTTCACGAGGTTATTGTTCAGATTGGCAACAGAGAGGATACAAACTCAAAATCAGCCGATAGTGAGATAGCTGTCAGAATTCTTGATGAATATATGAAACACTTTCAGGAGCGTAATCCAAACCTGAGAATCTTCTCTGCTCACCTTCATCTTGATGAAGAAACACCGCATCTGCATATTGACTTTGTTCCCTTTGTAACAAACAGTAAAAGAGGTCTCGATACTCGTGTATCACTTAAGCAGGCACTTTTATCACAGGGTTTTAAGGGAGAAAGTAAATTTGAAAGTGAGTGGAGTAAGTGGGCATTATCGGAAAAACAGCAATTAGCTTCTGTTATGGAAAAGCACGGTGTTAAATGGGAACAGCTCGGTACTCATAATGAGCACTTGAGTGTTTATGATTACAAGAAGAAAATGCGTGCCGAAGAGGTACAGGAGCTTGAAGAAAAAGCAGAAAGTCTCACTGAAAAAATTAACGATATGCTCGATTTTGAGGTTCAGGTGGAAAGCTTTACAAATATGTTTTATGACGAGGAAGAGTACAGGCTTCCCGAACCGAGTTCCTTAATGTCGACAAAGGCATATAAAACCAAAATAGTTGAGCCTCTGTTTAACCGTATTATAGCTCTTGCAAAAACGGCAGTTAAGATGTGCTTTGAGCTTAAAGCTCAGGTTGAAAACTTAAAGCTGTGGGGCACCCGTGATAAGAATATGGTTAAACATCTCACGAAAGAAAATGATGCCCTTTATACCGAAAATCAAAAGTTGCATAAAGAGGTTAAAGAATTTAAACTCCTTAAACGCATTTTCGGTGAAGAAAAAATATCAGAGCTTATTAAAACAGCCAAAGAAACCGAACAGGCTCAAAGAAAATCAAAATCTAAGAAATATGAAAGGAATAGATAAATGAATACAGAAGAAAAATTTATTGATGAACTCTTTGGAAAAACAGAAGAAACAGAGGTGGCAAAACCTCAGACAACTGAAATCGTAAATATGGCTGTAGGTAGCATTGTACCGAATCTCAAAAACCCGTATAAATACCGTGAGGAGGATATGAAACCGTTGGAAGATAGCATCCGAGAAAACGGTATCATACAGCCTCTTATGGTACGAAAAGATGACAAGGCTGATGTTTATGAAATCATATCAGGTCACAGAAGATTTCTCGCAGCCTCAAGACTTGAAATGACAGAAGTTCCCGTTGTTGTATTGGATATAAGCAAAGAGGAAGCGGATATTATCCTCGTTGACAGTAACCTGCACCGAGAGCATATTCTTCACTCGGAAAAAGCCTTTGCATACAAGATGAAAATGGATGCTCTTAAAAAGCAGGGCAAACGAACGGATTTAACTTCGGACCAAGTCGGACCGAAGTTGGCTGCAAAGGAAATCTCGGATGAAGATAGTGCCTCTCAGGTGAAAAGATATATCCGTCTGACAAAGCTTATCCCTAAACTTCTTAATATGGTGGATGAGAATAAAATCTCTTTCTCTGTGGGCGTTGAACTTTCGTATCTCACAAAAACAGAGCAAACTGATTTGTTTAAATTTATTGAGAAAGAGCTTTGTACACCTTCACTTTCACAAGCACAGAAGCTGAAAAAGCTATCTCAGGATGGACAGTTTAATGCAGAGGAAATATTTTCCATTATGAAACAGCCTAAACCCAATCAGGTGCTGACAGTTAAAATCCCCGATGATAAAATCAGTAAATATCTAAAACCTACTGCTACCGTAAAAGATAAGGAAGATTTTCTTGCAAAAGCAGTTGAATATTACGGTAAGCATCTTCAAAGACAGAAAGACCGAGGTGCGAGATAATGAAAAAGCTTAAAGATTTTTATGGTCTTATTGGTGAGGAAGAATATGTAATTGACGGTGTCTGTTACAAGGTTTCATCAAGGTTTGCACCCGTGAATATCTGTAAGATTGAAAACACCATAAGCGACAGAGCACAAAAATATGTAGGCAGTGATTTTGCACATTTGACAAAGACGCAAGATAAAAATACAATGAATGCAGAATATATATGTTTGACTGCCGGGAAGGAGGACTAATGCAGTCTGATGCAAATATCGGAATTACTGCTATCTACTGCCGATTATCAAGAGATGACGGCACGGAGACAGAGAGTAATTCAATCGGCAACCAAAAGAAAATGCTGACACAAAAGGCAAAGGAATTAGGTTTAACAAATACCAAATATTATGTTGATGACGGCTTTACGGGTACTAACTTCAACAGACCTGCGTTTCAGGAGCTTCTTGATGATATTGAAATGGGATATATCTCAGTTGTTATCGTAAAAGACCTTTCCCGTTTAGGACGAGATTATGTTTCAGTTGGTCATTATACGGACAACTATTTCCCTGAGCATAATGTAAGGTTTATCGCTGTTAATGATATGGTTGACAGTGATGAGGGTGAAAACGAAATCGCACCATTCAAGAATGTTATGAATGAAATGTATGCGAGGGATATCAGCCGTAAGGTCAGGAGTGCTCATCGTATTCGTGGCAATATGGGAGAACCGTTATCACAGCCACCTTACGGGTATATGAAGAGTCCTGAGAACAAAAAGAAATGGATAATTGATACCGAAGCCGCAGAGGTAGTCAGGGACATTTACAGAATGTGTCTTGACGGTATGGGTAATGAGTCTATTGCGAGAGAATTGCAGAACAGACAGGTGCTTATTCCTATGGCATATTGGCAAAGCAAAGGTCTTAACCGTGGCGGTAAGAAAACACAGCCTAACCCATACAAGTGGTGCAAGACAACTGTACAGAAAATACTCTGTCAACAGGAATACTGTGGTGATGTTATCAACTTCAAGACCTATTCAAAAAACTTTAAGAACAAAACCCGTATTGATAATCCCATTGAGAATTGGAAAATCTTCAGGGATGTTCACGAGCCAATCATTGACCGTGACACTTGGGAAATGGTACAGAAGCATACAGCAAGAACAAAACGCAGGGCCCCTAAGAAAGAGAATGCAAGAAAGCATATTTTCAGCGGTCTTATACGCTGTGCTGATTGCGGCAGTAATATGAGTTATCATACCAATACTGTCAACAAAGATATTCACTATTTCAGTTGCAGTAACTATGTAAAAGATACCCGAGGCACCTGTCAGGCTCGACACTATATCCGTGCAGATGCTCTTGAACAGATAGTTGTCTTTGAACTGAAGCGTCTTGCGATAATGCTACAACAAGATGAAGAGCTTCTTGTAGATATTCTTGAAAAGAAAACTAACAAGGATTTCTATGACGAGAAGAAGCATCTTGAGGAGCAGTTGCAGAAAGCAATAGTCCGTCAACAGTCAGTTGCTTCTCTATACGAGAAGCTGTATGAGGATAATGCAACAGGCAAGGTTACGGATGAATGGTTTACCCACATGTCCCATAAATATGAGGTTGAACGAGCAGAGTTGAAGGTCAAGATATTTAACCTGAGAGAAAAGGTTGCAAATATGCAGACAGTTCAGCACAGCAAGGATATGTTTATCGGTGCGATACGAAAGTTCTTGGATATGGAAACAATCACAGCACCTCTCATTCACGAGCTCATTGACCACATTGATGTTTATGAGGCAGAGGGCAAGGGCAAAAACAAGACACAGAGAGTAGTAATTCATTACAACTTTGTAGGCTATCTTGAAATACCTGAATCAGACGCTCCTTGCTTCACAGCAGACACCCGTCAGGGAGTTGCAATAGGATATATTGCAAAACCTTCAGAAAAGTCAGCATAACAAAAAGTCGCACTCCGAAAGGAATGCGACGATACATAAAAATTATATCAAAATATTTACAAAACTCTATTTTAAGCAAAAAAAATTGAGCATTCATAGGTCAAATCCCTTATGAATACTCAATATGGTCGGAGTGGCGGGATTTGAACCCACGGCCTCTTGGTCCCGAACCAAGCGCGCTACCAACTGCGCTACACCCCGAAATATTTTATCGTTTTACTTTTCAAAATTTTTAAAATAATCAAAAGCGCGCAACCAACTATCGGTCAGAAACATTGTCGCACTGCTCGCTTGGAGCGCTTCGCATTGCTCTGTGTTTCTTTCTGCTCCGCCATTGCCTTCTTCCGCCACCGGCGGCGGCAATGCCCGAGCCACTACACCCCGAAATATTTTATTAAACAGACACTTGAAAGATTATATTACATATAAAACAAAAAATCAAGTGTTTTTTGCAGAAAAGCGAAATTCCGATAATTGTTTTCACCTCAAAAAGAAATAACCCTTGACTGATGTTTCTTTACACATTCAGTCAAGGGTTATTTCATTGAACTCTTGATATCTAACATCTTTGGATAACCTCTCTTTCTTAATATAGTCCGATTTAATTTTTCTCGCTTTGTTTTGTTCTTTGCATTTATTTTTTGTTTTGCTTTGAACTTTATCCGAAGCTTCTGATTAAACCGTGGTTAAAGACTTTTAAGCTTGTTTTTGATTTTTTATTAAAGCTTTCATGTCTTTAAGGTTTTTACCTGTACATCGGTATCACCCTTTCCTTGACTATAATATAGCATGAATAAACAGCATTTTCAAGACGGAATATTGTACAAATTTAATTCTTTTCGCTTATACAAAACAGAGATTTTTGTGCAACATAACCACAAATTATTACTGAACTATTGACTATTAAATTACCATATGATAATATAGTAATGATGGCGGTCGTAAAAAACCGTCTTTTTTATTTTCTACCTGCGGTTGAAAAATCTCGTTTGAACGGTTATTGATTAATTCTGCGGTTTGCTTATAATAAAATTATAAGAACGTTCTTGATTCAGCAAAAGGGAGATAATATATGGAAATAAAAATCGGAAGTAAAATAAAAGAACTGCGCAAAAAGCACAGATTGACACAGGAACAGCTTGCAGATAATATCGGCGTATCGTTTCAGGATGTCAGCAAATGGGAAAATGATATTGCCTTGCCCGACATCACACTCATCCCCGTTATTGCCAATTATTTCGGAGTTTCCACCGATGAGGTTTTATGCTATGATTCAATCGAAAAAGATAAAGAAATTGAAAGATTGGTTTGGGAATCGTATAAACTCAGAGAAACAAATCCCGAAGAAGGCAGGAGAATTCTTGAAGAAGGACTCAGAAAGTATCCTGACAACGATATACTTCTCAACAATATGCTTTATGTCATAAACTACAGCGAGAAGCCCGATGAAACAATCGCTCTTGCTTCAAGGCTTATTGACAAAACAAATTGCTATGAAGTGAAGTATGATGCACTGCGTTTTCTTGCGTATGCGTACAATGCAAAGAGCGACACGGAAAGTGCCGTCAAAGCGTTGGAGCAAATACCCGAAATATATTTCACCAAGCTTTCGGAAATGGCATTTATTCTTAACGGAAAAGCTAAATATGAAGCTGCAGAAAAGCAAAAATGGATATCTTTTGAAACACTTATTCAGATGATGTGGAAGATTGCGGAATTTTATCGCGATGAGGGAGAAAAAGAAAAAGCCGTGGAAGAAGCAGAAAGAGCATTGCGCCTTATGTCAGCTATGGATGGCGAAGAAAAAATCAGCAGATTTGATAATTATGTTGAGTTTTTCAAGAAGAAAATTGAAGAGATGAAGTAATCAAACAGCCGTTTAAAAGAGAAAACCTCATTTGAACGGCTGTTTATTGCTTTATATAAAAAATCAAGCAAAATTTAAAAGATTTAACGAAAAAATCGTACTAATAGTTGAGGAAACTCAAAAGAAAGGAGAATAAAAAATGAATGATGCGTCAATAATCGGTTTATTTTGGGAACGTTCCGAAAACGCAATAAAAGAAACCGACATTAAATACGGCAAGCTCTGCAACCGTTTGGCAAACAATATTCTGAACAACATCAGTGATGCCGAAGAATGTGTTAACGATTCATATCTGACGGTCTGGAATTCCATACCCGATGCAAGACCGAATAATTTTTCTGCTTTTCTGTGCAGAATAGTCAAAAACCTGTCTTTCAAAAAGCTTGAATATTTAACAGCACAAAAAAGAAAACCTGAAATTCTGATTTCTCTTAACGAATTGAACGATTGCATATCTTCGTCAGCAAACACCGAGATGAGTTATGACACAGCGGAACTCAGTAAGATTATCAGCATATTTTTAAGAAAACAAAACGAAACCCACAGGAACATATTTTTGCGCCGTTATTGGTACTATGATTCCGTTAAGAATATAGCTGCCGATTACGGATTCAAGGAAGAGAAGGTTTCAAATATTCTTTTTAACATAAGAAAAAAGCTGAAGAAGCATCTTGAAACGGAGGGATATTATATATGACCAACCTTATGCTAAATGAAGCCATCAACCTTGTTGATGACGATCTGATATCGGATGCATATTCTTTTCCGAACAGCAAGAAAAAATTATCGGTTTATAAATATATTGCAGTTGTAGCTGCGCTTGTAATCATACTGACTGCGGTTGTACTCGGCACAAAAAACACGAATAAACCTGCGGTTGAAAGCACAACAACTTCAGCAGATGTTCCGCTTGACACCTTCTATATTGACAACCTTTCGGATGCAGGCTTCGGTTACAAATATTGCTACGCAGACAAAAGTATGTCAGGAAATGTCGGTATTGCAAATGCAGACGGAAGCATTCTTTTAAACCCTGCGTATGTTAACGTTCACGCAGTAAGCCAAGACAGATTTATTGCAAGAAAATTTGTTGAGCAATCAGCGCATTCAGCATTGGTTAATGAAAACGGTAAAGAAATCATTGCATTTTTCAGAGGAGAAATCCGAAGAATAAACAATATTTCGGACGGTGCCGAACCTGTTTTATCCGTTGAACCCTTTGGCGAAAAAGCATATTTTGCAGATCTGAACGGTCAGAAAATAACCGATTATGAATTTAACGGAACGGGATTCACGGAAACGGGTCTTATATACGGATATACCGATACGGCATACTATATTTTTGATGATTTCTGCAATTTATTATGTGTGGTTAATGAGGGAGAAACCGAAGTGGTTTATGCCCTGAATTCCAAATACAACCTGCTCGTTAAAAACCACGGAAACCGCTTCAGGTACGGTGTGGAAAAAGCGGACGGAACACAAATTATTTCTTGCGATTATGATGAAATCAATGTAATTTCAGATGATTGCATCGTTGCACGCATCGGCGAAGCACAAAGCAACAGTCCTGACGATATCGTAAGAATTTTTGACAGAAACGGAACACAGCTTTCAACCGACGGCGAATTCAATTCGGTTGCTTTTAATGAATCGGGCTACGGAATAGCTTGCAAGTTGGGAATGGGAGTTATTAAACTTGAAACAAGGTATTGGCTAGTTAACAAAGAAGGCAAAAAAGTCAGTGATGTATATGACAATATTAAAATTAATGAAGATAATGAGTTTTTCGGTGTAAAAAACAACACCGAAACAAAAATTATAATTTTGGAATAAAAAAGACATTTTTCTGCAGTTGCACAAAAAACCCTCCCGTGAAACGAATCACGGGAGGTTCTGTATTTACCAATTTATTCAATCTTATCTAAATGGAGACAATCCAAATAATTTCAATACAGCCAAAACAGGAATTACTGCAATTCCAAGAATCGGAACTACTATAAACATACCAAAAATCATATTTAATCCTGTATTTGTATCATTTAGATAATATTGCTGTAATTTTTTAAACTCTTTTATTTTATCCTCATTGTTTTATGATTTCAATTTAAACGCCATTTTAATATTTTATTATTCGAAAGTATGATCGTGATATTCCGGTTCGCTAAACAGCGATTCAAAGAAGTCTATTATACTTGTTAAGCCGTCCCAAACTAAAGCGGGACCGCCAATCCAACCGAATCCGGGAGCAAAGAAAAAGCCCACTATTCCGAAAACAACTTCAAGCGGACTGAGCAGTAAATGCATTCCTGCATACTCCAATCTTTCTAAATATGCACTTTTTTCGTTACTGACATTAAACTTTACAGTATCTTTGAGTTTATCGTTGATATTTATCTGAACAATGTATTCACCGAGTTCTTTGGGAACAAATTCATTTGATTTAATTTCATCTGTTTTACCGTTAACCGTATATGTTACCTTCGCTTTTTCAAGCCACGCATCCGCATGGTCGCCTTCAAACGAAGTTACAACTTTAACAGGCATTCCAACAACCGCATAATGATAGGTATCCATTCTGAGCAAATCATAATCATAATATGTCATGCATTCGCACTCCAGATCAAAACGGCAAGCTATTAATCGGGAATTCGACACTTCAACCTTAGCACTTTTTTCACCGTCTGCCGTTACAAATGCACCTGCACCTACTTCAACAGCGAGCACCTTCCAGCAAAAGTCAGCGTCAATAAATAGCTGAGGATATCTTTCGCCGTTATGCTCATAAATCTCCATATAAATTCTGTCATTACTGACTTCTGTTACATTGACTTTCTCGGAATCCGTTTCCCGTGAATATATAATAACAGACGGCACTTCACCGATTTCGGTATACTTTTCGTTGTAGGTTACTACAACCGTATCAATGCTGTAATAGTTGTGACATACGAAGCCCTTTTCGAGCATTTCTTCTGCAGCATACTCTGCTGCAAAGGCTACGCTTGCGGTTGAGAAAAGTAAAACCGCACAAAGAATAATTGCTGTTAATTTTTTAAATCCTTTCATTTTGTCCTCCTTGTTATTTAGTAGATTCTTCTGTCACTGAATCAACGCTTCCAGTATAATCCCCATAGTAGATTCCGCTATCTGACTCAAGAACGGAAAAGCTTGAAAAAGATAAGCCAAAGGTATTGTTGCCAGATGCATTAATGCGAAAATTAACAGTCTTGTCGCCCCCCCTTTTCTTAATTTTCAATTTAATTATATCTGAACAAATCTTAAGAAAAAAGCAGGAAAACCATTAAGAATTTCTTAATATTATAAAGTCATTCAGGCACTCTTCTGCAATTGCACAAAAAACCTCCCGTGAAATCAATCACGGGAGGTTCTGTGTTTTTATGATTACATCATTTCTGAAAGCTGAACGGGTCTGCCTTCTGCTACGGATTTCTTTGCTGCAAGAGCAACAAGGATTGAGTTAAGACCGTCCTCACCTGTTGTGGGAGTGGGTTTATCCTCAATAACAGCCTCTACAAACTGAAGCATCTCATCTCTGAAGGACTGCATATATCTTTCAAGGAAGAAATAGAGAGGCTTATCGGCAACAACGCCTTCGTCACCCATAAATACAACGTTTGTGGGGGTATCGTTTGAAGCAACGGCTGCACCCTTGCTGCCGAAAACTTCGATTCTCTGGTCATAGCCGTATGCTGCACGGCGGCTGTTATCAATAACACCTACCGCACCGTTTGCAAACTTAAGGCTGATAACCGCTGTGTCAACATCACCTGCTTCACCGATTGCGGGGTCAACAAGGCAGGTCGCGTTTGCATAAACTTCGGTAACTTCGCTTCCTGCAAGGAAACGTGCCATATCGAAATCATGAATTGTCATATCAAGGAACATACCGCCGCTGACTGCGGAATATTCTGCCGGCGGGGGTGCGGGGTCTCTTGAAGTAATTTTTACAATGTGAACATCGCCGATTTTGCCGTCATTTACCATTGCTCTTACGTTTGCAAAGTTATGGTCAAAACGGCGGTTGAAGCCTACCTGAAGCTTAACCTTTGCCTTTTCAACAGCGGCAATAACTGCGTTTACCTTTTCGGGAGTAAGGTCAACAGGCTTTTCACAGAAAATGTGCTTGCCTGCTTCTGCGGCTTCGATAGCGATATCCGCATGAGTATCTGTTGAGGAACAAACAAGAACTGCCTCAACCTCAGGGTCTGCGAGCATTTCTTTATAATCATTATAAATCTTGGGGATGTTGAGTTCAGCGGCAACTTTTTCTGCGTTTGCCATGAAAACATCCGTGATTCCGACAACCGTTGCAGTCGGAACATTATATGTTATCGACTTTGCATGAAGGGAACCGATTCTGCCGGCACCGATGATGCCGATTTTAAGCTGCTTCATTTTAATCAAGTCCTTTCTTTTGTTTTCAAAATGATTTTATCATACATTATTTTTAAATTCAACAATATTTCAGAAGTTGTTTGAAAATTTTTGCTTTGTTGCAAGTCCTCCTCTGATATGTCTTTCCGCTTTGTTTATATCAAGAATTTCTCTGACCTCGTTATACAGTGAAGGATTCAGCTTTTTCAGCCGTTCGGAAACATCCATATGTACGGTGCTTTTTGATACACCGAATTTTTTTGCCGCCGCACGCACGGTTGTTTTGTTTTCGATTATATATTCAGCAAGCTCAACAGCTCGCTGTTCAACTATTCCTTTCAATATCAGCCCTCCCTAACATATCATTAAATACTATGAAAGGGAGAGATAAAATATGACCCACTCAAGCGAGCGAGTCATATAACTGTTTTATTTGCATCCGCCGAAAATTTTGCATTTATATTCACATCCCGTCGGAGTTGCTGCGCAGCCTCCGAGTGCGGTTTCGCGAAGCTCTGCGGGAAGTCCTTTTCCAACTCTGTACATCGCATCGGACATTTCGCTGAAAGGAACCGCGGATTTTATTCCGGCAAGAGCCATTTCTGCGCTTGTGAGTGCGTTAGAAGCTCCTGCGGCATTTCTGCTCTGGCAAGGCATTTCAACAAGACCCGCAATGGGGTCACACACAAGACCGAGCATATTGCCGATGGTTATTGCCGCAGCATCCAGACATTGTTCGGGAGTGCCTCCCATCATTTCAACCGCCGCAGCCGCAGCCATCGCCGCCGCAGAACCGATTTCAGCCTGACAGCCTGCTTCAGCACCCGATACAGATGCATTTTTCATGAGCAGACATCCTATTGCGCCTGCGGTAAAAAGTCCTTTTACAAGCTCGTCTTCGGAGAGATCGAATTCTTCTTCAAGTGCAAAAAGCACGGAGGGAACAACGCCTGCCGACCCTGCAGTAGGTGCCGCTACGATAACGCCCATTGATGCGTTCATTTCAAGAACCGCCTGGGAATAAATAAGTGCTTTGGTCAAAACATTGCCGCAGATTGATTTCCCCTCTGCCCTGCGTTTTTCAAGCTTTGCCGCTTCACCGCCTATCATTCCGCCCATCGAACGAACAATCTCATTAAGAGGCTTATGAACGGAGTTTCTCATTATTCCGAGAGATTTTCTCATTCGTGCATCAACCGTTTGTGCATCGTCTTCACCGTAGATAATCTCCCTCAGGCGCATTATTTCGGAGATGGGTTTGTTTTCTTTTTTACATAAGGCAAGCATTTCTTCCGCTGTATTGAAATCCATTATTCACCCTCCCCTATTTCTTAATGAGCATGGTGTCCTTAACAAAAGGATTACGCTCAATTTTATCAACTATTTCCTGTGTTATTTCTTCGTCGGATTCAATAATCATATAGGCAATTCCGCCCTTGGTTTCGCGGTAAACACGAAGATACGCAATATTCACATGGCATTCGCCGAGATTTGACGTTACCTTTGAAATAACACCCGGGTGATCCCTGTGAATAACAATAAGCGAATGGTATTCGCCCGTGAACAGCACCTTAACGCCATTGATTCTCGTAAGTCTTACCTTGCCGCCGCCGATTGATTCACCTCTGACAGTGAGCTTTCTGCCCGTTACATCCTCGATTTCCATATCAACCGTATTAGGATGAACTTCTGTTTCAATTGTATTGGCAACAAAAGAGAATTCTATCCCCTCTTTTTCGGCAATTTCAAACGAATCACGGATTCGTTCATCATCGGTTTCAAAGCCCATCATGCCGCCGAGAAGTGCTCTGTCGGTACCGTGACCCTTATATGTCTGCGCAAATGAGCCGTAAAGGGTAAACTTTACGCTCTTGATTTTTTCGTGAGTCATTTTCCATGCAAGACGCGCAATTGATGCCGCACCTGCCGTATGCGAGCTTGAGGGTCCTACCATATTCGGACCTATGACTTCAAAAACACTTATAAATGCCATTTGAATCTCTCCGTTATATATTTTTCCGTTTCAATTATATTTTAAATCATTTTCAAAGTCAATACGGCGGTTTTATTAAACAGAAAACAAATATTGTATAATTTAGTCATTTTTTATAAAAAGTTCTTGATTTTTAATATACCGATAATTATAATTGAAATATAATTAAACGGATGTGATTATTATGGAACTGTTAAAAAAGAGAATAATTGAGCAAGGCAAAGCAATCAGCAATGACGTTGTGAAGGTTGATATGTTTCTCAACCATCAGATAGATGTTGACCTTCTTTGTGAAATCGGGAAGGAATTCCGCAGAATTTTTGATTCTTCAGATATCAATAAAATCATTACAATTGAAGCTTCTGGAATCGGTATTGCCTGCATTGCGGCACAGTATTTCTCCGTACCCGTTGTTTTTGCCAAAAAAGGCGCAAACAGAAACGTCGGCGATAATATATACAAAGCAGATGTTTATTCATTCACCAAAGGGATAACAACAACCATAGGCATTTCTAAAGATTATATAGGTCCGGATGACCGCATACTTATAATAGATGATTTCATGGCAAACGGCAAAGCAGTTCACGGCCTTATCAATATCATAAATCAGGCAGGCGCAAAGCTTGAAGGTATCGGCATTGTAATTGAAAAAGGCTTCCAGCCGGGCGGAGATTCACTTCGTTCACTCGGATACAGGGTTGAATCACTTGCGGTTATTAAATCCATTGACAACGGTGAAGTTGTTTTTGGATAAAATAATAAATCATTATTTGGAGGTACCAAAATGAAGAAGTTAAGAAAAGTTCTCGCAATTCTGCTTGCCCTCGGTCTTGTTTTAGGCTTTGCTGCCTGCGGCGATACCGTGGATGAAAAACCCGAAGAAAAGCTTAAGGTTGGCTTCATCTTCCTTCACGACGAAAACTCGACCTACGACCTCAACTTCATCAACGCTGCAAAAGCTGCTTGTGACGAACTCGGCGTTGAAATGATTCCCAAGTACAACATTCCCGAAGGCAACGAATGCTTTGAAGAAGCTTGCGACCTCGTCGACCGCGGATGCTCAGTTGTATTTGCAGACAGCTTCGGTCACGAAGATTTCATGATTCAGGCTGCCGAAAAATATCCCGATGTTCAGTTCTGCCATGCAACCGGCACAAAAGCTCACACAGCGGGCGTTCCCAACTTCCACAATGCTTTCGCATCAATCTACGAAGGCCGTTATCTTGCAGGTATTGCTGCAGGCATGAAGCTCAATGAAATGATTGAAGCCGGTCAGTTCAAACCCGAAGAAGCAAAGATGGGCTATGTAGGCGCATTTACATTTGCTGAAGTTATTTCAGGCTATACATCATTCTATCTCGGCGCAAAATCAGTTTGCCCCACAGTTACAATGGACGTTCAGTTCACAGGTTCATGGTATGACGAAACAGCTGAAAAGGAAGCTGCAAACGTTCTTATCAGCAACGGCTGCAAGCTTATCAGCCAGCATGCTGACTCAATGGGCGCTCCCACAGCTTGTGAAAACGCAGGCATCCCCAATGTTTCCTACAACGGCAGCACAGTTGCAGCCTGCCCCAACACCTTCATCGTTTCCTCAAGAATTGACTGGACACCTTATTTCAAGTACATGATCAATTGTGTTGTTAACGGCGAAGAAATTGATACCGACTGGTGTAAGGGTATTCCCGAAGGTTCGGTTGTTCTTACCGAAATCAACGAAAAAGCTGCAGCAGCAGGCACAGCAGAAGCTATCGAAGCTGCAAAGGCTGAACTCGTTGCAGGCACACGCCATGTATTTGACGTTTCAACATTCACAATCGGCGGTGAAGCTGTTACATCCTATATGGCTGATGTTGACACCGATGAAAACTACACCAAGGATACAGAAGTTGTTGCAGACGGCTACTTCCACGAATCCGAATTCCGTTCAGCACCTTATTTTGATGCTCAGATTGACGGAATCACCCTTCTCAACACAAACTTCGGATAATACCGATATTTATTCAACCAACGTTAAGCGGAGTTTAATCGCTCCGCTTAACTTTTATTTGTGTTTTCAAAAGACGATTAAGGCAACCGTTTTTTGAAAACACAAACAGGAGGTAAAAAATGAGCAAACAGGCTGCGATTGAACTTAAAAACATTACTAAATCCTTCGGTAAAGTTGTTGCCAACAAGGATGTATGCCTCACAGTTTACAAGGGCGAAATTCTATCGGTTCTCGGCGAAAACGGAAGCGGTAAAACAACTCTCATGAATATGATATCGGGCATTTATTATCCCGACAGCGGTCATATTTATATTGACGGAAAAGAAGCCGTTATCAAATCCCCCAAGGATGCATTTGACTATAAAATAGGAATGATTCATCAGCATTTCAAGCTTGTTGATGTTTTTTCTGCAGTTGAAAACATCCTTATCGGTCTTAAAGATGATAACAGATATAACATTAAAGCCTCCTCCGAAAAGGTTAAGAAAATCTGTGAGCAATACGGCTTTGAACTTGACCTTTCAAAGAAGATTTACGAAATGTCGGTTTCCGAAAAACAGACGGTTGAAATCATAAAGGTTCTTTACAGAGGTGCGGATATCCTTATTCTTGATGAACCCACAGCCGTTCTTACTCCGCAGGAAACCGAAAAGCTTTTTGCAGTTCTTCGCCGTATGCGCGACGACGGAAAGGCAATTATAATTATCACTCATAAGCTCAACGAAGTTATGGCTCTTTCGGACAAGGTTGCCGTTCTTCGCAAGGGTGAATATGTCGGCACGGTCAACACCTCTGAAACCGATGAAAACAAGCTCACCGAAATGATGGTCGGCGAGAAGATTTCTCTCAACATCACCAGAACCGAACCTAAAGACCCAGTAAAACGTCTTGAAATAAAAAATATCAGCTGCATCAACCGCGAAGGCGTAACCGTTCTCAAGGATATTTCTTTTGAGGTTAAATCAGGAGAAATTTACGGCATAGCAGGCATTGCAGGCAGCGGACAGCGCGAGCTTCTTGAATCAATTGCAGGCTTGCAGAAGCTAAACAGCGGCGAAATCCTCTATCACAATCCGCAAACAAATAAAACCGAAAATCTCAGGGACAAAACTCCTGTACAAATAAGAGACCTCGGTGTAAGACTTTCATTTGTTCCCGAGGACAGACTCGGAATGGGTCTTGTGGGCAACATGGATATTGTTGACAACATCATGCTCAGAAGCTACAAAAAAGGAAAATCCGTTTTTCTCGAAAGAAAACAGCCCAAGGACCTTGCGAATAAAATCATCGAAGACCTCGGAGTTGTTACACCCGGTGCAAACACACCCATACGCCGTCTTTCGGGCGGTAACGTTCAGAAGGTGCTTGTGGGCAGAGAAATCGCTTCATCCCCCACCGTACTCATGGCGGCTTATCCCGTAAGAGGTCTTGATATCAACTCATCATATCTTATCTATAACCTTCTCAATGAGCAAAAGGAAAAAGGTGTTGCTGTTATTTTTGTTGGCGAAGACCTTGATGTGTTGCTTGAGCTTTGCGACAGAATCATGGTTATTTCCTCGGGTGAAATCTCGGGAGTTCTTGATGCAAGAACAGCAACCAAAGAAGAAATCGGTCTTCTTATGACAAAACACGGTGGAGGTGATAAATAATGGCAAACATTCAGAAAAAAACACATGAGCCTCTTTTTCATATTGCAAAAAGAGATTCTATTCCCACTTTAAAAGCCTGGCTTATCAGAGCTGCCGCCATTGTTATCGCACTCATCGTCTGCGGTCTATTAACGATGCTTCTCACGGGAGAAAATCCCATCAATGTTTATGCATCTATGATTGAAGGTGCAATCGGTACAGAGCGCAGAGTATGGCGTCTGCTTCAGGACCTTGCAATTCTGCTCTGCATTTCACTTGCCGTTACTCCCGCATTCAAAATGAAATTCTGGAACATCGGTGCGGAAGGTCAGGTGCTTATCGGCGGCCTTGCCGCTGCGGCCTGCTCAATGTTCCTCACGGATTCACTTCCCACCGCTGTTCTTATTCCCGTTATGTTCATCGCTTCCGTCCTTGCAGGCGCAATATGGGCAGTAATCCCCGCTTTCTTTAAAGCGCATTGGAATACCAACGAAACACCTTTCACTCTGATGATGAACTACATCGCAATTCAGCTTGTTTCTTATTATTGCTTTGTCTATTCCGTACCCAAAGGCTCCGGAAAAATTCCCCTTCTCCCCAAAGCGAGCTGGCTTCCCACTATCGGTAATAACGATTATATTCTGAACATCATTATAGTTGCGGTTATCACCTTCGGTATGTATATTTATCTCAAATATAACAAGCACGGCTACGAAATTTCGGTTGTCGGCGAAAGCGAAAACACCGCAAAATACATCGGAATCAACGTTAAAAAGGTTATAATCAGAACGCTTATTCTTTCGGGTGCAATCTGCGGAATTGCAGGTCTGCTTCTTGTAAACGGCACAAACCACACAATCGCTTCAAACACCGTTGACGGCAGAGGCTTCACTGCTATTATGGTTTCATGGCTTGCAAAATTCAATCCAATCACAATGATTCTCACCGCATTCATTATTGTTTTCCTTGAAAAAGGTGCGGGTGAAATTTCAACGATGTTCGGTCTTAACAGCTCATTCTCCGAAATAATTACGGGAATTATTATTTTCTTCATTATCGGCTGTGAATTCTTTATCAATTACAAGCTTGTATTCCGCAGCAAAAAGGAGGCGAACAGTAAATGATAGTTGCATTTATTCAGCGTGCAATAGTTCAGGGCATTCCCCTGCTGTTCGGTTCAACGGGTGAAATCATCACCGAAAAAAGCGGTAATCTGAACCTCGGTACGGCAGGCGTCATGTATATGGGCGGTATATCCGGCGTTATCGGTGCATTCCTTTATGAGAACTCGGTTGAAACCGTAAATCCTGTTCTTGCTGTTCTTATTCCTCTTTTAGCATCTGTTATCGGCTCTTCGTTTATGGGACTCATTTACGCGCTTCTGACCGTTACACTCAGAGCAAATCAGAATGTTACGGGTCTTGCACTCACAACCTTTGGTGTCGGCTTCGGCAACTTTTTCGGCGGCTCGCTCATAAAGCTTCTTGACACGGATGTTCCTTCAATTGCCCTGAGCGCAACAAGCAAATGCTTCAAAGCAGGCTTTCCGTTTGCCGACAAGCTCGGAGTTGTGGGAGATGTTTTCTTCTCATACAGCTTCCTTGCTTATATTGCAATTGCAATCGCACTTGTTACCTCTTTCTATTTTAAGAAAACAAAAAGCGGTCTGCATTTAAGAGCAGTCGGTGAAAACCCCGCAACGGCAGATGCTGCAGGCATCAATGTTTCGGCATACAAATACGGCGCAACCATTATCGGCAGTATCATAGCAGGTCTGGGCGGTCTTTACTATGTTATGGACTATGCCGACGGCGTATGGTCAAATGACGGCTTCGGCGACAGAGGATGGCTTGCAATCGCACTTGTTATTTTTGCTGTATGGCGTCCGAATTTCGGAATTATCGGTTCGTTCCTTTTCGGCGGACTTCTCATTATTCACAACTATATTCCCAATCTCACCCTGAGTGCGCAAGAGCTCTTTAAAATGGCACCCTATGTTGTAACAATCATTGTTCTTGTTGTTATCAGCATGCGCCGAAAGAGAGAAAACCTGCCCCCCGCAAGCCTCGGACTTTCGTATTTCCGAGAAGAACGATAAAATTACACCGTGTATGGTACAAAAACCATGCACGGTGTTTTTAATTAATACTTTCCATTATTTCATATATCTTTTCAACATCAATTTTTCTTTTGTTGCCCCTCATGGCAATCGTCATGTTTGATGTTTTAAAAATTTCTTTTGCGGCATTGACAACATCATCTTTAGTCAAACTGTCATAAATTCCGTAGCCGTCTTTGGAATAATCAATACCGTCCGATTTAAGTATATGGTTATAATATGCCAATGACCAGTTGAGGTTTCCGACATTATCAAGCTCTCGTTTGCAATTTGCTTTTTCAAGATTCAGAAATACATTAAAATTAAATTTTCCGTTTTTTAAATCATTGAGCATTTCCGCAACCGCTGAAAATGCCGAATAGATTTTCTGCGGTTCGGTTTCAAACTTGAAATACAAATTGCCCACATCATCATACTGCTCATATGTTGCATCATAGGAATAAACCAAAGCGCTGTCTTCCGACATAATGTTATAAAACAACGCGCTGTCACCCTTAAACAAAACAGAATAAAGCAAAGCATGAACACCGCTTTTATATTTCTGTGTTTCAACATCAAAACCGATTTGTATATATGTCCAGTCGCTTGGTTTCACGGTTATATTTTTATCACGGTTGAAAAAACTGCCGATACCGTTAACCTTATTTTCAAAATTCGGTGAACAGCTGTTGATTTCAACATACGAAAGTTTATTTTTCAGGTTTTCAATTGATTTTTCTTCTGCATTACCTGTTACAAAAATAAAAACATTATCTTTTGCAAAAATCTTTTCATGGTATGAATTGAGCTTTTTAAGTGAAATTTTTTCAACCCCGCTACGACAACCAAGTGTGCTTTTTTGAACACCTGTACCATCCCAGACAGCCTTTCTGAAACGGTAATCTACTGTGCTTTTCTCCTCTTTTTCATATATTTCCGCATAAATGCGTTCTTTTTCAAGACGGATTTCTTCTTTGTCAAGGCTGATTTCATCAAAAATGTGCAGTATAATATCTGCCGCCAAATCAAAGCTTTCATCAGATCCTTCAACAGAAAACACAACAAACTCTTTATAAGTTGTTGCATTCATATCAAGACCGTGCAATGACATAAGCTCATAAAGATTATCATAACGTTTTTTCAGATTTCTGTATATTGAATGTTCAAGCAGATGTGTTATTCCGCACTCTGAGTCATCCTCAAAAAGGCTTCCCGCCCTGACATAAAGAGAAATACAAAAGCTGTTAAGATGAGGATTCAGAAATGTATACAAATCTATACCGTTCACTTTAAAACTGCATTCTGTCACAGCGGTCACCTCCTTAGTATCAAGCGAATTTTTTCTCGGGAACTATGAATATAAACACAAGCGAGCTTGCAAGAAGAAGCATGGGATAGAAAAGGTTTTTGATTATCTCAAAAGCGGATATTTCAAATCCGAGGGTATTAACCGCAGAAATTGCCACAAGAATCTGTGCACCGTAGGGCAAGAAGCCTTGGAAAATACAGGAAAAAGTATCAAGAATTGATGCGGTTTTTCTGTTTGATACCCCGAAATCCTTTGCCATTTCAGCGGCAATTGGGTTTGCCATAACAATCGCAACCGTATTGTTTGCCGTTGCGATATCCATAAGACCTACAAGCAGACCTATGCCGAGCTGTCCGCTTTTTTTGCCTCTGAAACACGGCGGATACCCTGAAGAAGTGCATCAAAACCGCCGTTATATTTTATAAGCGCGCAGAGTGCGGCAACAAGAATTGCAACCATTGATGTTTCAAACATTCCCGATGCGCCGCTTCCCATTCCCGAAAGAAGTTCGGGAAAATTCACGGCATCGGTCAGAAGCATGATAATACTTCCCGAAACTATGCCGATTATTAGAGTCAGAAAAACATTGATGCCGATTATTCCGCTGATTAAAACAAGAATATACGGGATAATTTCAATAAGGTTATAAGCCTTCATTATTCCGCCCGTGATATCCGAACCCAAAGAAAGAACGGTGATTAAAACAAGCGTCACAATGGCGGCAGGAACAACTATTGCAAGGTTTGTACGGAATTTATCCTTCATTTTACATCCCTGACCGTTGCAGGCAGCAATTGTTGTGTCCGAAATAAATGAGAGATTATCGCCGAACATTGCACCGCCGACAACCGTACCGACACAAAGAGGCAGAGAAAATCCCGAACCCGTTGATATGGCAACAGCAATTGGAGTAATAAGAGTTATAGTTCCGACGGAAGTACCCATTGCGGTTGATACAAACGCGCTGATTACAAACAAAACAACAAGCGCAAAGCGGGGCGGCGTTATTGAAAGAAGAAAATAAGCAACGCTTTCTGCAGAATTTCTGCCCACAACGCCGACAAAAATACCTGCAAGCAGAAAGATAAGAAGCATGGTGATTATGTTTTTATCGCCTACACCCTGCCCCATTATCTCAAATTTTTTATCAAGAGAAACACCTCGGGTCTGAATCACGGCAACAAGAAGCGCAACAAGAAATGCAACAACAACGGGAACATTATAAAATCCCATAGGCATTTTCATGACATACTCAAAAACAATTCCGAGGGTTAAATAAAAAGCAACAAATACACCTATCGGTATAAGTGCCAAGGCATTTGATTTTTTCATAGAACACTCACTTTTCAAAAAATATATAATAACCGGATTATAACACAACTTTAAAAATAAAACAATATACTTTATTTAACATAGATATTTTCCGATTCCGTTCAAAAAATAATTCGGGTGGTTAAATGCAAAAAAAGAAGAGTTTCAAGATACTTATGCTTGTTGCAACAAACCTTGCATTGCTGATTTTAATAACGGATTTATGTACGCTTCGTTCTTACGCAATGAATCTCGGAGAAAGCGGTGAAAGAATTGCGGCAATACAGAGAAGTCTTTCGGAAAAAGGATATTACTTCGGTGAAATAAACGGGTTATATGATTTTTCAACGCGAAAAGCAGTTAAAAAATTCGACGTTGAAAATAAATTAAAAAATGAAACTGATTATGAAATTATTTCTGCACTTGAGCTTCATTCCGAAGGATATGAATGCTGCTGTGCGGAAGCAGAGCTTCTTGCGAAGCATCTTAAATCAAACGGAATTATTGAATATCATGACATGATTGATGCTTGTGAAGATGCAATAACAAACTCTGAAAACCATTCTCTTTTCGGTTATATCATCGGCATGACGGAGAATGTTGACAGTCTGATAAATGCTGAGCCGAATTCCGAGCAGTATTCCGCGGCATTTCAGACTTTGAAAAGGCTGAAAAATTATTAAACCCACACCTTTCAAGATGTGGGTTTGATTTTTAGTCAAATATATAAACTCTTGTTTCGTAGGGTCTTGTTGTAAAGCCGTTATTTGTTACGGGATTTTCTTTGTAGTTGCAAAGAACAGCATTGCCCTTTGAAAGGTCATAACCTGCAGGTGCTTTGAAATTGACAGCCTTTTCGGAATATGAGCAGATTACAAGCATCTTCTTGCCTTCGTATGTACGCTCATAAACATAAAGCTCTTTGCTTGACTTGTTATATTCTTTATATGCACCGTAAACAGCAACGGGATTTTCCTTGCGGAACTTTATGAGTGCTTTATAATGGTTATAAATAGAATCAGGATTTTCCATTTCCGTCTTTGCGTTTATGCCCTGCTCATAATTGGGGTTAACGGGCATCCAGGGAGTGCCGGTTGTAAAGCCTGCGTTTGCTGTATCATCCCACTGAACGGGAGTTCTTGCGTTGCCTCGGCTTGAAGTCTTGAGACGCTTGATTGTGTTCTCCTCGGAGAAGCCGAAAAAGCGGAGAGTTTTATAGTTATTAACCGCAAAAACGTCCTGATAATCTTCAACCTTGGGAAGGTCAATGTTAACCATACCGATTTCCTGCCCCTGATAAATAAAGGGAGTTCCGCACTGAAGCATATAGGAATTTGCGATTGTTTTTGCGCTTTCTGTTCTGTATTTCACGCTGCCGAAACGGTTGATTATTCTGGGATGGTCGTGGTTTTCCATATAGAGAGCGTTCCAGCTCTTGCCGTAAAGACCCGTCTGCCATGTTGAAAAAGCCTTCTTGAGCCTTTTAAGGCTGAATCCGATGCAAAGACAATCCATGAATATGCAGTCTGCTTCCATATGCTTGAAATGGAACATCATATCAAGCTCCTGATTCGGACCTTCCTTGATATATTTGAGAGCCTTTCTGACTGTCATCATCGGAGCCTCACCGACTACAAAGCAGTCATATTTATTGAGCACCTGACGGAATTCGGTAAGGTATTCGTGAATATGAGGACCGTCTGCATAATGCTCCATACCGCAAGCCTGAGGAATGGGGAAACCTGTGGGAAGTCCTTCTCTTTTAGATGCAAAAGTAATAACATCTTCACGGAAACCGTCAACGCCCATATCAAGCCAGAATTTCATGATATCCTTGACTTCATTACGCACTTCGGGGTTATCCATGTTGAGGTCGGGCTGTTTCTTTGAGAAAAGATGGAGATAATACTGGCCGTTTTCAGGGCAATATTCCCATGCCTTGCCTTCAAAAAGCGATGACCAGTTGTTGGGAAGCTTCTTTCCCTTGCCGTCACGCCAGAAATAATAGTCATGGTATTTGCTGTTTTTATCAATACCCTTTTTGAACCACTCATGTTCATCGGATGAATGGTTGACAACAAGGTCCATAATAACCTTTATTCCCCTTGCATGAGCTTCGTCGAGAACCTTCTTAAAAAGCTCATTGCTGCCATATTCGGGAGATATGTTTTTGTAATCGGAAATATCGTAGCCAAAGTCGGCATTGGGTGAGCAATAGAGAGGAGAAAACCAGATGCAGGTAATACCAAGGTCTTTAAGATAGTCAAGCTTTGAGAGAACACCCTCAAGATCGCCTATTCCGTCGCCGTTTCCGTCGCAGAATGAGCGGGGCCATATCTGATAGCATACCGCATCCTTATACCATTGTGTTTTTTTCATTATAAAACTCCTTTCGGATTTTTCTTCCAAAATATTATAGCAAATCAATTTATTTAATACAACTGTTTTTTATACACAATATAAATTCATATCCCAGCACGGAATATAAGGATGTCTGCGGATATGAAATCTGTAATCGGGATTTATTTGTGCAACCTGCAAGGGAATCAAGAATATATCTTCGCTTCTGTGATAGAGAGCAATATTAAGCTTTGGTTTTTGGCTTTTCAAAGTGAATTCCGCACCATGAATCGCCTCTTTTTCAACGCCCTCAACATCCATTTTGATGTATGTAACCATTTTATCGGAATAAAGACTGTCAACACAAACAGCTTTTATCTCAACGCCTTTTTCGGAAACAGTTGACTGTCTGCCTGATTTATTGCTGAAAAACAGAGTTTTGTTTTCACTGTAAACCGCATATTGAAATGCCGTTGATTTTTCAACATTTTCAAGATATGCTTCAAGTTTTTTGAAAGTGCGCCCGTCGGGCTCAAGAGCAGTTATACCAGAATATTTTCCGCCGCAGTAATGCAGAAACTCCTCAACGGTATCTCCTCTGTATGCACCCAAATCGAGATAGCTTTCGTTATCGCCGAGTTTCAGTATATTTTTAAAAACTTCATCTTTTTCGCTTGTTATGTTTTTCAGCGTTTCAAGCTCGCCGCCAAACATAAAATCAACGCATCCCGCAAAGATTTCCTTTGAGCAATCCTCAAAAAGATTATATGTGGCATTAAGCTCGTTTACATGTTTTAAAATAAATTCACGGTTGAATATTTCATCGCCGAAAACAGGCACGCAAGGCACGATTACTCTGTATTTTCCGCAAAGAGAACAGATATGATTCATAACCTCGGGAATGCAGCTTGCAAAAGCAACGGCAATAATGAAATCACCGTCAAAATCCGAAAGCTTTTTAACAGTAAAACCTCTGAACTGCTGTCCTCTCACAAAATCATCGCTTGCGGTAACACCGTTGACGGGGATTCCGAGCCGATTGAATTCATCAATAACCTTGTCGGCACCGTTGCCCATGCCGTAAACAACAACGGGTTTGCCGCTTTCTTTGATTTTCTCCCATGAGGACTTTTTTTCATTCATAAACTCAAGCATTTTATCACCATTAAAGATTTTACTATATCTTAAAATATATGTCAAATCTATTGAAGTTTTGATTTTGCTGTGTTATCATTCTAAAAGAACCCGAAAGGAGATTTTTTACATGAAATACGAAAACAACTGGGAATCACTCAATAAAAGAGAAGTGCCCTCGTGGTTTGAGGATGCGAAATTCGGTATTTTTATTCATTGGGGACTTTACAGCGTGCCTGCATATGCACCCAAGGGCAAATACGCTGAATGGTATGGCTATCATTGCGACGAAATAACCGAAAGAAGCGCAAATGACAGCGATTATTATTACTATCATCAGAAAGCATACGGCGAAAGCTTCAAATACAACGATTTTGTTGATAAATTCAAGGCTGAAAACTTCGATGCAGAGCAATGGGTAAAGCTCTTTGAGGATGCAGGTGCAAAATACATGAACCTTGTATCAAAGCATCATGACGGTTTCTGCCTTTTTAAATCAAAATATGCATGGAACTGGAACAGCGTTGATGTCGGTCCTCACAGAGATTTCTGCCGTGAACTCAAAGATGCGTGTGACAAGAGCGATGTTAAATTCGGTGTTTATCATTCCGTTTACGAATGGTTCCACCCCCTCTATCTCAAGGATCCCGAAGAATATGCCGTTAAGCATCTTATCCCCATGCTCAAAGAGCTCATTGAAGAATATAAACCCGCTACTCTTTTCACAGACGGCGAATGGGAACATCCCAGCTCGGTATGGCACAGCACAGAATTCCTTCAGTGGCTTTACAACGAATCAAGCGTTAAGGATTACATAGTTCCCAATGACCGTTGGGGAAGCGAAACAAGAGGCAGACTCGGCGGCAACCTTACAACAGAATACGGTCTTATCAACGAAAATCACGATTCAATCGAAGTTATCGACAGAGTTTCCGAGGAATGCAGAGGCATCGGCGCATCGTTCGGATGGAACAGATTTGAAACTGTTGAAGATTATCTTTCCGAAGAAGAACTCATCAAATTGCTCGTTGACCTTATTTCAAAGGGAAGCAACTTCCTTCTCAACGTAGGTCCTACGGATGACGGCAGAATCCCCGTTATCATGGAAGAAAGACTCCGTCAGCTCGGTCAGTGGCTCAAGGTTAACGGCGAAGGCGTTTACTGCAGCAGAAAATACTGCCCCGAATCATCCGACGAAAACATCAAATACACAAAGCACAAGGATAACGGCTCTGTATTTGCTTTCATTCACAATTACCCCTTCGGCAAGATTGTTTTCAATGATGTTGATTACCGTGACGGCATGAACGTCAGCCTTCTCGGATGCGACAAAACTCTTGAAGCCGTTAACGAAAACGGCAAACTTGCAGTTGATTTCGGATTCATAAATCCCGATGAAATCAATTCAAAATATGTTTACACATTGAAAATCAACTGAACATAAAACTTCACCCCGAAAGATTGAACTTTCGGGGTGTTTTCTTTATTCGGCTAATATTTCAGCCATTTTTGCTATCTGCTCTTGCGTGGGCGAATAATCCGGTTTTGAACAGCAGGGAATATTCGGTTTACTTCCGTCTGTGCCGCAGAAAGGAGTCTGACGGTCGTTCTCGTGTTCTTTGCGATATTCTTCATTTCTGAAATCAGGAATATCGTAAGGAATGCCGCCGTTCATAACCGAACGGTGGGCGAGAATTGCGACCGATGCCATTGTTACCGCTGAATAAATATCATAGGGATGCTCAGGCTGTCTGCCTTCGTTTATGCACTCAAGAAACATTCTTGCAACGATATAATCTCCGCCTCCGTGACCTGCCTGACTTATGAATTCTTCATCACCGTCATTCCATTGGGGTTCATAGAGATTAACCTCTTCCCTGCCCTCGGGGATCGCCCAGTCATTGTAACGAAGCATCATTTTATCGCCCATACCGCGGAGATTTTCAATCTGTCCGTTTTCGCCGCAGATACGGTAAGCATTATGATGCGCACCGAAAGCTGCGCAACCCGTAACTCTGAATACAGACTCATCATCATTCAGGGTTGTGATTATCGCTGCTCTGTCGCCGACACGTCTTGCGGTTGCTGATTCTTTCATCGGTGCATAAACCGGCATTGCGCTGACTCTTTTGGGAGTTGCGCCCGTTGACCACATAAGCGGTGCAAGCGAATGTGTTACATAATATGAACGGGGAAGATAGTTCCTCCAGTGGTCGGTAAAATAAACATATTCTTTATTGAATTCATGACTGTCGGGGCAAGCAGGATGATTGTATTCACCCTCGGCATACAAAATCTTTCCGAGTGTTCCGCCGTCGCAGATTTTTTTCATTTCACGATTAAAAATCATCTGGGGATAGTTTTCCGCAAGCATAAAAACAGAATTGCTTTTTTCAAATGCACGGATAAGTTCAACGCCCTCTGCCATTGTACCGTTTGATATACATTCGCAGAAAACATGAATACCCTTTTCAAAGCATTTTATCGCATACGGAGTGTGCTCATGAAAATAGTTTGCAATAATAACCGCATCCGGTTCCTGCTCAATAAACTCATCAAAATTTTCAAACACAGGAACACTGAATCCGAGTTTTTCGAGACCCATGGCAGCTCTTTTAGGATTATGTTCGCAAAGAGCAACTATTTCACAGCCGAGAAGAAGAAAGTTTTTCGCAATATCAATTCCTCTGCCTGCACCGAACACACCGATTTTTGTTTTTTTCATAAACAGCACCTCCATCCATCTGTTTCTTACATTTTAACAAATGGACGGAGGATAAGCAACTGTATTTTGGGATTTTTATATTAATCTTTTTATATAGTTCATAAGACCGCCTACGGTTTTGACCGCAGCAAAGGTTTTTGCATTGACAACAACACCGAATTCCTTTTCTATCTCCGAAGAAAGCATTGCGAAATCAAGAGAACAAAGTCCCAGGTCGCTTGTGAATACGGATTCGGCTGTAATCTCA
Source organism: Clostridia bacterium (assembly GCA_017517665.1). Taxonomy (GTDB): domain Bacteria; phylum Bacillota; class Clostridia; order Oscillospirales; family Acutalibacteraceae; genus CAG-177. The sequence continues at coordinate 1,901 of JAFWYP010000034.1, read as the reverse complement.
TCGGAATCAACATCTACAAAATTGCAGATTACTTCTTTTATTTTATCAAGCATAATAGCACCCTCCTTTTAAATTCTGTCCAATATTTCGCCAAGTGTCATATCGGGGTTTTCAACACCGAGTTTAAGTGCGTTTGCCGTTCCTTTGTGGAATGCGTTTATATCCTCAACGCTTACAAACTTCGTGCGGTGCATACATGAAAGCTTAAGGCATCCGCTGTGGAAATCCTTCATGGCAAATGTATAAAGAACCATAATATATCTTCCCAATGAATAACCCTCAAACTCATATTCCCATTTGTTCATTGAACCTGCTTCAAGGGGAAACCATGAGAACATCATTGTTGAAGCACCTGCTGCTGCAGGATAATTATACATTTTCTGCTGCAGGGCGCGATATTCAAGATAGGGATAATCCATATGTCTGAATGCCCAGAACTGAACCTCTGCCATTTTCTCCAGTGCTTCTCTGAACGTTGTGTTTTCGGAAAGAACTATTCTCTGCGGAAGCGGCGCTGCCAAAGTTCCTCCAGCACGCTTTTCTGAAACAGTTTTTCGTCTGGGACAGAGAACAATAAAATATGTATCATTATGTCTGTAGTTTATTTTTGAAACATGAAGACGCATTGCAAGCTGAACAAGGCATTCTCCGCTTACACCGTTATCTTCCATAAACTTAAATATTTTTTGACTTTCTTCATAAGGGATACTGTATTTTGTAAGCTCCGCTTTATCGTGAATCGGGTCGAAAAGAGAGGGCGCTTTTATATCAGGATTTTTCTTCTTTTTGCGCTCTGCTTCCAAAAATTTCGGACCTTCAACGCCGAGATAAAGAGGCTCGCCATCTTTTTTCATAAATTCTCTGTAAGCCTTTTCTTCCCTTTTCAAATTTTCTGGGTCAGCAACATAGGCAAGCTCTTTTTTGATAATATCCTCATACTTACCGAGAGGCTTCGGCATATCCGTGCCGTCTTTGAGACTGTCATATACGGCAAACAAATCCGCAAAGAAAGTGAAAACAGCCGCATTATCCATAACAAGATGGTGAATATTCACATAGACTCCGCAGCGGTTATCGTGAGTGCGGAAGAATTTCACACGGAAGGTTTCGCCTTTGAGCATTTTCACGGGTTTGCGTGCATCATCGGTAAGATAATCAATGCGCTCCTGCTCTGATTTAAAATTCAGAACGGGAATATTTTCAATCCTGTATTCAGAAAGGAAATACTGCTTGATTCTGCCTTTTTCCTTGAAGAAGCGAAGACGCAGACAGTCATTTCTTTCTATTTCGATGTTAAAGGCTTTTTCCATAAGATCAAAATCAATATCTTTTTTCACGATTATTGACTCGGGAATCTGCGTTACCTGCTTATGAAAAAAACTGTATTTAAGCATGAACTGAATCATTTCCTGAGGCGGAGTAAGCTCATACATAGCACCTGCGTACTTTTTCATGATTTGCCCCCTTTAAATACGGTTTTCGTATCTTTTGATTTTGCCCGGACCTGTTTTATCAAAAGGTGTGTTTCTGACTCTGACCTGAGAAATTATGTGAGATGCCTTGGCGGTTTCATTCATCGAATCAACAATTTTTTCGAGTTCGGATTCAATATTGTCAATGCCGTTTGCCTTGGCAAATTCATCATTCGGATAAATTTCAGCAATTATTCTGTTACCTTCGCCGTAAACAAGAACTTCTTCAGCCAACTCAACAGAGCAGAATTTTCTTTCAATGGCTTCGGGGGAAACATTTTCGCCGCTTGAAAGGATAATAAGATTTTTTACCCGCCCTGTTATGAAAAGCTGTTTATCATCGGTCACATAACCGATATCACCCGTTTTCAGCCAACCGTCATCGGTAAACATTTCTTTTGATTCATCGGGCATTTTATAATATCCCGT